>JBAVTK010000226.1:0-4927 GCA_049696095.1 Aliidongia sp. | reverse complement strand
GCCTCGCCGCAGCGGCCGAGGCCTATCACCTGCCGCCGGCCCTGCTGGTGATCCTGCTCGATGTCGAGGGCGGTTCGCTCGGTCGCGTCACGGTGAACCGGAATGGCAGCGTCGATATCGGCCCGATGCAGGTCAATGACACTTGGCTCGTCAAGCTGGCCCGGCATTGGCGGGCGCCGAAGCAAGCGGTCTATGCGGCGTTGCGTGATGAGATCTGCGCCAATCTCGAGGGCGGGGCGTGGATTCTGCGCCAAGCGATCGACGAGGCCCATGGCGATCTCTGGGACGGGGTCGGGATCTATCATTCGCATGATCCGGCCCGCAAGGCGGCCTATCTGAAACGGGTGGCGCGCGATGCGCTGCGCCGGGTCGGGGAGCATGGCTGAGATGCGGCCCGGTCCCTATCGCGGCAGCTTCGCCTCGACCGACGACTATACCCTCTTCAGCCTGGCGGCGATCGTCATCGGGCTGGGCTTCGGCGGGTTTCTGCTCTGGCAGTTTCACCATGGCGCGGTCTGCGCGGTGGCGATGCGGCTGGCCCATTGGGAGATGGTATTCGCCGGCTATTTCACCGACCGGTTCGCCATCGCCGACGCCCAAATGCTGGCGGCCGATCCGGAATTGGTGACTTTCCGGCAGATCGCAGGGCTATGGCGTGACATCGGCCTGTTCTTTCGGGTTCCGGCCGCACTGGTCGTTTCCGCGCTGGGCGTGCTCTGTTTCCGGCGGGCCGCACCGTCGCGCTTTTGTCGGAATCTCGATCTCGACGGTCTGATCCGCGAGCAGGCGAAGCGGTTCGGCTGCATCGCCGCCTTCGTCGGCCGCCGCCTGAGTCTGGTGGCACCCCGGACCAACGGATCGCCCCGGCCGGCCGATCCGGCGCTGAGTGTCGGCGAATGGGTCGCCTGCTGGGCGACGGATCAGCATGGCGCCTTCGATGAGGCGTCGGCGCGGCTCGAACTCGGCCGGCAATTGGGGCCGCTCTGGCGTGGGCCGGATCGGGCGACGCCACCGGTTCGCTGCATGCTCGCCGTGTTCGCGCTCCATGCCGCGCGCAAGCGGCCGGAAGCCCTCGATCTGATCGGCGCTCTGGCACAGTCTCTTGCCGTCCGAGCGCCGGAGGATCGCCACGGGCCGGAGACCCCTTTGTCGTTTCCGGCGGTGCTGGTCGAGCGGGCCGATCACTGGATCGCCGATCCCGATGTCGGCGGCCCGGCGTTGGCGCTTGCTGCGCGGCATGGCTTTACCACGCCCTATCTGATGACGCTGCTGACCGAGGCACGGCTGCGCGGCGGCGTGCTGGCGCCGGGCCAGTTCGCCTGGCTGAAGCTGGTCGATCGCCGGCTCTGGTATGCGCTGCATTCGCTGGGTTTTCCGTTGGGCGGCGGCCGCTACGGCCACCCCAATCCGCGCATCGAGGCGCTGGGTGCCTGTGCCCATTGGGCGGCCGAAATCGCAGCCGGCGAACGCATCCTGATCCCGGCGCTCGATCAGGCCGTTGCCGCCATTCGCACGACGCTGTCTGACACTGGCCGTTCGAGCCGGAAGGAGGAGCGATAATGCCGATCGAACCATCGCAGCCGATTCAGCTGCATGTTCATCTGCCCGAGGGAACCTCGGCCGAACCCAGTCACGAGCATGTTCATCTCTATTTGCACGTCACCGGAACAGCGGAAGGCGGCAGCGACGTGGCCCCTTCACGTGACCGCCCGCTGCGGAAGGCGGTGGGGATCCTGTTGCTGGTCGGCCTCTCGGCGTTCGGCGCGACCTGGGTCTCGCACCATTTGGGCAATGCCGGAACCGGGCCGGTCAACCGTCCGCAGGCGAATGGGTCCGAGCCGGCCCCGGCACTCCCATCGGCGCTCGCGCACCAACTGGCGCAGCCGGGACATGTCACCCCGCCACCCAGCAGCGATCCGGTCGGGCCAGCGGCGTTCGGGCTCAACCCTTAAGTCAGGCCATGATCCCCCGCGAGATCCTCGGCCCGCAAGAACGATACGAACGGACCGGCGCCCAGGCACTGCGCGACATCCGGCCGATCACGGTTCGTCTCACTGCCCTGCTGATGAGTTCGTTCTCCGGGCTGGTGCTGGCGGCGAGCGCTGGCGTCATGATGCTGGCCCCCGCCACTGTGAACCTCATCGTCCCGCTCTCGCTCACCTATGCCGGTTGGGTGCTGACCCGCCGGGTGAAGCTGCCCATGCGGCTGCCGGCCAGCGCCGGGATGCCGGACTGGAACTATCCAGACCCGGCGACCCGAAAGCCCCGGCCGGCCTGCGGTACGATCTATCTCGGCCGGGATTGGGCGAGTGGCCGGGAATTGTGGCTCTCCGCGGAAGATGGCCGGCAGCACGGCACGATTCCGGGTACCACCGGCGCCGGCAAGACCACGGCGATCCTGAGTTTCCTCGCCAATGCGCTGGCCCAGGGCAGCGGCTTCGTGCTGGTCGATGGCAAGGCCGACAACCGGCTGTTCGGCGAGGTGCTGGCACTGGGCCGCCGGTTCGGCCGCGAGGATGATGTGCTGGTGCTGAACTTCATGGTCGCGAGCGGCGCCAGGGACTCCAACAGCTTCAACCCGTTCGCCATCGGCAATGCCGATTCGATCCGCGAATTGCTGGCGAGCCAGTTGGGCGAACAACGGCCGGAAGACGCCAATGGCGTGTTCCGCAGCCGGGCCATTGCACTGGTCGGCACCATGGCGCCGGTGCTGACCTGGATGCGGGACCACAAGAATGTGCCGATCACTATCGAGAAGATCCGCTTCGCGCTCGAACTGCGCGGCATCTGGAAGCTGGCGACCCGGCGCGTGTTCGAAAGCCGCAACCCCGAGACCGGCCGGATCGACGAGATCCCCGTCCCGGACATGCCGGAGGATCTGATCTATCCGCTCCAGGCCTATCTGGGCGAGATCCCAGGCTACGACACCAGCCTCGACTACAACAAGCAGAAGACCGACGAGCCGTTCAAGCAGCACGGCTTCGCGCTGTTTTATTTTACCGCCACCTTCACGCAGCTGGCGGTCAGCCTCGGCCATATCTTCAAGGTCGAGCAGGGCGATGTCGAGATGCGCGATATCGTGCTGAACCGGCGCATCCTGGTGGTCAATCTGCCGGCGCTGGAGAATTCCGACGACACGCTGGCGGCGCTGGGCAAGATCGTCGTCGCCAGCCTGCGTGGGATGATGGCGCAGATCCTGGGCGCCCGGCTCGAAGGCGAGTATGCCGAGATCGTTGCCAACAAACCCGGCATGGGGGTGGCGCCGTTCCAAATCGTGCTCGACGAGTTGGCCTATTACGCGACCAGCGGCCTCGACCGGATGCTGGCGATGGGGCGCGGGCTCAACATCATGTTCTGGCTGGGGTTCCAGGAGGTGAGCGGGATCTGGGCGCGGCTCGGCGAGAAAACCCAATCGCTGCTGGGCAACGCCAATCTGACCGTGGCGATGCGCCAGCAGGATGCCGGGCGGACCCGCCGATGGATCGAGCAGACCGCCGGCCAGACCTATATCACCCAGGCGACGACCTATCAGGGCGGTGCGACCGGCGAATATCGCGAAGCCCAGCATGCCGAAATCCGGCAGGTCAGCCGGATCGACTGGAGCGATCTCCAGCGCTTGATCGAGGGCGAGGCGATCATCCTGTTCGGTGGGCGCCGGATCTACGCCAAGCTGTTCCATGCCGCGATCGAGGTATCCGGGCCGATGCGGCTGAATCGGCCGCTTCGGCTGCCGCCACCGGGGCCGGAGATATTGGACACGACGCGGCGGCGGCGCGAGATCGCGGCACGGATCGAACGGCGCCTGCTGGCCGCATACGCGGACGATGATCCATCGGCTACGCTGGTCGCGATGGTGTGGGCGATGGCGGAAGCGGCCAAGGCAGGCAAGCCGGCAGCGGACTGTATCGAGGCTGGGCTGACTGCGGTCGACGCGGTACCGTTCCTCGACCGGCCGCTGGAGTTCGGTCTTGGTGCCGGCTTGGTCAACACGCCGTTCACGCCGATGCTTGAGGACGGCCTCGACCCACAAAGCGGTGGCGGCGGTCCCAGCACCTCGTCCGATCCGCTCGATGCCGGTCTGTTCGACGCGCTAATGAATATCGAACTGTCGCGGCGTCTGATGCGACCGGTCGCCCGATCCCGCGCATTGGCAGCGATGGCCGCACACGATGCCGCTCGGGCGGTCCGCTCGCTGCCGCCATCAGCGCCAATGCTGCCCGAGGAACCGTGTCGCCGGATCGAACAAATCGTCGATCTGGTGCTCGCTGCTGAACGGCTCGGCCCTGAAACACCTCAGGAAAACGGCGAGGTATCTGACTGAGCGCGTGATTCGGACATTGCCGCATCGACCTTGATCGCCGGATCAACAACAGCGTCGCAAGGATCAAGGTCCAGGAGACGAGCCAATCTGCGACCTGCGGGTAGCGTCCGCTATCTGCTCGATTTTTCGACGGGCCGCCGCGCCCTCGTCGCGCAATGCCCGCAGAGGTCGGTCGCATCCCGCGCCAGTGTCCGGGCCATCGTCTCGTTCCGCTGAAGCGCCGCATCCAGCGCGGCCAAGGATCGCCCGAGCGTCTTGCGGACCCGGTTTGCCCGCGCCCGATCCTGGAGTTCCTTCCCGATATTCAGCCCCACCAACCCCGAGCGTTCGATTTGGTGCGCCTGGCGCAGGAAGATATCGACCGCGAGATCCCGCCGCTTTCTGGCGGCTTCGACCAGATCAATGGCCAGCGCCCTATAGGGCTTTTCCGTCATATCTTCGGCGACGCGTCGCCAGAGATCGGCGCGGGTCACCGGCCGGGCATCGCCGAGCGCCCGGCTGCGCTTCTCGGCATCATGAACGGCGGCTTCCGAGACCATCGTCCAATTGGTATAGCGCGCCCGGCTTTCCGCGACATAGGCCTTGAACGCCGTGATCCCGGCGCTG
>JBAVTK010000225.1:0-5682 GCA_049696095.1 Aliidongia sp. | reverse complement strand
GTTCAACGGCACGGATTGCGCCGAGTGCCATGCCCAGCCGACGGTCGGTGGCACCAGCCCGGCGAAGAACCCGCAGATCCGGACGGCGACGCTCGACGGCGCGAAGAACACGATCCCGCCCTTCATTACGGCGAATGGTCCGACGCTTGAGGCGCGCTTCATCACCAATCCCGATGGCACGACCGACAGCGGTGTGCATGACCTATTTGTGATCACCGGCCGCAGCGACGCGCCAGGTTGCACGGCTACTCAGCCGAACTTCCCGCAGGCGATCGCCAACAACAATATCAGCTTCCGCATCCCGACGCCGCTCTTCGGCCTCGGGCTGGTCGAAAATACGCCTGATCGGAATCTCGTTGCCGATGAAGCCGCCGCGGCGACCGAGCAGTCGAACGACGGTGTCTCGCCAGGTGTGTTCCAGCTCAGCGGCAATGACGGCACGATCATGAAGTTCGGCTGGAAGGCGCAGAACAAGTCGATCATGATCTTTGCTGGCGAGGCATATAATGTCGAGCAAGGCGTGACCAACGATGTGTTCCCGAACGAGCGGACCGATCAGGTCAACTGCCTCTTCAACGGCCTGCCGGAAGATGTCGCCAACGAGCTACCGAACACCCAGGTTCCCGGTTTGACCTTCGGTGCGTCGCAATTCTCGTCCGACGTCGTGAACTTCACAAACTTCATCCGTCTGTCCGGTCCGCCGATCCCCGCTGCCGCGACGACGACGACGACGGCCGGGTTGGCGGTTTTCAAAAGCGTCGGCTGCGATGCCTGCCATATCGTCTCGCATGTGACGAGCATTTCGGCCTATGGCAACGGCAATCTAAACAACGTGACCTACCATCCGTACAGTGATTTCGCGCTGCATGACATGGGAGCCAAGCTCAATGACCACATCATCCAGGGTGGTGCCGTCGGCAATCAGTTCCGCACCGCGCCGCTTTGGGGCGTCGGACAGCGCGTTTTCTTCCTGAGCGATGGCCGGACCTCGGATATCACTGTCGCGATTGAAGATCATTCCGGCGCCAATTCGGAAGCCAATACCGTCATCAACAACTACAATGCGTTGTCGCAGACACAGCAGCAGGAGCTGGTCGACTTCCTGCGCTCGCTCTAAACCCTTGACCAAGTCCGTCCAGGACGGGAGCCGCCGATGTCCTTCATCGGCGGCCTTTTTCGGGCGTGATGCCTGGCCGGGCCACAGGCAGAACCGAGCCGGGCAGAAAGTTGCGTGCGATGCCCTGCCGCATGCGCCCCGCCTCGTTGCCAGGGGCCGAGGTTTCTGCCATGATCCGCACCGTTCACACATAAATGGGCAGGAGCGCCTCGTGGTCGCGATCGGTATCTGGCAGGTTTTTCTGGTTCTTGTGATCGCGGGGTTGGTGGTTTACGGCGGCGGGCTCAGGCCGGGCCGTCCCCCTGACGGTGCCGGGCGCTGAAGGGCGTCGTCCATGACCGATAGGGCATAAGCATCAATGTTTGATTTCGCGTGGTCCGAGCTGATGGTGATCGGCGCCGTTGCCTTGGTCGTGATCGGTCCAAAGGATCTGCCCAAGGCGCTGAAGACCGTGGGCGTCTTGGTGCGTCGTGCCCGCGGCATGGCGCGGGAGTTCCAGAGCAGCATTGACGATATGATTCGCGAGGCCGAACTCGACGATGTGCGCAAATCCCTGCATGAGGCCACGCATTTCGACCTCGACAAAACGATTCATAAGACGGTCGATCCCGAAGGCGCCTTGACCCAGCCGTTGTTCCCCGAAAGCCCGCCGCCAATGCCGGCTGTTGCCGGATCGGAAGCCCCACCACCTGAATCCGTTGCGGCTCCTGAAGTTGTGCCGGCGGCGGAACAGGCCGCACACGCTCCGACGATCCCGGCCGCGCCATGACCGAGGAATTGGACCACGGCCGCATGCCCTTGCTCGACCACCTGATCGAGTTGCGCCGCCGCCTCATCATCTCGGGCGTCGGGCTGATCATCGCCTGGGCGGCCTGCTATTATTTCGGCGACGAGCTGCTCAATTTCCTGATCCAGCCGCTGAAGGACCAGTTGAGCAACCGGCCGGATTTCCGCATTATCTATACGGCGCTCACCGAAGCGTTCATCACGCGGGTGCAGATTTCCTTTTGGGCGGCGTGTTTCCTGTCGTTTCCGATCATCGCCAGCCAGGTCTGGATGTTTGTGGCACCCGGCCTCTACAAGAATGAGCGTGGCGCGTTCCTGCCTTATCTGGTGGCGACGCCGGCGCTGTTCTTCCTGGGTGGGGCGCTGGCCTACTACGTGATTTTTCCAGCGGCTTTTCATTTTTTCCTCAGCTTCGAGCAGCCGGCGACGGCCGCATCGCTGGCGATTTCGGCCGAGCCTAAGATCAGCGAATATCTCTCGCTCTCGCTCACCCTGATCTTTGCCTTCGGTCTTGCCTTCCAGATGCCCGTGGCGTTGACCCTATTGGCCCGGGTCGGGCTGATCACGTCCCAGTTCCTGGTCAAGCAACGCCGCTATGCCATCGTCCTGAACTTCGCGGCCGCGGCGCTGGTGACGCCACCCGACGCGATCAGCATGACCGGCCTCGCACTGCCGCTTTGCCTGCTCTACGAAATCTCGATTTGGAGCTGCCGATGGGTCGAGCGGCAAAAGGCCAAGCGCGAGGCGGCGTTGGGGATTTGAGCCGGGGCAATGAGACCTTGGGCGGGAGCACGAAGCCGATGGTGCAGCAGGTCACCCTCTATGGCATCAAGAATTGCGACACGATGAAAAAGGCGCGCGCCTGGCTCGACGAGCATGGCGTCAGCTATGCTTTCCACGACTATAAAATCGCCGGGATCGAGCGTGTGCGTCTGCAAGGCTGGGCGAACGAGCTTGGCTGGGAAGCGCTGCTGAACCGCGCCGGCACGACCTTCCGCAAACTGCCGGACGCCGACAAGCTCGCACTGACCGAGGACAAGGCGATTGCGCTGATGCTGGCACAGCCGTCGATGATCAAACGGCCGGTTCTGGCGTTCGGGAGTACACTCATTGCCGGCTTCAAGCCGGAAATCTACGACAAGGTGATCCGGTCAAGCATCGGATGAGCGGCGAAGATCACCCGGACAATCGGGCGAGGAACGGCGGCAACTCTGGTAATTCTCCGTCATTTCACTGATGCTTCCCCACACCGTTCAGGAAATGGGGATCTGCTTGGTGATCAATCTTTGCAAAGGACTTGATCCGCGCCATGGGCTTAGGCGAATCGCTATGGCGTTCGCCGTGCTCGCCCTGTTTTGGGTAATTGCCCCCGCCACCGCTGCCGTGTTGCATCGGTATTCGCTCGATGAGCCCGATACGCTCGATCCACAGAAATCGGTGCTCGATGCGTCGATCGCCATTGCCGGCGACCTGTTTGCCGGCCTCGTCACCCTGTCGGAGCAAGGCCGACCAGTACCGGGTATCGCGACGCATTGGGAAATGTCCGACGACGGCCTGGTCTGGACCTTCCACTTGCGCCCAGACGCGCATTGGTCGAACGGCGAGCCGGTGACAGCCGAGGATTTCGTCTATTCCTTCCGCCGGCTGGTCGATCCGAGGACGGCCGCCGCCGACACCTCGGCCCTCGACCATGTCGTCAATGCCAAGGAGATCACCGCCGGCCGCGAGCGGGATTTGACCAAGCTCGGCGTCGAGGCGCCTGATCCATTGACGCTGCGCTTGCATCTGATCGAACCGCAACCGATCCTGCTGCTGCATATGACCGATAATTACGTGCTGCCGCTGCATCGGGCGACTCTGGAAAAATGGGGCAACGACTGGACCAAGCCGGAGCATCTGGTCGGCAACGGCCCGTTCGTCTTGAAAAGCTGGACGCCGCAATCGGCGATCGTCCTGGCCAAGAATCAGACCTTCTTTGATGCCGCAACGGTTCGGCTCGACGAAGTGCATTGGCTGATCGCACCCGATGATGCGGCGTCGCTGCGCCGGTATCAAGCCGGTGAGCTTGATCTCGCGCGGCTCGACCGGATCGGTCTGAGTTGGGCGCACGAAAACCGTCCAGCAGAGGTCAGAACCGCGCCGGCATTCGGCATCCTCTATATGTTCTTCAACATGACCCGCGGCCCTTGGGCGACCGATCGCCGGATTCGCGAGGCCTTGAACCTGGCGCTCGACCGCGATGCGTTAGTCACGAAGGTCGATCAGCGCGGCGAGCCGGCGGCCTATGGCTTGGTCCCGGTTGCGATCTCCAATTACATGGCGCAATCCTATGATTGGCGCGACCAGTCCGCGGCGGATCGTTTGGCGCGGGCGAAGGCGCTGCTGGCCGAGGCCGGATATGGACGCGATCATCATCTCGCCCTGACCGTCAGCTATCCGACCGACGAAACCTTCCGTCACCTCGCGCTCGCCGTCCGGTCGATGTGGCAGCCGCTCGGCGTCGATCTCGACTTGAAGAATTCGGAGGGGCAGGTCTGGATCCAGGCGATGGAAAGCCGCGATTACGATATCGGCTTCGCCGCGCAAAACTTCCCCTATGACGATGCCGAGCCGTTCCTCGACGTCTTCCGCAGCGATGCCCACGCGCTCAATCTGCAAAGCTATGCCAATGCCGAGTTCGATGCCGTGCTGCACCGTGCCTCGACCGCACTCGATCCGGCTGTGCGCCGCGAGCTGCTCGAAGCGGCCGAGCGCACGGCATTGGCCGATTACCCGGCGGTGCCGCTCGAAATGTTGGTCCGCAATGCCGTGGTCAGCCCCAAGCTGCTCGGCATCGATATGCGTGTGCCTTACTCCCCATCCAGGTATATGCATTTCGAGGAATGACTCGCCCCGCCATGTCGAAATTCGATCCGGCCTGCGCCGCCAACGCCGCTGTATTTCGCGGGTGATTGCGGCATTGTGCGCCCGACGATCGGCGAGAAGGATGGAGCTTATGCGTATCTCAGGCGAGCGGACCCGGCCGGGTGATCCGGCGCTCGCGCAACGCCTGGCGCGCGAGATTGAGGGCGAGGTGCG
Organism: Aliidongia sp.; assembly: GCA_049696095.1. Taxonomy (GTDB): domain Bacteria; phylum Pseudomonadota; class Alphaproteobacteria; order ATCC43930; family CGMCC-115725; genus JAXDMU01. Next base: position 701 of record JBAVTK010000225.1, on the reverse strand, counting down.
GTTCGACGCCTTTACCCGCGGCCGCTATTCGACCGATGCCTCGATCTATCAGATCGAACCGATCGGCGTGGTGCTGCCCAAGCACAGCCAGGACATCGCGACCGCGATCGAAATCGCGCGCGAGGCCGGCGTGCCGGTGCTGCCACGCGGCGCCGGGACCTCGCAATGCGGCCAGACGGTCGGGCGCGCGCTGGTGATCGATGTAAGCCGGCATATGAACGACGTGCTGGAAACCGATCTTGCTGGTGAAACGGTCACGGTCGAGCCGGGCATCGTGCTCGACCAGTTGAACAAACGCCTGAAGCCGACCGGCTACAGCTTTCCGATCGATGTCTCGCCGGCCAATCGGGCGACGATCGGCGGCATGACTGGCAACAATTCCTGCGGCGCGCGCTCGATTCAGTACGGGATCATGGTGCAGAATGTCCTGGCGGTCGAAACGATCCTGGCCGATGGCGCTCGCCATCTTTTCGCCGAGCATGGCGATGTGCCGGGCCAGATGCTGGGCGTGCTGCACCGTCTCCATGCCGACCTGGCGCCCGAGATCGAGCGTCATATGCCGAAGCTGCTGCGTCGGGTCGGCGGCTATAATCTCGACACTTTGGGCGAGACGCCGTTCAACCCGGCGCGGCTCCTGGTCGGGTCGGAGGGCACGCTCGGTTTCTTCACCAAGATCAAACTGCGCCTGCACAAGATTCCGG
>JBAVTK010000224.1:0-1622 GCA_049696095.1 Aliidongia sp. | reverse complement strand
CGGTTCCGGCTGCTCGTGGGCTCGCGACGCGCTCTGGAACGTCATCACACCCTGCGCCACGCCGTCGCCTGGTCTTTCGAGCTCCTCGACGACACGGAAAAGGCGCTGCTGGAGCGGTGTTCGGTGTTCGCCGGCGGATTCGACCTGCAAAGCGCCTGCGCGGTAGCAGGATTCGACGACGCAGACGACCTTGCCGTCCTCGATCTGCTCGATGCATTGGTGCGCAAGTCGCTGCTGGTCGCCGACCGGTCAGCGGGACGTACCCGGTATTCGAAGCTGGAGACCATCCGCCAGTTCGCGGAGGAACAACTCGTCGTCCGCGGCGAAGCATCCGAGATTCGGGCCGCCCACTCGCGGTACTTCGCCGAACGCGAAACCGACATCATGGCCCTGTGGGACAGCCCCCGACAACGCGAGACCTACATGTGGTTCACCGCCGAATTGTCCAATCTGCGAACCGCATTCCGCTGGGCTGCCGACCAAGGCGATCTCGACAGCGCCGTGGCCCTCGCCTTCTACGCGGCACTCCTCGGCATTATGGTCGAACAGTACGAGCCCGTTGGGTGGGCAGAGGAACTCATTGAATCTGCACGCAGGGCAAACCATCGGCGGCTTGCGCAGCTGTACGTGGTCGCCTCGCAGTGCTACGCGGCGGGGCGGTTAGACGACGCCGTCGGCTATCTCGATGCCAGCCGCCAGTTACCGGAGAGCGGCGATTTCGACAAGGTTCTCTATGAGTTGCAAAGCTCGACCGGGATTGTGTACACCCATGCCGGTCAGAACAAACGGTGGGCTGAGTCGTGCCGCAGTGCGATCGAACAAGAGACGGGTCCTCAAACGGTCACCCGCGCATGTCTGGTTATGGCGTTCTACTTCCTACGTGAAGGCGATGAAGCGAGGGCGGCGTCGCAGGGCCTGCTCGCCGCGGCGGACGCCGCTGGCGCTCCGAGCACGGCCTGCATGGCGCTGTTGGCGCACGGCCTCGCCTACTACGATGCTGATCCCGCCGCGGCTTATGACGCCCTACGCCGAGCCCTGACGATCGCTCAGGAGAGCGGCAACCGACAGCTGGAATCGGCTTCGGCGTCAACGGTGTTGCTTGTTGCGGCTACCCACCGTGACCCCATCGCATGTTTCGAAACTCTGATGGTTTTAATCGGCCGCTATTACGACGTCGGCAACGTGGCTCTCTTGCTGAACCCGCTGGCAATACTCGTGTCCCTATTGGACCGGCTCGGACACAACGAACAGGCCGCGATCATCAGCGGGTTCGCCGCAAGTCTCTTTTCGCTTGCGAGTTATCCCCAACTGAACACGGCGATCGCCCACCTTCGTGATGTCCTCGGCGACAAGACCTACGAATCGCTCGCCCGCACGGGCGAGACCATGACCACCGCCGACATGGTGGCGTATGCGTATGACCAAATCGACCAGGCCCTAGCAGCGCTGAATGCGGTCTCGTGAGCACGGGTACCCGCCAGCGAGTCATGATCGCGCTGGCCGTCGTCAAAATTGTTGCTACGTCACGGTCGATCGGCACCGGCGGATCGGGCGGAATCTTCGGACCCGGGATCGTGATCGGGGCCTTTGTGGGAGCGGCGATCTGGCGGCTCGGGGACATG
>JBAVTK010000223.1:0-5239 GCA_049696095.1 Aliidongia sp. | reverse complement strand
ACCGAGCCAGGTGATCGATTGGGCGACCTTCCACGACACACTATGGGATTTTGCCGATCCGGAGGGTCCGTTTCTTGCCGCCGTGTCGCCCGAGCGGGTGAATGCCAACCTGACCGCCCTCACCACCTCGCTGCCGCCGCTCGAAACCTGGTATCCCGACTTCGCCGATTTGTTCGCGCTGCCGCTCCCGCCCGCCGACAGCCTGGAGAGTGACAGCAACGCGCTGACCGAGGCGGCGACACAGCGGATCATCGCCCAAGGCCAGGCCGATGCCGAGACGCACGCTGCGGCGATCGCCGAGCAATTCGCGCGAACCGAGGCGGCGCGGTTCGAGGAGTTTGCGTTCGACTTCTTGGGCTTCACCTTCATCAGCGGCAAGTCCCGCCAAGGCAAATTCCTGATCCACAGGAAGAGCCGACGCGACCGCGTGCAGGCGAAACTCACGAAAATCAAGGCGGAACTCCGACGACGGATGCATGAGCCGATCCGTGAAACAGCGGAATGGCTCAAGCAGGTCGTCACCGGCTATTTCCAATACCACGCCGTGCCGACCAATGGTCCGGCAATAGGCGCCTTCCGGTACCACGTCATCGATCTCTGGCGGCGTACGCTCCGGCGCCGCGGCCAGAAACACCGTATGACGTGGCGGCGGATGGGAAAGCTGGCCGATGACTGGCTCCCCAAACCCCGCATCCTCCATCCTTGGCCAAACCAACGCTTCGCCGTCAAACACCCGAGGTCGGAGCCGTATGCGGGAAAGCCGCACGTACGGATCTGTGCGGGGGGCGCTCAGTAATGGGCGTCCCTACCGCAATCCGAATTCCCCGTCATTCCACCCGCCATCCGACCGTTTCGCCGCCGCGGAACGGCCGCAGCCCGCCGACCGCTTCGCCGACGAGTGCCGGAATCGCCGTCTCGCCGCGAACCAGTGTCACCGTGGCCGCATTGGGCGCCATCCCGTAGAATTTCGGCCCGTTCAGGCTGGCGAAGGCTTCGAGCTGGTCGAGCGCGCCCAGTTCCTCAAATACCTCGGCATAGATCTCCAGCGCGTGCGGCGCGCAGAAGATCCCGGCGCAGCCGCAATCGGCCTCCTTGGTGGCGAGCGTGTGGGGCGCGGTGTCGGTGCCGAGGAAGAAGCGGTCGCTGCCGCTCGCGACCGCTTGGCGCAGGGCCTGACGATGGCGCTCGCGCTTGGCGACCGGCAGGCAATAGGCGTGCGGGCGCAGGCCGCCGGCAAAGAGTGCGTTGCGGTTGATGATCAAATGATGCGGCGTCACAGTCGCGGCGATGCCGGGCGCGGCGTCCGCGATATAGCGCGCGGCGTCTGCTGTAGTGATGTGTTCGAGCACGATGCGCAAGCCGGGCAGGCGGTCGCGCAGTGGGATCAGGATGCGCTCGATGAAGACCGCCTCGCGGTCGAAGATGTCGATCTCGGGATCGGTCACCTCGCCATGGATCAGCAGCGTCATGCCGATCGCCACCATCCGCTCCAGCACGCGGTCGAGCTTGCGGATATCGCTGACGCCGAGCGCCGAATTGGTCGTGGCCTTGGCCGGGTAGAGCTTGGCCGCGACGAAGGCGCCGGCGCGAAAGCCCGATTCGAGGGCGTCCGGATCGGTCGTATCGGTCAGATAGCAGGTCATCAGCGGCTCGAACGCCAGGCCGGCCGGCAGCACCGCCAAAATCCGCGCCTTGTAGGCCTTTGCCATTTCTGCTGTGGTGATCGGCACGGCGAGGTTCGGCATGATGATGGCGCGCGCGACGCTCCGCGCGGTATAGGGCAGCACGGTTTCGAGCATAGCGCCGTCGCGCAGATGGACATGCCAATCATCCGGGCGGCGCAGCGTCAGGCGTAGGGTTTCAGACATGAGCGAGAAAACTCCAGGGCGGCGCGGAACGTCGCAAAATCGTCCAGGGCGCGGCCGCGGTCAACGTCGCATCTTGTCGTCCTGCGGCCCGACGGGTATCGACGCCTGAACCCGCCGACTCGCCCAGCCGTGACACCGGATGAATTGCGCGCGCGGGTGTTGCTGCGCGATGCCAATCTGATCATTCTCGACAAACCCGCCGGGCTGCCGGTTCACCCCGGACCCAAGACGCGCGAGGCGCTTGAGGAGCACTTGCCGGCTTTGAGTTTCGGACTGCGCCATGTGCCGGCCTTGGCGCATCGCCTCGATCAGGATACCAGCGGCTGTCTGGTGCTGGCGCGGCATCCCAAGGCGCTGTCGCGGCTCGGGCGGTTGTTCGGCGCCGGGCGTGTCGAAAAGACCTATTGGGCGGTGGTCGAGGGCGGGCCGGACGATTCGTCCGGCACGATCGATTGCAAGCTGGTCAAGGTCACCGGCCCGGCGGGCTGGCGCATGGTCGTCGATCCCGACCGCGGTCAGGCGGCGGTCAGCGACTGGCGGCTGCTCGGGCGCGGTGACGGGCTTTCCTGGCTGGAGGTCCGGCCGCGCACCGGCCGGACCCATCAGATCCGCGTGCATCTGGCCGCGCAGGGCTGGCCGATCCTGGGCGATCCGTTTTATGGCCGCGCCGATCCGGCGGTGCCGATGCAATTGCTGTCGCGCCGGATTGCCGTGCCTTATTGGGAAGGACGGCCGCCGGTGACGGCCGAAGCGCCGCCGCCGGACGCGATGCGGGGACCACTGGCCCGCTGCGGCTGGCCGGTCGCCTCTGCCTGAGAGGCCAGACTTTCCTTGCCGCCGCGAGGATGCTATCCCGGCGGGCATGGATCAGGAAGATACGGATATCGCGGCCCGGCTGTATGTGACCGCGCCGCTTGGCGTCGGCGCTGCGGTGCAGCTCGATTCGGACCAAACGCATTACCTGCGCGGCGTGCTGCGGCTTGGTCCGGGTGACACGCTGGCGCTGTTCGACGGCAAGGCGGGCGAATGGCTGGCCGTGATCGAGACGCTGGGCAAGCATGCCGGGGTGGCACGGCTCGACCGCCAGACCCGGCCGCAGCCGGTCGAGGCGGAACTCTGGCTGCTCTTCGCCCCGGTCAAGCGTACCCGCATCGACCTCATCGTCGAGAAGGCGACCGAACTGGGAGCGACCCGGCTGATGCCGGTGATCACACGGCGGACCAATGTCGCGCGGGTCAATACCGAACGCCTGCGCGCCGTGGCGCGCGAGGCGGCCGAGCAGACCGAACGGCTGAGCGTGCCGGAGATCGCCGAGCCGCAGCGGCTCGATCAGGCGCTGGCCGCTTTTCCGGCGGATCGGCGCCTGATCATGTGCGATGAAAGCGGCACGGCACCGCCGATTGCCCAGGCGCTGAGCCAGGGGCCGGCGCCACTCGGATTTGTGATCGGGCCGGAAGGGGGCTTCGCGCCGGAAGAGCTTGACGGATTGCGGAAACTCCCCTTTGTTACACCCGTTGGCCTGGGTCCCCGGATCCTGCGCGCCGACACGGCGGCATTTGCGGCTCTCGCGATTTTCCAGGCGCTGGCCGGCGACTGGGACGGCAACCGGCCCCGGCAACCCTGACGAAGGCTCGATCGCCCATGTCCGCACCGCCTAATTCGCTCGGCGCCCCGATCACCGGCAAAGCACAACTGGTTGAGTATCTGGCCCAGGGCTGTAAGCCCGAATCGGCCTGGCGCATCGGTACCGAACACGAGAAATTCGTGTTCCATCTGGCCGATCACCGCCCGGCCAGCTATGCCGAACCTGAGGGGATTCGGGCCTTGCTTATGGGCCTCACGCGCTTCGGCTGGGAACCGGTTTATGAAGGTGACCTGCCGCTCGCGCTCACCAAGGATCTGTGCTCGATCACGCTGGAGCCGGGCGGCCAGTTCGAATTGTCGGGCGCGCCGCTGGAGACAATTCACCAGACGTGCGCCGAGTTGCAGGCCCACCTGGAACAGGTGCGCGAGGTGGCGGGCGAACTCGGCCTCGGCATGATCGGGCTCGGCTTCGAGCCGAAATGGCGCCTCGAAGATATGCCGCACATGCCCAAGGGCCGCAGCGAGATTATGCGTCGCTACATGCCCAAGGTCGGCACACTCGGCCTCGACATGATGCATCGGACCTGCACGGTCCAGGTCAATCTCGATTTCGAATCCGAGGCCGACATGGTGCGGAAATACCGCACCAGCCTCGCCTTGCAGCCGGTCGCGACCGCGCTCTTCGCCGCCTCACCCTTCACCGAGGGCAAGCCGAACGGCTACGTGTCCTATCGCAGCCATATCTGGACCGATACCGACAATGACCGGTCGGGCATGCTCGATTTCGTCTTCGACCAGGGCTTCGGCTTCGAGCGCTATGTCGATTATTTGCTCGATGTGCCGATGTATTTCGTCTATCGCGACGGTACCTATATCGACGCCGCCGGCCAGTCGTTCCGTGATTTCATGCAAGGCAAGCTGCCGGCGCTGCCCGGCCAGGTTGCGCATATGGGCGATTGGTCCGACCATATCACCACCGCCTTTCCGGAAGTCCGGCTGAAGCGCTTCCTGGAAATGCGCGGTGCCGATGGCGGCCCCTGGCGCCGGCTCTGCGCGCTGCCGGCGCTCTGGGTGGGTCTGCTCTATGATCGCCAGGCGCTCGATGCGGCCGAGGCGCTGACCCGTGATTGGAGCGTGGCCGAAATCCGGGCGTTGCGCGATCAGGTGCCGCGGCTCGGACTGAAGACGCCGTTCCGCAACACGAATTTGCGCGAGATCGCGCTGGAGATGCTGCAAATCTCTCGGCAAGGGCTGCATCGCCGCGCACGGCTGAACAGCTCGGGTGACAATGAGGGTTATTTCCTCGATACGCTGTTCACCATCGCGGGTTCGGGCCAGACATTCGCTGAGGAGCTGTTGGCCGATTTCCGGGATAAATGGCAAGGCCAGATCGATCCGATCTATACGGATTATGCGTATTGAGCGGCGCTGTTTTGGCAGAACACGGATCGCGCGGATATCCACGGATTTGATGGATGAGAGCGAAGCTCGATCCGCGTTCTGCGGTGTTGATGGAATGGATTATTGGTGGGGCTTTCACCGTATCGAATGAACCTGGTCACGGCTTTCTGGAAGCGGTCTATAGGAGGGCTCTTCTGGAGGAATTTACAGTCAATCATTTATCAGTGACTGCTGAAAAACCTTATCCCATTCACTACCGTCTCACGACTCCCCTCATTTTTGGAGTCTAGATATTGCGGGCGCCTTTGGCTATATCCCCAACATGCTGGGGATATAGCTTTGGAGGCATCGTGGAGCACGTGGATCGGGGGCTTGGCGGCAAGCTG
>JBAVTK010000222.1:0-2036 GCA_049696095.1 Aliidongia sp. | reverse complement strand
GTTCTATTATATCCGCAACGGCGTCCGGAACACCGGCATGCCATCCTGGGCTCTGCCAGACCGCGAAGTCTGGCAATTGGTGCTGGCATTGCGGGATCTGCCGAAAACCGCCGTGGTAGCGACCGTGGCGGCCGCCGCGCCCGATACTGGCGGCCATTATGTCGGCTCAGCCGCTTGCCGATCCTGCCACGCGGAAATTTACGACCGCTGGCAAAAGACGCCGATGGCCAATGTCGTGCGCGATCCGCACAGCCATCCGGATGCGATCCTGCCGGATTTCGCCAAGCCCGACCCGCTGGTCAATTTTTCCCCGGACGACATTGCCTTCGTCTATGGCAGCCTGTGGAAGCAGCGCTATTTCAAGAAAATCGGCGACGATTATTTCCCACTCTCGGCGCAATGGGATGTGACGCACAAGCTGTGGCGACCCTATTTCGTCAAGAATGGCACCGATTGGTGGGCGACCCTGTTTCCGCCGGATAATTTCCAGCGGCCGACCAGCCAATTGTGCGATGGTTGCCACTCGGTCAATTTCGATGTCGCGACCAAGACCCCGACCGAATGGAATGTCGGCTGCGAAAGCTGTCACGGTGCCGGCGGTTCGCATGTGCAGAATCCGATCGCGGCGAGCGTGATCAACCCGGCGCGGCTCGATTATGTGCGCGCCAACGACACCTGCATCCAATGCCATTCGCAAGGCCAACCGCCCGGCCAATCGATCGACGGCAAATATTACGACTGGCCCGTGGGATTCCACATGGGCGAGGATCTCAGCGATTTCTGGCGGCTGGAAAAGCACCGGCTCGGCGAAGCTTCCTTCACCCATTTCGCCGATGGCACGGCGCACAAGAACCGCATGCAGGGCAATGATTTCACGCAGAGCCTGATGTATGATCGCGGCGTCACCTGCTTTAGCTGCCACGATGTCCACGGCACGCCGAACCCGGCGCAACTGCGGGCGCCGCCGGACGAAATCTGCTTAACGTGTCATGCCGCCAGCAGCCAGACCGGCCCGCATGCAACCACGATCGAAGCGCACACCCACCACAAGCCCGACAGCACCGGCAGCCAATGCATCGCCTGTCATATGCCGTCGATCGAGGCGACGATCGCCGACGTCAATGTTCACGCCCACACCTTCCGCTTCGTCCCACCGGCGGAAACTGACGATTACCAGATCCCGAATTCCTGCAATGGCTGCCACGCCGACAAATCGACGGAATGGGCGAGGAATGCCATGAAATCGTGGAAGGATGTGTCGCCATGGCGGATACGGGGGTAGCGGAACCGTCCGGACCGAGGCCCGTCGAGGCTCCACTACAACCCCTTCGCCGCCGCCAGAAACTCCCGGATCATCCCGACATTCTTGATCCCCGGACTGTCCTCCACGCCCGAGGACACATCGACCATCGGGGCCTGGGTCGCGCGCACCGCGTCGCGCAGATTGCCGGCAGTGAGGCCGCCCGACAGCATCCACGGCACCGGCCAGCTTCGCCCGGCGAGCAGGCGCCAATCGAATGGGATGCCGTTGCCTCCAGGCAGCGCGTCGGGCCGGGTCGGCGGTTTGGCGTCGAACAGCAATAGATCGACCGAGCCGATCCAGCTTTCGGCGCGTGCCACATCCTCGGCCGTGGCGATGCTGATCGCCTTCATCACCGGCCGGTGAAACCGCTCGCGCAACGCGGCGCAGCGTTCCGGCGGCTCATGGCCATGGAGTTGCAGCAAATCGAGCGGCACGAGATTCAGTGTCATCTCGAGCAGGCCGTCATCCGGATCGACGAACAGGCCGCAGCGCCGCGTCCCGCGCGGGATCGGCCGGGCGAGTTCGACGGCGCGGCCCGCACTGACATGGCGCGGGCTTTTGGCATAGAACACGAAACCGATATAGTCGGCCCTGCCCGCGACCGCGGCTTCGATCGTCTCCGGTGTCGAGAGGCCGCAGATCTTGACGGCGAGGCTCATAGGCCCAGCCCTTGGGCGATCAGGCGCGCCGCCTGCGCCGGATCGGCCGCCGCGGTGATCGGTCGGCCGATCAC
>JBAVTK010000221.1:0-9897 GCA_049696095.1 Aliidongia sp. | reverse complement strand
GCACAATATCGAGGCCGAGCGCGGCATTGAGCGCCAGCGCCGGCACCGCCGGGGTACGGCAGACCGCGGTGCGGATCGTCGCCGCGGCTCGCCTGATGTCATCGAACCCCGGCAGAGGCGTGGCGATATCGTTCATGACACGCTTAACCAAGGTTGAGGATGATGGTTTTCTTGGTGGTGAAATGCTCCAGCATGGATTCGAGCGTCGCTTCCTTGCCGAGACCGGAGCTTTTCACGCCGCCATAGGACATGTTGGCCTGCACCACCATGTTCTGATTGACCTGCACCACGCCGGCTTCGAGCCGCTGGGTCGCGTCGAGCGCGGTCTTCAGATCGGTCGTCCAGATCGAGGCGGCGAGGCCGAACTCGGTATCGTTGGCCTGGGCGATCGCGTCCTCATAGTCTTCGAACTTGATGAGGGCGGTGACCGGCCCGAAGATTTCCTCGCGGCACACCCGGTGGTCGTTGCCGACCCCGGTAAAGATCACCGGCTGGACGAACAGACCCTTGGCGAGCTTCGGGTCCTTCGGCAGGGCCGAGCAGCGATGGGCCGTGCCGGCCCCCTCGCCCAAGGCGATGTAAGTCTTCACCTTGTCGAATTGCGGCACCGAGATGATGGCACCGATATCGGTCGTCTCGTCGAGCGGATCGCCCATGACCATGGCATCGACCTTGGCCTTGAGCTTGGCCAGGAACGCATCATGCAGCGAGGCATGGACGAAGATCCGGCTGGCCGCCGTGCAGCTCTGACCCTGGCGGGTAAAGCGCATGCCGGTCACGGCACCGGCCACCGCCTTGTCGAGATCGGCATCGCCCATGACGATCATCGGGCTCTTGCCGCCCAGTTCGAGCGTCACCGGGATCAACTTCTCCGCGGCGGTGCGCGCGACGATCTTACCGGTCTCGACCGAGCCGGTGAAGGTCACCTTGTTGACGTGCGGATGGGCCACCAGCGGTGCCCCCGCCCCCGGCCCGTCGCCCGACAGGATGTTGAGTACGCCGGCCGGCAGCACCTGATTCATGATCTGGCAGGCGCGCAGCACCGCGAACGGCGCCTCCTCGGCCGATTTCACGATGACCGCATTGCCGGCGACCATGGCGGGCGCGATCTTCAGCGCCATCAGCATCAGCGGCACGTTCCACGGGATGATCGCGCCGACCACGCCAAGCGGCTCGCGCTGGGTGATGGTCAGGCTTTCGGTTTTGAACGGCACCGTCTCGCCCTTGATCTCGCCACCCAGCCCGCCGAAGAAGGTGAAGACATCGGCCAACACCCCGGCCTCGACCCGGCTTTCGGTGCGGAGCGCCTTGCCGGTTTCCAGCGTCACCAGCCGGGCGATCTCCTCGCTATGGGCGGCGAGCAGCCGGCCGCATTCGCCGACGAGCCGGCCGCGCTCGCGCGGATGCAGCTTGCGCCACTCCTTCTGCGCGCGCCGTGCCGCGGCCACCGCGACATCGACATCGGCCGCGGCGCCATCGGCCGCCTCGGCAATCGTCTCGCCGGTCGCCGGATTGACGATGGGAAACACCTTGCCCGAGCGCGCCGGCTGAAGCTTGCCGTCGATCAGCAGAAGGTTCGACAATTCCTTGGCGAGTGCGAAGGGGTTGAGATTCGGCTGTAACTGGTCTGACATGGCTCGTCTCCTCCAGGGGGCTATACAGCCCATAGGCGCTAAGTTAACGCGTACTCCTCCCCGTCATGCCCGGGCTTGTCCCGGGTACCCACGTCGGGCCACAGCACATTTTGCTTCAGGCAAAGGCGGCGGTGGGCCGACGTGGGTGGCCGGAACAAGTCCGGCCATGACGATAAAAGAGCTTAACCTACCGCCTATGGCGCTACAGCCCCAACTCCTCAATAATGCGTTGGCGGTCGGCATCGAGTTCCGGGGCGGCCGCGCGCGTCGGCGGATCTTCGAAGCCGCTGAGCTTCAGCGGGTTACCCGAAACCGTCAAGGTGCCGGTGATCGGATCATCGACCGTCACCAGCATGTTGCGCGCGGCGACCTGCGGATGGGCCAGCGCCTTGTCGATCGTATTGATCGGGCCGCACGGCACGCCGGCCGCTTCCAGCACTGCGACCCAATGGGCGCTCGGCTGGGTTTCCAGCACCGCTTCGAGTGCCGCCGCCAGCGCATCGGCATTGCGGCTGCGCAGATCGTTGGTCTGAAACTTGGGAACCGTCGCCAGCGCCGGCAAGCCCAGCGCCTCGACCAGTTTCACAAACAGCGAATCATTGCCGGCCGCGATGATCAGCCGTCCGTCGGCGGTCCTGAACGGCTCGAACGGCGTGATCGCGGGATGGCGCGCGCCGAGCGGTCCCGGCACCTGGCCGGTCACGCCATAGCGCATCACGGCATTTTCCAGCAGTGCTACCTGGCAATCGAGCATGCCGATATCGGCCTTGGTCGCCTCGCCGGTCTGGGCGCGGTGATAGAGCGCCGCATTGACCGCGATCGCGGTATAGAGCCCCGCCCCCAGATCGCCGATCGAAATTCCGACCCGCGCCGGCTTCTGGCCCGGATGGCCGTTGATGCTCATGATCCCGCCCAACCCCTGCACCACCATGTCATAGGCCGGATGCTGGGCGTAAGGCCCGGTATGGCCGAAGCCGGAGGCCGCGGCATAGATCAGGCGCGGAAAGCGCGCATGCAGCGTGTCCCAGCCATATCCCAGCTTCTCCATGGTGCCGGGCCGGTAATTCTCGACCAGCACATCGACCTTGGCCAGCAGCGCCTCGAACAGCGCGCGGTCCTTCGGGTCTTTCAGATCAAGCGCGATCGATTCCTTGCCGCGGTTGATCGAGACGAAATAGGCCGATTTGCCATTGACGAACGGACCGTAATGCCGCGCATCGTCGCCCTTTTCCGGTGTCTCGATCTTGATCACGCGCGCGCCGAGTTCGGCCAGCAGCAGCGTGCAATAGGGCCCGGCCAGAATGCGCGAGAGATCGGCAACCACAATGCCGGACAGCGGTCCCCTGACGCCCATGATGCTGGTGGCTCCTTGCCCAATGCCTTGGCCGGCTGGCATAGCGCAAGCGGTGGCACGAGAGCAACAGGGTGGCTGGGCGAGCCAGACCTGCGGCGGCTACGCGCCCATCCTCGCTTCCCGCCCTTCTCAGCGCCACCGATCCCAGAACACCATTCGGCCGTCGCCATCAAGGTTGAACGATCCGGGGCGGCGGATGAAGGCGGCGAAATCGGCGAGGCGAGAGGCCAGACTATGTCGGTCGCGGGCGAATTCATGCCGGCGCTGGACGCCCGCGGTGCCGTCGGCATCGAACCGCGCCACGGCTCGCTGCCATTCGGCCTTCGCGGACTCGACGTCTCCGGCGCGGTAGCGCCCGATCGGCAGCGCCGCCTGATCCTCCGGGAGGATCACAAGATCGAGGTCCGGCACATCGTCCGGGACGAGCGGGATTTGGCCGGTCATCAGCGCCTCGAAGATCCGGGTCGAGACATCGTGCGCGATCGGCACGATCAGTTGCACCTTGTGCGCGACCCAGGTGGCGAGCCGTGCCGCCGCCGTCTGCTGGAAATAGGCTTCGACCGCGCCAAGGGTCAGCGCATGATCCGGGCAACTCGCGGCGACGGCTGCGATGAAGCGGTTGCGCGCCTCGGCCCAGCCATAGCGGCCGAAGCCGCCGAACAGGGCGTCGCGCCGGTCGGTCGGCAGGCCGTCCGGGTAATGCTGCGTGATCGCGCCCGGCGACCATTGCCGCGAGAAGGCCGGAATATGGCCGGCGGCGAGGCTGGCGGGATGGTTCAGATAGTGCCGCTCGTGCCAGTGTGAGACAAAGACCAGATCGGCCAACATCGCGATCCGCAGATTGACGAAATGGTGATGGTGATTATCCCAGAACCACGCGCCGTAGAGCGCCGCGAGGCCGCGCCGGCGCAGCTCGAACAGAATTTTCTCCTCGCCTTCATTGTGACAGCACAGAATGGCGACATCGAAGACGGCAGTCGATTGCAGCATCAGGGCGATATCGGGCAGAATCGTGAACTCAACCCCGCCGATCGTGACGGACTGAATTTCCCAGGCGCAGAATTGGCGTTTCTGCGGCGACAGCAGCGCGACCTTGATCACCTCCTGCCCGGCCAGCGCGCCGAGCGCCGCGTGGATTTGGTGGATGTTCGACAGAATGCGATCGTGCATATTCCAATCCTTGACGGGTGGCGCCCGCTGCCTGTCGGACATTCTATCGGATCGGGACAATCGATGAAAGTTGCCGTTGTCACACCCTATTATCGGGAATCGACCGCGATCCTGGCGGAGTGCCATCTCAGCGTTCAGGTTCAAAGCCATTCATGCCGACATTACCTGGTGGCCGACGGTTTTCCCAACCCAACCGTCCGCACCTGGCCGGTCACGCATCTCGAACTTCCGACCGCGCATGGCGATGGCGGCAGTGCCGCGCGCTATGCCGGAGCGATGGCGGCGATCGCCGACGGTGCCGACGCCGTCGCTTTTCTCGATGCCGATAATTGGTTTCAGCCCGACCACATTGCGACCATGGTCGCGGTGACGACCGAGGCTGGCGCCGATATCGGCACGGCGCATCGCACGCTGCACCGGCCCGACGGCACGCTGCTCGGGATCGACAATCGGGATTCGATCGGCACCCATTTCGCCGATACAAGCTGCCTGTTCGTCCGGCGCGCGGCCTTTGACTTGATCGAGGTGTGGCGCGCAATGCCGGCGTCACTCGGGCCAATTTGCGACGTGATCGTCTCGCTGGCGCATGCCCAGCGCAGCGCCAAACTGGTCCATTCACCCAAACCGACAGTCTGTTACCGCACGACCTACGCCCCGCATTTCCAGCGCCATGGCGAGGCGCCGCCGGCCGGCCTCGGCGACAAGATGCTGCCGATCCATGTGGCGCGCGCGGTGTGGAACAGCCTGCCGCTCGCCGACCGGCGACGGATCGTCCTTGCCGGCGATCCGACCTGCGATTTGGCGCCGCCCTGGCCCGAGGACCGGCCGGACCAGCCACCGGCCTATCGGCGCAATCTATATTCTTTTGTTCCGGGGTCGAACCCGCCGCAACCGGTCTGGGTCGGCCACCCCTTGTGGCAATGCAATCGAGCGGCGCTCGCCCAGGGCCGGCTCGGCGACGCGGCCGAGGCGTTGCGCGGTTTGCTGATCGCCTACCCGGACGACGCCGTACTGCTGTTCAACCGCGCGGTCCTTCTGACCGATCTGGGCCGGTTGGACGAGACAGCCGCGACCTATCGCCGGCTCGGTTTGGTGTCGCCGCCGTTTCGCCCGCGCGCCTTGTCCGGCCTGTTGCGGGTGGCGCAACTCTCGGGCAACCCCGATGCCGTCGAGACGGCGGCAAACGACGCGGTGACGTTCCTGGAGAGCGGCCTCGAGACGATCAGCGACGTGCCGATCCTCAAATACTTCGCCTATCGCCGGGTGTTCACCCCGGATTTCGACCGCTTCGGGCGCCGCCTGGGCATGCGGATCGCCGCATTGCTCGGCACGGCCGAAGCACCGCCGCGGCCGGCGATTCGGCCGGCGCGGCTCACCATCGGCTATCTCTCGGGCTGTTTCGGCGATCATCCGATCGGCCATGTGACGCGCGATCTCTATCGTCAGCATGACCGCGAGCGCTTTCGCATCATCGGCTTCTCCGGCCGCGACCGCAGCGGCGAGGCCACGCCGTTCAACCGGGATATCCGCAACGGCCTCGACGGCTTCCATGAAATCGGCGCGCTTTCGGCGCCCGAAGCCGCGGCGCGAATCCGCGCCGAGCGGGTCGATCTGCTAGTGGCGCTCGATGGCCATATGGATTGGAGCGGCGCGGTTTCGTCCCCGGACATCCTGGCCCAGCGCGCGGCGCCGCTTCAGGCGAGCTGGCTCGGCGTTGCCAGCTCGATGGATCTACCCTTCATCGATTGGCTCATCGCCGACGACATTACCGTGCCGGAGGGTGAAGAACGGCTGTTCGCCGAGCACGTGATGCGCCTGCCCGGCTGCTTTCATTGCGCCAGCCCGCACGAGATCGCCCCGACGGGGCCGAGCCGCGCGGAATGCGGCTTGCCCGAGGGGGCGGTGGTCTTCGCCGGCTTCAACAATATCGAGAAGATCGACCGCGCCGCCCTGGATCTCTGGATGCCGATCCTGGCAGACGTGCCGGGCAGCGTGTTGTGGCTGACCGACCAGCGCCAATTCGCCCTGACCCAATCCCGGCTGCGTGCCGCCGTCGAGGAATATGGCATCGCGGGCGACCGGCTGATTTTCGCGGCAAGGCTACCCGACAAGAGCCGCCATCTGGCCCGCCACGCCCATGCCGACCTGCTGCTCGATACCCCGACTTTCAATGCCTCAACCACGGCGCTGGACGCACTCTGGGCCGGCTTGCCGGTCCTGACGCTCAAGGGCTCACGCTTCGCCGCCCGGCTGGCCGAAAGCTTCCTGCGCAACCTTGCCTTGGACGAATTGGTCGCGGCCGATAGCGACGCTTTCATCCGGCTTGCCGTCGCCTATGGCCAGGACGCACAGCGCCGTGCAGAACTGCGCGCGCGCGTGCGCCAGCAGGTCGCCCAAGGGCCGCTGTTCGATATGGCCGGTTTCGCCCGAAAACTGGAAACCGCCTATGACGCGATCTGGGCGGCACGCTGATTTTTCGCGATAAATGCAACATTATTATCTAGGCAACCTATTCGATTCGGCGTGCAATCGCCGGATCGAATCATCCTCCCCCATGCTATAAGCCGAAGCCCGCATTCCTGAGAGATCCCCCTGCCATGCCGATGACCGCCCATCGCCAGCTCTGCCTCGGCCCGCACGGATTCTATAAGCTCGCCTATAGTCGCTGGACACCGCGCGAGCCGGGCGGACCGCCGGTCGTCTGTGTGCATGGGCTGACGCGGAATGGGCGGGATTTCGATGCGCTGGCCGGGCACCTGTCCGAGCGGCGGCTGGTCCTGGCGCCTGACATGCCTGGCCGGGGTCGCAGCGATTTTCTGCCGGTCGCGGCGGATTACGGCTACCCGCTCTATCTCGGTGCGGTGGCGGCGCTGATCGGCAGCCTGGAAAGCGAGTCGGTCGATTTCGTCGGCACTTCGATGGGCGGCATCATCGGCATGATGCTGGCGAGCCAACCCAATTCGCCGATCCGCCAGCTCGTGCTCAACGATGTCGGCGGATTGATCCCGAAGGCGGCCCTGGAGCGGATCGGCAGCTATGTCGGCCAGGGCGAGGAATTCGACGATCTGGCCGCGGTTGAGGCGTACTACCGCCGGGTCGCCGCGCCGTTCGGCCGCCTGAGCGACGCGCAATGGCGCACGATGGCCGAGCATGGGCACCGTCGGCTCGCCGACGGCAAGCTGGCGCTCGCCTATGATCCGGCGATCGCCCTGCCGTTCCGCGGGGAACAGAACGATGTCGCGCTCTGGCCGGTCTACGATCTGATCCGCTGCCCGACCTTGGTGATTCGCGGCGCGCAATCCGATCTGCTGCTGGCTGAAACCGCGGCCGAGATGACGCGGCGCGGCCCGCTTGCCACGCTGTTCGAGGTGCCGGACGCCGGGCACGCCCCGGCTCTGCTGGCCGAGGACCAGATCGCAGCGATCACGCATTTCCTGCATGACGGGCGCCTCTGACGGCCAAAGCGATAAACCACGAGGGAATTATGGACGACGAGATGAGCAGCATTTTTCGCCCAGGCGCCAGCCCGTCGCGGCGCGAGATCATCCTAGGTGCGGGCGGCCTGGCGCTTACCGCGGGCCGCCCCGGCTGGGCCGCAGCCGAGCCGCAAAACACCCTCAAGATCGGCTTCGTCAGCCCGCGCACCGGCGCGCTCGCGGGATTCGGCAAGACCGACGGCTATGTGCTGGAACTGGCGCGCAAGGCGCTGGCCCAAGGGCTGACGATCGGTGAGCGGACCTATCAGGTCGAATTGCTCGATCGCGACACGCAGTCCGATGCGTCGCGCGCGAGCCAGCTCGCCAAGGAACTGATCAACGTCGCCAATGTCGATCTGATGCTGGCAACCTCGGCGCCCGAGACGATCAATCCGGTGGCCGATGCCTGCGAGGCGGCCGGCGTGCCGTGCCTTTCCACGGTCATGCCGTGGGAAGCCTGGTATTTCGGGCGCGGCGCCAAGCATGGCGAACCGTCGCCGTTCAAATGGACCTATCATTTCGGCTTCGGCGTCGATGAATTCTTCCGCTGCTATGCCTCGCAATGGAACGATTCAGTGCCGACCAACAAGAAGGTCGGCGTGCTCTATCCGAACGATGCCGACGGCAATGCGCTGCGCCAGCATCTGGCCCCGCTGCTCGCCAAGGAAGGCTTCACCATCATCGATGCCGGCCCGTATGAGGACGGCACGACCGATTATTCGGCGCAGATCGCCTTGTTCAAGAAAGAGCATTGCGAGATCGTCAGCGGCTGCCCGCTGCCGCCCGACTTCACCGCCTTCTGGCGCCAGGCGGCCCAGCAAGGGTTTACGCGCCAAGTGAAGATCTGCGAAGTCGCCAAGACCGGGCTGTTCCCGTCCGAGATCGAGGCGCTGGGCGCCCTCGGCCACAATATGGCGAGTGCTTGCTATTGGCATAAGGCGTTCCCCTATAAATCGACCCTGACCGGCGTGACCGGACTGGAGCTGGCCGACGGCTACGAGCACGCCTCGGGCAATCAATGGACCCAGCAGCTCGGCGCCGCCATGTCGCTGATCGATGCCGGGATTCAGGCCCTGAAAAACAGCAGCGACCCGAAACAGAAGTCGGCGGTCGCCAAGGCGCTGTCGACGCTGAAGCTCACCACCATGGTCGGAACGATCGATTTCACGGCGGGGCCGGTCCCCAATGTCTCGCCCGGCTCGATCATCGGGGCGCAATGGGTCAAGGCGCCGGCCGGCAGCAAATTCCCGCTGGATTATGTCGTGACCGAGCATTTCACCGATCCCAACGTGCCGATCGAAGCGAAGCTGCTGCCGTTCAATACATGAACCAGGACGGCGCACTCCTCTCCGCCGCCGGGCTCTGCAAGCGCTTCGATGCGCTGGTCGTGCTCGATCGGGTTGACCTCGCGCTCGAAGCCGGCGAGGCGCTTGGCATCGTCGGCCCGAACGGCGCCGGCAAGACGACGCTGCTGGGCGTGCTGTCCGGCGCGCACAAGCCGAATGCTGGCGCGGTTCGGTTCGGCGGCGCCGATGTCACCAGGCTGGCGGCGGCGGAACGGTGCCGGCTGGGGATCGCGCGCACCCATCAGGTGCCGCGCTCGTTCGGCGGCATGAGCGTGTTCGAGAATATCCTGGTCGCGGCCGGCCATGGCGGCGGGCTCAAAGGCGGTGCCGCCTATGATCGCGGCATCGATTGCCTGACGATCTGCGGCATGCGGGCGCTGGCCAATCGGCCGGCCGAGACGTTGGGGCTGCTTGATCGCAAACGGCTGGAACTGGCGCGCGCCTTGGCGACCGGCCCGGCCGTGTTGCTGCTCGACGAGATTGGCGGCGGGCTGACCGATGGCGAGGCCGGCGAGTTGGTCGAAACGATCCGCGAATTGCGTCGGCGCGGCATCGCGCTCATCTGGATCGAGCATATCGTCCATATCCTGCTTCAGGTCGCCGAACGGCTCATTTGCATGGATGCCGGCCGGGTGATCGCCGACGGCGATCCACGGGCGGTGCTGAGCGACCGCACCGTGATCGACGCCTATTTCGGCCGGGATGCGCCATGCCTCGACTAGCGGTAGAGCATCTCGATGCGCGCCACGGGCTGCTGCATGCCGTCCGCGATGTCTCGCTTCAGCTGGACCAAGGCGAAGTCGTGGCATTGGTTGGCGCCAATGGGGCCGGCAAGACCACGACCATCAGAACCCTTATGAACCTTATTGGGCCGACAACAGGTTACGCGGCGGTGCTGGGTGTCAATACGCGCGCTC
>JBAVTK010000220.1:0-2068 GCA_049696095.1 Aliidongia sp. | reverse complement strand
AATTGCCCATCGTCTCGTCCACGCCGCCGCCCACACGCATCGTGTTGGGCATCCGGCGGAATAACTGCGGAGTCTCGAATCCGCGGAGCCTGCCGAACTCGACTGCCGGCCGGTTCTGCGCAGCGGGGTCGAGCACCAGGCACCATGCGGTGTTCTTGATGTTTCCCGAGGCGTTCGAGATGACTATCGGGATGAACGGCTCCATGATCGGAGTCATGTTCTGCGTTGACCAGTTCATCGTCTCGACGAACTGAGCCGGGAAGCCCTGAGCGTTGCCGGTTCCGCCTTCGACCTGAATCATCGATTTGGTCGAGGACATCAGATTCTTCACGGTCGCTTCATACGCGGGTCCGTAGATCAGGTACGGCTTGCCCATCGGCAGAATCGGATAGTTGGACGAGTCCCGCATTCCGGCGAGAACTTTCCATGCGTCCTGCAAGCCCTGCTGAGAGAGTGGAGGATTGTTCGAAGCCGCGCCGTAAGTTGTAGTGATCAGGTTGGTGTAGCCAGCCTGAAACAACGAAGTATTCAGCCCGGTTGTGCTGAAGAAAAACTTGGTCAGGAATTGCGAGATGCCGCGGTTGGCGACGATGGCCAGGCGGTTCGCGATATCCCGGAAGATGCCGAGGTCGTCATTGACCATCGCGCGCCAGTTGACCGATGCCCGAGCCTGGTAGAGCGAAGGCTGGTACTGGATCGGCGCGGTGTCAGTGATCGGGAACGGAGTGCCGTCCTGCGGAACGGGGCCGGAGAGAGACTGTTCTGGAGCCGGGGCCGCCGCATCCATTTCGGTGAACGGCGTCACGAGACCATCGAGCAAAAACCGCGAGACCAGCCGGAAATCGTTCAGCGTATGCTGGCGGACTGCCGGGAGCAAGCCCACTGGATACGCGTTGTAGTACCCGTAGTAAATGCGGTCGATGACATCAACGAAGAGCGCTTGATAGTCCGTGACCGACATCACTTCGCGCAGTGCGAACTGGCCGCGTTTCAGGTGAGCCGGAAATATGCCCGGATAGTTCTCCTGCAACCACTGAACCGCTATGTCTTCGGTCGGGTTCAACGCCTGCTGGAGGAAGAACGGGTTGGTCTGTCCGGTGATGACATCGCGGAACAGACGGGCCGCTTCGAGCACGCGGGCCTCGTGCGCCGGGTTGGAGCCGCGCCGCGCAGCACTGAAGCCACGGAGCGCCGCGTGGTCAGCGACACTCTTCATGGACGCATTGAAGCCGCCCGCCGATTGAAATTCCGTTACGCCAAGCTGCATTACATCCCCCTCGGAAGCACAACCGTGACCACTGCGGTCGTCCCGGCTGTGAGCGCGGGGCCGGTCGGATCAAGATTGCCGAAAAACGCTGCACCCGAATTAGCGTCGAGCGTGAAGCCGGTCGTCATATTCGAGGCCGTATCCAGCGTCCCGCCGTCAGCATAGATCGGATCGCCGGGATTGATGACCGCATTGACCGATGGCGAGAGCCCCGACTTTGCTGTGACCGTCAACGCGAATGAACCTCCGAACAGGATCGTCGGCAGCGAGTTCGCGACGTTCGCCGCCGTATCCATCGAGACGCCGGACATGTGATGTCCCCCGGTCGTAGTTCCGATGATCACCGGCTGACCGGAAAGCAGCGATGAAACGCAGTCCGAAGGGTTGCGCCGCGAAGTATCGGTGCCCGCGTAAATCTGATTGATCACGTTACGCCGCCCTTCCGTGGGCCGCGAAGGCTCCCGCGCGTTCGTCGCCGGTCAGGTCGGCGAAAACGGAGTTCGCGGCTTCCTGCAACCGCTTCGCTTCCTTCTTCGCTTCCTTCAGCTCTTTCTTGCCGAGTTCGGGAGCCGGGGCCGATCCCATGCCGCGCACCCCGGTGCCCAGGAGCGAAGCCAGATACGCGCCTTCGCGCTTGGCCTCATCCTTCACGGACTCCGTAAACTTCGCGGTATCGAGCACGCCATCTTTCATTGGCAGCCCCATGCGGATCACCGAGTCGATCACGCGGGATTTCCCGGCCTCGATCAGCGAAACGTCGGAAAGAGCGGAAGTTGCGATCCTTCGCGCGCTGTCCTGTTC
>JBAVTK010000219.1:0-24201 GCA_049696095.1 Aliidongia sp. | reverse complement strand
GGCCGATCCTGCGCGACGGCCGCGTGGATCGGGGACGCCTGCGGGCCTGGCTGACGGCGCATCGAACCGCGATCACGGCGACGCTCGATCGGGCGCTCGCCCAGGGACCGGCGGCGCGGTGCGCCGTATTGCGCGAACGGGCCGCCTTGTCGCTGCTCGGCGATTGCTGGCTCGACACCGTGTCGCAGCCCGCAACCCAGCCTGCTGTCATCGTCAATATCCTGTTCGGCCAGCGCTGGAATCTGCTCGGACAAGGCTGCCCGGCCCGGTCATGTGCCGCCTTGCGCCGGAGGTCGCTTGAGACGGCCGGCATTTTCTTGCCGCCGATCACCGATGCCGGCTTCGCCGCCGCGGCCGGGACGGGACGGACGACGGCGCTCCAGGCTGCCTTCCTGCTCTCGCTGTCGCGCTATCCGGCAAGCTATCTGCCAGAACTGGTCGGCATTCATGCCGCTTATCACGCATTGCAGCTCGACGACCACTTGACGGCGCTGGCGCCTGTCGTCAGCGCCGAAGCGGCGCTCGGTGCGCTCGATGCCTATCTCGACCGGCTCGATGGCGAGACGGCCTCCGAGTGCCTCGCCCGGCGGCTCGTCGATGCGATCCGCGTCTTCGTCGGTCTCGAACAGGCTCAGGCGGAGATGCTGGCGGAACTGGCCCAGCGCATGGCCGGCCGCTCCTTGGATGTCCAGGTTGCCGCGATCGTCCGACGCCATGCGCGGTTTGCCGGAAAGCAGCATGGCCGCATCCGGATCGGTGGGAAACTGCTCTCCGACCGATTTGCCGAGGCCGATCTGGACCTCACCGCCTTTCTTCAGGATTTCAAGCAATCCGGCTATTTGCGCGCCGATGGCAAGGGTGGTTGCCGTTTCATCGATGCCACCAAATCCGGTGGGGCGATGTTTGGCATCTTTTCCGAAGAGGAGGCACGCATCCTCAATGCCTGGGCGGAGCGGGCGCAGCAGACGATCGACGTGCCGGTCTTCCTTGCCCCGGACGGGCCGGACGAGATGTTCGCCGACGCCTGGCTCACCGGCATCCGGAATCGGCCGGCCCGCCACATCGTGTTCGAAGCAACGCCTGCCCTCGACGACCGGACATTGTTCTACCGGCTGGTCAATTTCGAGAACTTCCCAAATAGCCTGCGCATCGCACTGGCGCGCGCACAAGAGGGGTTGGTCCGCGCGGAACTCCTCTACGAGAAGGGAGCGTTGGGGCGGTACACGGACGCACGCTTCTTCGACTATTCGCCCGAAGCATTGCTGTCGCGGGTCGAGTCGATCTATTGGTGCAAGCTCGTCGACCCCTATGTACCGCTGACCGACATTCCACCGCGCGAAGAAGTCGTGTTCGGCCAGAAGATCTTTGCCCTCGGCAGTCTCATCGACGGCTCATGGGCGTTTCGGAGCGGCAGCACCGGGCGCTACGAACGGATCGCCGATGCAACTTTGTTCGGCATCTATGCCGATGAGATGGGACTGGGCGACATCCAAAAGAACCATATCACGCTGATCCATCGGGTTCTGTCGAATCTGGGACTCAACCTGCCGCATATTCGTGATGAATCCTTCATCGACCAGGACGAAATTCCCGACAATTTCTATGCATTTCCGCTAAACCAACTGTCGCTTGGATTGTTTCCTGACCGGTTCTATCCCGAAATACTCGGCTACAATCTGGGTATCGAAATGTTCGGTCTGGGCGAGTTGCGATTGCACGAGATGCAAAAGCTGAAACATTGGGGCTTCGACCCGATCTATGAAAAGGTTCATCTCTCCATCGACAATCTGTCGGCTGGCCATGCTCAACAGGCGGTAACGATCATCCGGGCGCATCTCGATGACACGGAACGGCGATACGGCACCGCAGCAAGCGCCATCGAATGGCGCCGCATTTGGAACGGCTACGCCGCATTCGCCTATTTCACCGAGGGCGGCACGCTCGATGCGCCGCCGGCGGCCATGGCCGAAGATTACAGCGTCTTGAGCCTTTGACTTCCTGGCGAGGTGGCTCGCCATTCCGCTATGCGGCAATCATCCGGTTTGTATCGAATGATCGGGATTACGCCACCGCCGCGGTCGCAAGCCAGCCGGTCAAGGCGGCGTTGACCTCAGGAGGCCGTTCAAGCGCCGAGAGGTGACCGCAATTGGGAATCGTGACGAACCGAGACCGATCAACGCCTTGGGCGATCTCGGCCGATCGTTCCGGCGGCGCCAAAATATCCTGTTCGCCGACCAGCACCAAAGTCGGGCAACGAATCTCTGCCAGACCGGACCGGAAATCGGGCCGGGCCAGAATCGCACGCTGCTGTTGGATGAAGACCTCGGCCCCGGTCTCGATCGCCATCTGCCGCACGACCGCACGCAGATCTTCATCATCCTCGCGGTCTGGGTGAACGATAAAGGGAAAAATCATGTCCGGCAATTCGCCGAACAGTCCGGATTCGGCGTAAGAGATCTGACTCAGTCTCGCCTTGCGCTGATCCGCCGTGTCCGGCCGCGCAGAACTGCCGAGCAACGCCAGCCCGGCGACGCGCTCGGGCGCTTGGTGCACGATTTCCAAAGCGACATAGCCGCCCATCGACAAGCCGGCTGTCACAAAACGCTGAGGCGCCGTCCGCAGGATGCGGTGCGCCATCGCCTCGATCGTGTCGTCTTGCGTGTTATCTGCAACGGTGACCCGCCCGAAGGAGCCGAACGCCGGGATCTGCGCCTCGAAGAGCCGGGCCGTGCTGATGAGGCCGGGGATTAGGATGATCGTGATGGGCGCAGCCAAGCGGCTCTCCTTTGGCAGGTTGATGGGCAGGAAGTCACGATTCTCTAGAGCCCGATGCGCCGGACTCAGCGTGGCACCACCTGTCGGGTCACATTTCACTGGATGGACCTGCTTGCGACTACCCCGATCCGAGCCGGGCTGCGCCATCGACCTACCCAACTTGAACTTTCCACAAAGGTCGCGATACCCCCTTGCCGGTTTCCGTCACGGTGCCAGGTGGAATAAGCGCCCTTCCAAATGCATGCCTTGGGCGAGATTATTCTTCAAGAATATGGTCGATCTGTCATAGCCTATGAATCAGCCAAGTCGAGATGATGTCGCAACTCAGGCATAACAGCCCAATGAAAAACCAGGTTCGGAACGCCTGCTGGCTGATCTTCTGCCGCAGCCATTGGCCGACGCCCATGCCTGCAAAAGCAGGAACTATGGCGAGGCCGGACGCCCATATCGTCGAATGGTCGAACGTGGCATTGCCAACCAGCCCAAGCATCAAGCCGATCGTCGACACCGTGAACGACAGACCAAGTGCCTGAATCAGATCGTCCCGGTCGAGGTTCAGGGATTGCAGATATGGGACGCTGGGGAAGACGAACACTCCCGTCATGCCGGTCGTAACCCCGGTGACGAGCCCGATGGCCGGCGACAGCCATGGCTCGACCGATGGTGCTATCCGGATCCGCAGCGCCGAGAGGCCGGCCACCGAATAGAGCATCAAGGCGATTCCCAACCCGACCGAAGCGAAGCCTCGCGAATCGTGGGCGATGAGATGGGTGGAAAATATCGTGCCGCAGAAGATGCCGACCATCATGCCCCAGTGACGTCGGATCTGGCGGACAATGCTCGGTCCCCAAAACAACTGAAGCACATTCGTCAATAATGACGGCCCTACCAGCAAAGAAGCCGCAGAGACTGGTGCCATTGTTGTCCCGAGCAGACCCATTGCCACAGTCGGCAGCCCCATCCCGGTAACGCCCTTCACAAATCCTGCAAGGACAAACACCAGGGCGATTGCGATTATGGTCGGTAAATCAAAATTTATCATGCCGTAGAGTTACCATTCGATCTGGTGTTACGGCAATTTGAAAATCTCAAAGCCTGCCTACCACTAACATGAAGGCTGAGGTGTCGATCAACTTGAAGACAGGGTCAGTCGTCAGCTACCAGTTTGTCTGACTTTCTATCAATACGCGCACATTCATTATGATAACTTTGGTACGCGAGCGGTGCTCCGATACGCCTCTGTCCAAAATCTTACGTCGACAGGCCGCTATCCAGCGTCTCGCTGAGGCGGCATGATGCGTATTTTTCGTGCATATCTACGCTCGATATTCTATGACCGAGACCTGATTCACTCGGATGGCTGGTCGATCATCCCCGACCTAGCAGCCATCGAGAGCAAAATTTCTGCAAAATAAAAAAGAGGCGAAAAGGCAGCAAAGACATGAGATTCGATCTAACTGACATTCGGTTGTTTCTTGAGGTCGTAGAGGGAAAAAGCATTACCGTTGGCAGCCAGAGAATGAATATCGCACTTGCCACGGCGAGTACGCGTATCCGTAACATGGAAGAAGCGGTCGGCAGCAAGCTCCTGGAACGCTTGCGCCGCGGCGTGCAACCGACGCCGGCCGGGCAGGCGCTGATCCGTCATGCTCGTGTCATCCTCCAACAGCTCGAAGACATGCGTCTGGATCTAGCCGAATACGCCAAGAACCGGACCAGGATCGTTCATGTCCTGGCCAATACGGCGGCCGCTTCGGAGTTTCTGCCGGACATGTTTGCTTCCTTCCTGGCGGCCCATCCGCATATCGACATCGATCTCAAGGAGCGGTCGAGCTGCAATATCGTTCAGGCGGTCATCGACGGTTTGGTCGATATCGGTGTCATCGCCGATACGGTCGATCCGCAAGGGGTCGAGACATTTCCGTTGTCGCTCGACCGCCTGGTCCTGGCCGTGCCTGCCGGCCACCCGCTCGCCGCCATGCCGGAAGTCAGCTTCCGTCTGGCGGCAGATCAGTCGTTCATTGGATTAACGCCCGATAGAGCTTTGTATGAATATCTCAGCCAACATGCATTGCGGAACGGGCATGCGCTGAGTTACCGGATCTGTCTTCGAACTTTCGAGGATATCTGCAAGGTGGTGGCCCAGGGTGTGGGCATAGCGGTCGTATCGGAAGCCGCCGCTCAGCGCTGCCAGGCTGTGATGCCGATCGGTGTCGTGCGGCTTACCGATCACTGGGCGATCCGCAATCTAAGGATCTGCGTCCGGCGTTTGAAGCTGCTGCCGCCGCATGTGCTTGCGTTGGTAGAGCACATTCAAAAACGGGCCGGTGAATCCGGGCCTGATGATTGACCGCACCGTGACGGGACGCCGCGGTTGGGCGGCCGGCATCTTTGGCTTGCCGGAAACGGATGCGGCACCTTGGGTGAAGGGAGCATTATGAAGATCTTCGACACATCGATTCTGCGTCTGCCGCTCTATGAGGAGCGGCATAGACAACTCGCCGCGCGGATCGAGGACTGGGCCGACGAGATCGCGGCGGAACTCGCTGAGGTCGAAGGCGAGTCGCCGGCCAAGTCAGGCCGCCATCTGACGGCTCTGCTCGGGCGCGGCGGTTGGTATGCGGCCCTTGGCGATGCCGTTGCAACCCCCGATTTCCGCAGTATCTGCTTGATTCGTGAAGGCTTTGCCTTTGTCCATGATCTGTGCGATTTCGCCTTCTCGATCCAGGCCTTGGCCGCAGCGCCGCTGGTCTATTACGGCTCGGACGAGCAGCGCGAAATGCTGCTGCCGGACATATTGGCCGGTCGTTCGATCGGATGCCTCGCCCTGTCGGAGCCCGAGGTTGGTTCGGATATCGCCAATGTCGCGCTGCGCGCCGAACGCCGGGGTGACACTTATGTCCTTAACGGGACGAAGACCTGGGTTTCCAACGCCGATATCGCCGATTTCGCCATGGTGCTGGCCCGAACGAGCAACGGTACAGGGCCGCTCGGGCTCGACGTCTTCTTCGTGCGCACCCAATCACCTGGGATACGCGTCTTGGAGACGATCGAGGTGATGGCGCCGCGCTCCTTCGGCAGCCTTAGCTTCGAGGATTGCGTGGTGCCGGCGACCCAATTGATCGGCAAGCCGGGACTCGGCTTCCAGATCGCGGCCGAGATCCTGGAGCGCTATCGCATGACCGTTGGCGCCGCCGCGATTGGCTTCGCCCGCCGGGCGCAAAGCGCGGCGCTGAGATGGGCCCGTTCCCGGCGCTTGTCGACCGGCACGGTCTGGGACATGCAGATGACGAAATCGAAATTCGCGGAGAACGAGGTGGCGCTGACGGCCGGCGCCTTGCTGGTCGGTCAGGCGGCCTGGGAAATCGACCGGCAGATCCGCGGCTATGGCAAACATTCCAGCATCGCGAAGCTGTTCGCAACCGAACAGGCGCAGCGGATCGTCGATGACGCGATCCAGATCTTCGGCGCCGCCGGGATCGTAAAAAATGCCGTGCCGGAGCGGCTTTATCGGCAAATCCGGTCCTTGCGCATTTACGAGGGCACTTCGGAGGTTCAGCGCCTGATCATCGCGGGCTATCTTCAGGCGCCAGGCGCCGGCTGACGGGGTTCGGCGGCGTCCTCAGGTCGAGGTCATTGGTTTGTGGAAGTCACGGCTGTCGTCCGGAGGCTGCTGTCGATCGTCGAGGCTGTAGTCCCGTATGACGGTGGTGATGCGGAGGCGATAATCTTTCAATATTCGATCCCGTCCCGCCGACTGAGCCTTGCGATGCGCCATCGTATTACGCCACGCCTTGACGGACTCTTCGTCGCGAAAGAATGACAGCGAAATGAGCTTGCTCGGGTCCGACAGGCTTTGGAAACGTTCGACGGAGATGAACCCGTCGATCTCGTTGAGGAGCGGCCTTAGCGCCGCTGCCGTAGCGAGATATTCTTCGCGCTTTCCGGGCGCCGGCACCACTTCGAAGATGACGGCGATCATGGTTTCACCAATCGACCGTGCGGCGCCGAAGCCAGTTTCAGGAAGGTTCGATCCTCCCGTATCAGAAAACGCTCGTGCTTGGCGAACTCATAATTTTCCTGTCCGAGCGGGTCGGCCGCGAGCCGGGCCTTGTACTGCTCATAGGCGCTCAGGCTTTCGACCGAGTAGATGCCGTAAGCGAGGGTCGTCGAGCCCTCGTGCGGGGCGAAGTAGCCAATGAGATCGGCGCCGCAGCGCGGAATCACCTGGCCCCAGGTGCGCGCATATTGTTCGAACTCAGCCTTCTTGCTGGGGTCGATATGATATCGGATGATACACGTTATCACGATGGTGCTCCCCGGTTGGCGACACTGAATGAGGGTGATTGATGCCACGACCGAAACGGTCGATGCTTCGGTCCCGATCGAAGCATCGACCGGTCGCGATGGATATCGTTCATTCGCTGCGAAGGGCGAGGGGCACACATGGTGAGCACGAACGAGATTGCGGAATTTGCCTCGGTTATCGGGGAGCCGGCCCGAACCGCTATGCTGATTGCGTTGATGGATGGACGGGCGCTTACCGCAACGGAACTGGCGAGCGTAGCCGGCATTACACCGCAAACGGCGAGCACGCATCTCGCGCGCCTGAGCGCCGCCGGGTTGCTCAAGGTCGAGCGGCAAGGCCGTCATCGGTATCACCGTCTTGCCGGTGCCGACGTCGCGCGCATGCTGGAGGGAATCATGCAGTTTGTGTCCGGGGACGAGGTGGGAAGGACAGCACCAAGGACGGGCCCGCGCGACGAAGCGCTGCGTCGTGCGCGCACCTGCTACGACCATCTCGCAGGCCGCCTCGGAGTCGGCATTGCGGATGCGCTGATCGCAAAGCGCTATGTCGAGATGGATGGAGAGGCGGGGATCGTTACTCAAAGCGGCGTAGCGTTCTTCAGCCAGGTCGGCATGGTGTTGCCCGGCGGTGCGCCGGGGCGGCATGTCTCGCGCCCGATCTGTCGTCCTTGCCTCGACTGGAGCGAGCGGCGGCCGCATCTTGCCGGCCGACTCGGGGCCGCGATCTGCACTCACGGCTTCGAGGCGGGTTGGCTGCGCCGCATCGAGGGCGACCGCGCCGTCGATATCACGCCGACCGGGCGCGCGGCGTTTGGCAACATGTTCGGAATTGTCCGACCGTAGCGGCGGGTGGGCTCGGTAGAATTCGGGTGCCATTCGGCACCGCCTCGGGGCGGTTGCGGCTTGGAGACGACAGGCTAAGCTCGACTTTATTGAAAAATACGGCTTATCCAGCTACGACGCGGCGGCTGGAACATTGATTCGTTGTCGATGATTTCGCGTATTTCGTCGAGGGTGACGACCATCGGCCCGAGTGGGCCGAATGGGGACCATCGTTCGCGCGCCAAGGACCAGTAGTAGAGTTCGAATGCGTCTTCGTCTGGCAGGGGGCGCAATCGGGCCACCGGGGCTTCGCTTCGGCGGTCGCGCAGGGTATAGCCGCCGCGGTTCCTGACGACGTCGAAGCGCGCGAAGCGGGCGGCGATTTGGGCGAGGATCGGGTCTGGGGCTGCCATATGGGGCAGTATGACGCAAGGCCGGGCGCTGGGGCGAGACCCTGTGGGGTGCCGATTCGATTTGTCGCGGGCCTGACGGGTGGCGCCCGGCGGCCTGGGAGATTCTACCGATGGGATGAAACACCCCCATGCTTCCCTGTCGGGACCATCCCCGCTCCCCGCCACCTTTGTGGCCCGGCTCGCGGAATTCTCGGATTTGTTCACGCGCCCGACCTGGGCGAATGTGCTCCTGCTCGTTGCGGGCGCCATACTGGCTCCCGGCCGGCGGGTCGTCACGGCGGCGCTGCGCATCCTCGGACTGGATCAGGCGACGAATTTCCCGATCTATCACGCCGTCCTCAGCACGGCGCGGTGGTCGTCGCGGGCCGTCGCCGGACGATTGCTGCGCATGCTGGTTGCCGCCTTCGTACCGGAAGGCGCCCCGGTCGTCATTGGTCTGGACGATACTATCGAGCGGCGCTGGGGCAAGATGATCAAGGCGCGCGTCGTCTATCGCGACCCGGTCCGTTCCTCCAAGGGCTTCTTCGTCAAGACCAGTGGGCTGCGCTGGCTGTCGGCCATGCTGCTGGTCGATATACCCTGGGCCGGCCGTCTCCTCGCCGTGGCCGTTCCTCACCGTCTTGGCGCCGTCCAAGCGCTTCTATGAAGACCGGCCGCGAGCCCACAAGACGCTCCTCGATTGGGCGCGCCAGATGGTTCTGCAAATCCATCGTTGGCTGCCTGATCGCAAAATCGTCATCGTCGCCGATGCGGCCTTCGCCGCGATCGACTTCCTCGCCGCAATCCGCAGCCATGCCGCCGTCGTCACCCGGCTGCGCCTGGACGCGGCACTCTTCGACTTCCCCCAACCCAAGCCCAAAGGACGAGGGCGTCCGCCCGTCAAGGGCAAGCGCTTGCCCAGCCTCGCCCAGATCCTGCAAGACCCGACAACCCTCTGGCAGTCCCATACCGTGCCCTTCTGGTACGGCCGCACCAACCGTACCCTCCAAATCGCCACCGGCACCGCCATCTGGTATCATGGCGGCATGCAGCCCGTTGCAATCCGCTGGGTCATCGTCCGCGATCTCAAAAAACCCGAGGAGCCCCAGGCATTCCTCTGTACCGACCTCCAAGCCGACCCAATCCAGATCATCAACTGGTTCATCAACCGATGGCAGGTCGAGCTCACATTCCAGGAAACCCGCGCCCATCTCGGCGTCGAAACCCAACGTCAATGGTCCGACCTCGCCATCCTGCGAACCACCCCGGCGCTGTTCGGGCTCTTCTCAATCGTCACGCTCTGGATGCATGACCTAACCCAAAGCCGTGCCATCGCCCCAAAAACTGCCGCCTGGTATCCAAAAACCGCCCTCACCTTCAGCGACGCCATCGCCGCCCTCCGCAATGAAATCTGGAACCACCAGATTTTCTTCATGTCCCGGTCCACGGCCGACACAATCAATATTCCGCGCCAAGCATGGGACCGCATCGCAAACGCCGTCGCTTACGCCCGATAAAATCA
The DNA here is from genome assembly GCA_049696095.1 of Aliidongia sp. GTDB lineage: Bacteria > Pseudomonadota > Alphaproteobacteria > ATCC43930 > CGMCC-115725 > JAXDMU01. The sequence continues at coordinate 14,382 of JBAVTK010000219.1, read as the reverse complement.
ATAAAGTCGAGCTAAGAAGAGGTCACATCCGACGTGGTCTAGAGATTTGTGGTTTCTCGATGGCAGATTAACATCATTGCTCGATGAGATGTATGACGCCCTGAACAATGATTTGACTGTGCTCGCCACAATAGGGATGCGCACGATATTCGAGTGTGCGTCGGAATTGCTGGGAGTTGTCGAGTTCACTTTTGACGCTAAACTGGACAAACTGAAGGAGCTGGGCAAGCTCGGGTCGAACGAGCGAGAAATGTTGAATGTTCTTACCGAGGCGGGCAACGCCGCAGTGCATCGCGGCTGGAAACCAAATTCCGAACAACTGGAGACGATGGCCAACATCGTCGAGGCGTTCCTCCACCGTAATTTTGTCCTAGAGGAAGCGGCAAAGCTCTTAAAGGCAAAGATCCCGCCTCGATCGAACCACAATCGACTCGCGAACCTATCCGGCAGCCCAGGAGGAAAATCTACGAAATGACCAAGCTGTAGAGGCTGAAACAGGGAAACTGAAAACATGGCAACCTTACTGATCGCCCCGATCCATATGAAATCCATCGGTGGTTACGACGTGACCATCACAGGGATTGATCCCTCAAATAGCGACTGCCTCTCCGGCTCCATTACAACCCCGGGATGGGGGTGCAAGGATGGATGCTGGGATCTTAGCGGCCTCCTTCGCGATGGCGACACCAGCACTAATCTCGACAGGCGAACCAACGAGATGATGCAGTTGAGGGAGCTGGCGAGGAAGCTTGTGATCGATGACAGGGAGTCCTAATTTTGACCGAGATATATCGCCGTCAAGGACCGCGCATAAGGGAAGTGGTTCAAGCTAAGGTTCGTGAGATTGCCGAACGCCACGGCGTAGGTTCGACCACAACCATTCGTGATCATGAGATAGTGTATGAATTCACCGGTCCGGGTGACGTGGCGGCCGCGCGCAATGAATTTGCGGAATATCGACGCTTAGGTCTCGACTTGCTCGACGTGATGGCAGGAGAATCCGCAAAATGAACAAGCCGCGCCCCGTTTCATCGGTACCACGCACCACGCCAGGCCGCGAGTTTGACATCGTCCCGGCACCAAATGGTGCCGGATGGACTCTCAGGCTCTTTGAAGGTGCCGCGACTATCGAGGAAAAGCTATTCGCGGTTCCGCCGTCAACTTCGCCAGATGCTGTGCTGGACGCGCTGAAGGAAGGTGAAAAATGGGGCATCCAAAGATGACGATCCGGTGAAAACGAGCGACTGAACGCACGGCACTAAGTTCGGGTGCCAAGCATGAATCGTCAGTTTGCATATTTGCGCAAGGTCGCCTGCCACTGCCTCCATATCGTGACCCCTTTTTGGAATATCGAGCCATGCGGCGCTACCTGACCCAATAGCTACCGTGGCAAATCGCTGTTGGTGCAACCCTGCCCTTGCGTGCGCTACGCCATAAGGGCAACCTTGCTGCACAAGGAAAATAAAAAAGGGAGGTTGGATGTACGACTACATCATCATCGGTGCCGGTTCGGCCGGGTGCGTGCTGGCCAATCGGCTGTCGGCCGAGCCGTCGATCAAAGTTCTCCTCCTCGAAGCCGGTGGCCGCGACACCAATCCCTTCATCCACATGCCGGCCGGCTATGTCGCACTGATGCAGAGCGGCGCGGTCGATTGGGGTTATCACACCGAACCGCAGACCCATCTGGGTGGTCGCAAACTGTTCTGGCCGCGCGGCAAGGTGCTGGGTGGGTCGTCTTCGGTCAATGCCATGGTCTATATCCGCGGCTGCCACAGCGATTACGACACATGGCGGCAATTGGGCAATGCCGGCTGGTCCTATGCCGATTGCCTGCCCTATTTCCGCCGGGCCGAGCGTTACGAGGTTCGCCCGGACCCGTTTCATGGCGCTGACGGGCCGCTCTGCGTCACAAGGCCCGCGATCCGCAATCCGCTGTCGCAAGCCTGGGTCGAGGCCGGACGGCAGGCGGGCTATCCGCTCAACGAGGATTTCAACGGCGCCGCCCAAGAGGGTTTCGGGCCGCTCGACGCCACGATCTCCAAGGCGCGCCGGTTCAGCGCCGCGACCGCCTATCTGAAGCCGGCCTTCGCACGGGCCAATTTGACGGTGATCACCAAGGCGCAGACCACGCGCATCCTGTTCGATGGCAGCCGCGCCATCGGCGTCGAATATGTCCGGGACAAGCAACTATCCGAGGCACGGGCGGCGCGCGAGGTGATTCTGTGCGGCGGTGCCATCAACTCGCCCCAACTGCTGCTGCTGTCCGGCATCGGTGCGGGCGAGGCGTTGCAGCAGCACGGCATCAAGACCGTGGTCGAGCTGAAAGGCGTCGGACAAAACCTTCAGGACCATCTGCACTCGATGGTCAAATGGGACTGCACTCAGCCGATCACGCTCTACAACAACATCAAGCCGCTCGGCGCGATCAAGGCGCTGGCGCAATATTATCTGTTCAAGACCGGCCCCAGCACCACGCCGGGGCTGGAGGCGCTGGCCTTCGTCAAATCGCGGCCCGAGGCGGCCGATCCCGATCTGCAATTCCATTTCGTCATGGCGCTCTATAACGATCACGGCCGCGAGATCGTGCCGCGCCATGGCTTCATGGCGTATTTCAATTTGTCGCGCCCGGAAAGCCGCGGCAGGGTCAGCCTGCGCTCGGCCGATCCCTTGGCCCATCCGCTGATCGATCCGAATTATCTGAGCGCCGAGAACGACATCCGCGTGCTGCGCGCCGGCCTCAAGATCAGCCGTGACGTCGTCGGCCAAAGCGCCTTCGCGCCGTTCCGCGGCGCGGAACTGGCGCCCGGGCCCGATGTGCGGAGCGATACCGAGATCGATGCCTTCATCCGACAGAATTCCGAGACGCTCTATCACCCGGTCGGCACCTGCAAAATGGGCTGGGACGAGCAGGCCGTGGTCGATGAAAGGCTGCGGGTCCATGGCGTCGAGGGTTTGCGCGTGGTCGATGCCTCGGTCATGCCGCGGCTGGTCAGCGGCAACACCAATGCGCCGACCATCATGATCGCCGAAAAGGCCGCCGACATGATCCTGGGCAAGCCGGCGCTGGCGGCGGCGGATCTGCGGGTCCCCGACAACCGGTGATGAGCGCCTGCTTTTTCAAAACGGATTCAACGAGAAACCGCAGTGGGGAAGAGATGCAAGCCAGATCCTATCGGCGGCGCTCGATGCTGGGCTGGATGGCCGGCGGCACTGCGGCAAGTGTGCTGGCGCTCGGCCCGATCCCGGCCGGTTCCGAGGAAACCGTGCCCTGGTCGCGCGGTAGCGAGAGGCCAAAGAGCCAGGCGCCGGACAATGCCACCGATTGCCACCATCATATCTATGATCATCGCTGGCCGATCGATCCCAATGCCACGATCCGGCCGCCCGATGCGATTGTCGCCGAGTATCGGCTGTTGCAACGGCGCATCGGCACGACGCGAAACGTCATCGTTCAGCCTTCGGCCTATGGCCTCGATAATACCGGTCTGATCGAGGCGCTGGGGCAGTTTGGTCTGAAGACGACGCGCGGCGTCGCGGTGGTTGATGCGAACGTCACCGACGGCGAACTCGACCGGCTGCATGCGGCCGGCGTTCGCGGCATTCGCTTCAATCTCGCCAACCCCGGCGGCGCCACCTCGGTCGAGATGATCCGGCCGCTGGCACAGCGGATCGGGCCGCGCGGCTGGCACATCCAACTGAACATGACCGCCGATCAGATCGCCGCCAACGCCGCCATTTGGGACGCGATCGCATGCCCGTCGGTGTTCGATCATCTGGGTCATCTGCCGGCGTCGGACGGTCTCAACCACCCGGCCTTCGCCGTCATGACCGGGTTGATGAAGCAGGGCAAAGGCTGGGTCAAACTCAGCGGCCTCTACATCGATTCGAAGGACGGGCCGCCTTATGCGGATCGCGCCGCGCTCGCCAATGCCTATCTCAAGGCGGCCCCCGGTCAGCTTGTTTGGGGCAGCGATTGGCCGCATCCGACCGAGAAGCTGGACAACAAGCCGGATGATGCGCTGCTGTTCGATCTGTTGGCGCAATCGACCCTGGAACCCGCCTTGCGCAAGCGCATTCTGGTGACGAATCCCGGGCGGCTCTATGGCTTTTCATAGTATGCCGTGAGGGGTTGGACGGCGATGAGAGCGCGATGGGATGCTTGGTCCGGTGTGGGGTTACACCCACAGCCACAAGGTTCCCATCGCGAGAGTGGCGAGAGTCAGGGGGGCTCCGACCCGAAAATAATCCCAAAACCCGATGGTCACGCCGGCCGCCGCCGCCCGCTGCACGACGATCAGATTGGCGACCGAGCCCAGCACGGTAAAATTGCCGGCCAGGGTCGATGCCATCGCGACCACAAGCCAGGCGGTGTCGGTATCCTTCATCCCTTCGATGAACGGCTTCAGTAGCAGCACGGCCGGCACATTGCTGACCAGGTTGGACACGACCGCCGTGACCAGGGCGAGCACGGGCACCCGATCGAGCTGAAGCTGGCCCATGCCGGAAATGATGCCGGGGCTGAGGAGCGCATGCCGCGCGCCGGCGACGATGATGAAGAGACCCGCGAACATGAGCAGCAGCGACCAATCGATTTCCGCATAGACCCGCCGGCTCTTCAGCCGGCGGGTCAGCAGCAGCAACCCGCCGACGACGATCGCGACCTTGGCCGGCACAACGCCCGCGAAAAACAGGCCGATCATGATCAGGGTTCCCGACAGGGCGCGCATTAGGAGCATGCGATTGACATTGACCCTCTTGTGCGGCCGGGCGATTCGAGTGTCGCCGGAGAATTCGGCGTGATGGCCGAGCGCGATCAGCGCCGCGGTCACGAGCAGCCCGGCCAGGGCGACTGGTCCCAGCGTCAGGGCGAAGGTGCTGTATGGAATGTGCGAGAAACTGCCGATCATGATGTTCTGCGGATTGCCGGTGATCGTCGCGACCGATCCGACATTCGACGCCATCGCCACGGCCAGCAAATAAGGCACCGGTCGGCGCCCCAGCGCCAACGTCAACTCCAGCACCATGGGCGCCAACACCAGGCAGATGGTGTCATTTACGAGAAAGGCGGAAAGCACACCGGACGTCGCCACAATGGCGCCGAGCAGGATCAACGGGCGCCCGGCATAGGCTGCAACCCAGCGATTGGCGAGCGCGAAAAAGCCCGATAGCCTGAGACTGGCGACGACGATCATCATGCCGAGTAGCAAGGTGATGGTATCGAGATCGATCGCCTTGTAGGCATCGGCCAGCGGCAGGGCACCCGATGCGACCATAAGCCCGGCACCGACGAGGGCGATTCCGGCCCGGTCGATCTGGAGGCCGGGAATACGGCCGATCGCGAGCGCCAGATAGCTGCCGGTGAAGATCATCGCGGCGGCGATTTGCCGGACAGGCTCATTGCCGGGCAGCAAAGCCGGTGCCGATGCCGCACCGATCACCGCGCCAAGCAGCAGAATACTGAGCGCGAGCGGCCAGATACGCCGACGGGACGGTGCCGCCCGCCCGGTATCGACCGGTTGCGGAGCCGACACGCCGGATGACGCGGGCGCTTAGATGGCGCCGAGCAGGCGTTGGCCGCTGACCGCCTGTTTGATCGATTTCTGAAGCTTTTCGAAGGCGCGCACTTCGATCTGGCGCACCCGCTCGCGCGAGATATTGTATTTGCGCGACAGGTCTTCCAGCGTCACCGGCTCTTCGCGCAGCCGACGTTCGGTCAGGATGAAGCGTTCGCGTTCATTGAGCGTCTTCATGGCGTTTTGCAGCAGATCGCGCCGCAAGCCCAATTCCTCGCGGTCGCCCAGCTTCTGTTCCTGGGTATCCTCGTTATCGACCAGCCAATCCTGCCATTCGCCTTCGCTGTCGCTGCGCAACGGCGCGTTCAGCGAATGATCCGGGCTCGACAGGCGCCGGTTCATGTTGACGACATCGACCTCCGGCACTTCGAGCTTGGTGGCGATCTTGGTGACGATTTCCGCCGGCAGATCACCCTCTTCGATCGCCCCAAGCTGACCCTTGAGCTTGCGTAGATTGAAGAACAGCTTTTTCTGGGCGGCCGTGGTGCCCATTTTCACCTGCGACCAGGAATGCAGAATATATTCCTGGATTGCGGCGCGGATCCACCACATGGCGTACGTCGCCAAGCGAAAGCCGCGATCAGGATCGAAGCGCTTGACCGCTTGCATCATTCCGACATTGCCCTCGGACACCAATTCGCTCAGCGGCAGCCCATAGCCGCGATAGCCCATGGCGATCTTGGCGACCAGCCGCAGATGGCTCGTCACCAGAGTCTGTGCCGCTTCCGGATCCTGATGCTCGGTCCAGCGCTTGGCCAGCATGAATTCGGTGTCGGGGTCGAGCATCGGAAATTTGCGAATCTCCTGGAGATATCGCGATAGATTTCCATCCGCGCTGACACTCGGCAAACTCGAAAGGCCAGCCATGATCGTCACTCCATTCTGGGCAGACGGCAGACCGGCCACCCGATGCCGGTGGCGGATTTTGTCGTCGATCTTAACCCGAAGACCAAAGAGCCTAGGGCACTTATTCCCGTGGTGTCCAGTACTCACCTATTCCAAAACATTCATCAGCTCTGCAAGATCCGCGGGCAGGCCGATTTCGAAGCGCAGATGCTTGCCCGTTATCGGATGGGCAAAGCCAAGCAACCAGGCATGTAGAGCCTGACGGGGAAATGCCAACAATGCCGCAGCAGCCTCCGGGGCCAATTCTTTGGTTCTGCCTGGCCGCGACCGGCCATAGACCGGATCTCCGATCAGCGGATGGCCCAGTTCCGTCATATGAACACGGATCTGGTGCGTTCGGCCCGTTTTTAGCCGACATTCAACTAAAGAGGCGGCAGGACCCAGTGGGCGCACGGTATGGTAATTTGTATGGGCTGGCTTGCCCGACGCGACAACCGCCATTTTCTTGCGGTTGGTCGGGCTGCGCCCGATCGGCTGCCGAATCTCGCCATCGCGCGGATTTGGCGTGCCCCAGACGGCGGCCCAATAGGCGCGCTCGATACTGCGTTCGGCGAAGCCGGCCGAGAGGACGGCGTGGGCCTGTCCGGTCTTGGCCACGACCATGAGTCCGCTGGTGTCCTTGTCAATCCGATGCACGATGCCGGGCCGCCTGACGCCGCCGATTCCCTGAAGAGTATCGCCGCAATGCGCTAACAGGGCATTGACCAGAGTACGGTCCGGGTTGCCTGGGGCCGGGTGGACGACCAGCCCGGCTGGCTTGTCGAGCACGACCAGATCGGCATCCTCATAAAGGATTTTCAACGCCATCGATTGCGGCTCGGGCCGGTCGTCGATCGGCGGCGGGATGTCGAGCGCGAAGATTTGACCGGGTTTGACCCTGAAGGATGGGTTGGTTATGGTCACGCCATCGGCTGCCACCCGGCCCGCCTCGATCAGGGCCTTGATGCGCGAGCGCGACATTTGGCCCAGGCGGCCGGCCAGCAGCCGATCGACTCGTTCGCCGGTATCCTCGCCGCAGGCGGTTATCTCCGTTCGCAGCGACATCTCGGCCATCACCGGCCCTGTTCCGAAAGGTTCGACTTTATGCGTGCCCTCGTCGCCGCGACCATCTTCATGGGCATTCTGATCATCATCGGCGTCGCCGTGATCATCGGGACGATTCTGCATCGCGTGTCGGCGCCAAAACCCGGTGTGGCCACCGCGGTCGCCACACCGGGCCATGCGGCCTTAGCCCTGCCGCCCGGTGCTCGAATCGCCGGCATGACGTCGGTCGGCGAACGGCTGGTGTTGCATGTCACCGATGCAGACAATCGAGAGTCGCTGATCACGCTTGATCCGGTGACCGGTGCCGTGCTCGAAACCATCGACCTTGTTTCCCAACCTCCGGCGGTGAGACCATGAATTTTGCCAGCGACAATGTAACCGGCATCGCGCCCGAAATCCTCGCCGCCATCGCGGCGGCCAATGACGGGGCCGTCGCCTCGTATGGCGACGATCCGATCACCCAGCGGCTCGAAGCCAAGCTGGCCGATCTGTTCGAGCATGAGGTCGCGGTACTGCCGGTCGCGACGGGCACCGCGGCCAATTCGCTGGCGCTGGCCGCGCTGGTGCCGCCTTGGGGCGCCGTCCTGTGCCATGACCAGTCGCATATCGTCGTCGACGAGGCCAATGCGCCGGAATTCTACACCGGCGGCGCCAAGCTCGTGACGCTGGCCGGCGCTGACGGCAAGCTGTCGGCCGAAACCATTGCCGGCCAATTGCCCGGTGGCTTGGGGGTGGTGCATCACGCCCAGCCGGCCGCGATCAGCCTCACTCAAGCGACCGAATGCGGCACGATCTATCGTCCGGCTGAAATCGTCGCGATCGCCGAGATCGCCCATCGCCATGGCCTCGCCATGCATATGGACGGCGCGCGCTTCGCCAATGCGTTGGCGTTTCTCGGGTGCAGCCCGGCCGAAGCGACCTGGCGGGTTGGCATTGACGCGCTCAGCTTCGGTGCCACCAAGAACGGCGCGCTCGCGGCCGAGGCGATCGTGTTCTTCGATCCGGCCAAGGCGCAATCCTTGGCGTTCCGGCGCAAGCGCGGCGGCCATCTCTTCTCGAAGATGCGCTTTCTCTCGGCTCAGCTCGAAGCCTATGTCACGGACGGGCTTTGGCTGCGCCAGGCCTCTCACGCCAATGCGATGGCGCAGAGTCTGGCGCGCGGCCTGGCGCAATTGCCCGACAGTCGTCTGCGTCACCCGGTCGAGGCCAACGAGATTTTCATCGAATTGCCCGAGGCGACGATCGCCGGCCTGCTTGAGCACGGTTTCAACTTCTATCGCTGGGACGGGCCGGACAGCACCTGCATTCGCCTGGTGACTGCGTGGAACACGGATCAAGGTTCGGTCGATGCGCTGATCGCGGCCGCTCGCAAGCTCGCTTGACACGGCGGGGCAGCGTTCGATTCGGCGGCAGCAATGAGGCGGGCGGGAGATCATTTCGCCCGCCAATATCGACCGCGTTGGCCGCTCAGGCAAGGCCAGGCGCCGTTCCGGCGGATTAATTCGATGTAACCTGGACCGCTGATGGCGGCGTCCATTAAAAACCCGTGAAAACCCTTGGCGGCTCAAGGGCATTGCCCTGAATGCGCCATGTCCAAATAAATATGCCGACCCCGTAAATTCCCACTTGCATCCGGGGCCAGACGGCGTATGTAGACCAGTGTTCTGACGCACTCGCACGTGCCGCTGGCCCTTTGTGGTTATGCAACGACGTAACGCGTCCTTTTTGGCAGAACCGGTCTAGTGGATCGGTCCCGAGAGGGAGGTCGATATGGTTGCAACCGTAACGGGGGCCAATGGGCTCTCGCCCACGCAGCGAAGTATAAGCTGACGTCGAACGTTTCTCGCGAAATTTCGGCGTCGGGCTTTTCTGCCCAAAAATACCCATCCGTGCATCATCCGTTTCACCCGTCGCGGTGAACGGCTGGTAGTTCCCTAACCTTTTGACCGCCCAATGCAATTGGGGTCGGAAGAGGGTGCGTTCATGAATAAACTCCGTTCGAGAGTGGCGGTGGGGCCGCTCCGTCGTCCCGTCATACCGATCCCGGCGATGCCCGCGGTCGATCCGCTCGTGGCCGAGTTGCGGCCGGAAGAGCCAGTCTATTGTATTCGCCCGGCGGTGCTCCAGGCGACCGCCGCCCGGTTCGTCGGTGATTTCCCGGGCGACGTGCTCTATGCCGTGAAATGCAATCCCGAGCCGGCGGTCCTGCGGGCGCTGTGGCGCGGTGGTGTACGGCATTTCGACTGTGCTTCGCCCGGCGAAATCCGTCTGGTGCGCCAGCTTTTCGCCGAGGCGCGCATCCACTATATGCACCCGATCAAAAACGCCGCCTTTATTCGGCAGGCTTATTTCGACTATGGCGTGCGCGACTTCTCGCTCGATTCGAGCGAGGAGATCGATAAGATCGTGGCGGCGACCGACGGGGCGGCCGATCTCGGCCTCTATGTCCGCTTGGCGATGCCCAAGGGTCAGACGAGCTATGATTTGTCAGGCAAATTCGGTGCCTCACCCGAACTGACCGTCGACTTGCTGCGCCAGGCGCGGGCCGTCTCGGCGCGGCTTGGCCTATGCTTTCATGTCGGCTCGCAATGCCTCGATCCGGCGGTCTATGACCGCGCCCTGATCCTGGCCGGTGCGGTGATTGCCGAGGCGGGCGTGGTGATCGACGGCATCGATGTCGGCGGCGGCTTTCCGGTCAGCTATCCGGACGAAACCCCACCGGCGCTCGGGCATTATTTCGACGTGATCGGCCGGGGCTTTGCTCGGCTCGGTCTGCCGGCCTCGGTTCGTCTGTGGTGCGAGCCTGGCCGGGCACTGGTCGCGGCCGGCGCTTCGCTGATCGTGCGGGTCGAGGCCCGCCGGGGCGATGTGCTGCATATCAATGACGGAACCTATGGCAATCTGTCCGATGCTGGCGTGCCGAAATGGCGCTTTCCGGTTCGGATGCTTCGCCCGGACGGCAATCCATCCGGCGAACCGCTGAGCGCTTTCAGCTTTTACGGCCCGACCTGTGACAGCGCCGATTTCATGGCCGGCCCGTTCATGCTGCCGGCTGATATCGCAGCCGGCGACTGGATCGAGCTGGGCCAGCTCGGCGCGTATGGCACATGCCTGCGCACCGGCTTCAACGGCTTCGAGCGCACCCTCATCACCGAAGTATCGGACCAGCCTCTACTGGCAACGCCGGGTCATCTCGAACCATCGGCGCTGACCGCGGCCTGATCCGCAAACCCTTTGTTTTTGACCATTTCGCCGAGACCGTCGCCCATCGACGGCATCAGCCAAGGGAACTTTTGAAATGACCGACCGGATCGCCCGTTTTCTGGAAGAAATGAAGCCTCCCACGCCGTGCCTGGTGGTGGATCTCGATGTCGTCGAGCAGGCCTATGTCTCGCTGCGCGACGTCCTGCCGCTGGCCCGGATCTTCTACGCGGTCAAGGCCAATCCGGCCGCGCCGATTCTCGACCGCCTGACCGGTCTGGGCTCCAGCTTCGACACGGCCAGCCGCGGCGAGATCGAGATGTGCCTCGCCGCCGGTGCGACGCCGGATCGGATTTCGTTCGGCAACACCATCAAGAAGCAGCGCGACATCGCCTTTGCCTATGAGCAGGGCGTGCGACTGTTTGCCTTCGATAGCGCTGCCGAACTGCGCAAGCTGGCCGAGGCAGCACCCGGCTCCAAGGTTTTCTGTCGTATTCTGGTCGAATGCAAAGGCGCCGAATGGCCGCTGTCGCGCAAATTCGGCTGCGCTCCCGAAATGGCGGTCGAGCTGCTGGCCGAAGCGCGCACCCTCGGGCTCGATCCTTACGGCGTGTCGTTCCATGTCGGCTCGCAGCAGACCGATCTTGGCCAGTGGGACAATGCGGTGAGCCGCGCCGCCAGCATGTTCTCGGTGCTGGCCGAGCGCGATATCGCGCTCAAGATGATCAATATCGGCGGCGGCTTTCCGGCGCATTATCGCAACGGCGTCGAGCCGATCGAGGCTTACGCGGCCGCGGTCATGGGCGCGATCACCGAGCATTTCGGCAATGATCTGCCGGAAATCATCGTCGAGCCGGGCCGCTCGATGGTCGGCGATGCCGGCATCATCGAGAGCGAAGTCGTGCTGATCGCGCACAAGGAAGTCGGCGACGAAAAGCGCTGGGTCTATCTCGATGTCGGCAAGTTCAACGGCCTGACCGAAACCATGGACGAGGCGATCAAATATGTGATCCGCACGCCGCATGATGGCGGCGCCATGGTTCCGTCCGTGCTGGCCGGCCCGACCTGCGACAGCGCCGATATCCTCTATGAACGCACCGAATACCGGCTGCCGGCCGACCTGGCGATCGGCGACAAGGTCCATGTTCTGGCGACCGGCGCCTATACCTCGACCTATGCCTCGGTCTGTTTCAACGGCTTCGAGCCGCTGCGGACGTATTGCATCTGAGGAGGACCGGGCCGCTTGGCGGGTGCCAGCGGCCCGGAAAATTTTGATTGGGTTTACGCGGTGTTTTTCTAATTTTCCGGCCGAAGCGTGTCGGCCGCGCGGCGAATGACATCATCCCGTGTTTTTGACGTGATAGGATTTTGACGTCATTGCGGAGGATGCTGTGGCGACCCAGGTCAATCTAATAGTGGCGCCGAGCGGACGAGTGGTCATCCCGGCCAGCATGCGGGCGCAAATCGGGCTGTCGGAAGGTGGCAAGGTCGTGGCACGCATCAAGGACGGCGCGGTTATTCTTGAGCCGATCGAAGCGGCGATCCAGCGCGCGCAACGGATGGTCCGTAAATACGTGCTGTCCGGGACGCCCCTGGTCGCGGAACTGATTGATGAGCGTCGCGAAGCGGCCGAGCGTGAATGAGCCGGTATTGGATAGCTCGGCATTGCTGTTCGATCACGCCCGGATCGTCGAGGGCGGGTCACTGATGCTGTTGTGAGGAAGAACGGCCGGACAATGTGTGCGGTCACTTCGCATCGGCGTTATTGGCCGCCAGAGTTTCTGATCGGCTTTGATCCATGGAAGACCTTGTGGCGCTGATTGACGGGCGGGCGGAAAAGCCTAACCGGCCGGCTAACTATCTCAGAATGAGCAAGGAGTCCGTGTCATAAAGAACGATCAAGATACAATCATGGAAAACCATAGGGTCTTCCATGAATTTGCAAAATTCTGGGAGGATCAGGGAAAATTCAAATTCTATAATGAGAACATGGTACGATTTCCTGCGAGGGTGGCGTACCTTAAAGATCAACAACCCGACCACTTTGAGACTATGGTTTATATTTACTATGATAGTCGTATTGAAATTTTAGACAATGACGGTTTGAATCACGGCGATTATTATCTAGGATTTACCGTTGATTGGCAACACTACACATTAACCTTCAGTAAAGGAATCCTCGTTCGGGGGCAAGGCCCGAAAGTAGGGGGCCATTACCAAGTAGAGATCATTCCGTCATAATTTCAAACTGAGACATTACCCTTCCGCTCGATCAGTTGACGGCTGTGCCAAGTCCATGATATCTACCACATGATAGCTACTCCGAGGCGCCACCATGAACGGAACCGCGAAACTCTTCACCCATGGCCGCAGCCAGGCCGTCAGGCTGCCCAAGGAATGCCGCTTCGAGGGCCAGGAAGTGCGCGTGACCAAAGTGGGCGATCGGGTGATCCTGGAGCCGCTGGACACGAAACCGGATGTCCCCTGGGCGCTGATCGATCAGCTTGGCGACAAGCCCTTCATGCCGGAGGGGCGGGAGCAGCCGGCGATGCCGCCCGATCGGGTGTTCTTCGACAATTGATCCATCTCGATACCAATGCCGTCATTGCCCTGCTGAATGACAATCAACCGGCGCTGCGCGACAAATTCGATGCGGCACGAACGGCGCGCACGCCGCTTGGCTTGTCTATGATCGTTTATCACGAGCTGATGTATGGCGCCGCGCATAGTGAGCGGCGCCGGACCAATGAAGAAAAAATCGCGCTGTTCGTCGCGAGCGCTGGGCTGCATCTCCTGTCCTTTACCGAAACCGATGCGCGCGAAGCGGCCGATATCCGGGCGCATCTGCGCCGCCAAGCGACGCCGATCGGCCCCTATGACTTGCTGATCGCGGCCCAGGCAAGGCGCGCCGGCGCCGTGCTGGTCACGGCCAATGGCCGCGAGTTCGGCCGGATACCGGGCTTGATCGTGATCGACTGGGCCGCATGATGCCGCGGAGCCTCCCGTCATGGCCCTGATCGACCGCCCGATCATCATTATCGGTGCCGGGCGTTCCGGCACCTCGCTGCTTGATGGCGTGCTCGGCGCGCATCCTGAGATCACCATGTTCGGCGAGTTCGGCAATAGCGCCGGGCAACTCTGGCAGCAATTCTGGCAGGTTTCGGCGGCGGAAACCCAGCGCACGCGGCGGATCGAGGCGATTCGGCGGCGCGAACCCGAACCGGCCGGCACCAGCGATGACGCGATCTTCGCCCGAGTGCGCGATCTGGAGCGCGACGAGCGCGCGCGGGTCGCCAACATCATCCGCGCAGCACTCGACCAGCTTTATACCGTGAGCGAGTTGCCGTCGCGGTTTTGGGGCTTCAAGGAGATCTGGGCCGAGTCGCCGGATTGGGCGGCCTATGATCTGGTGTTTCCCGAGGCGCTCTATTTGCATATCGTCCGCCATCCGTTCGATTTCGCCCGCTCCTCGGCCGATTGGCGCCGTGTGCCGTTCACCGCGCCGCAATTGCGCACCGATCTGGCGGAATGGCTGCGCCATTTGCGGCTGAATGGTGCGCGCGCCGAGACCGGCCGCTATCTGCGGATTGCCTATGAGGATCTGCGGGCCGAGCCGGAAGCGGCCTTGGCGGCGTGCCTCGATCGGCTGGGGCTCGGC
>JBAVTK010000218.1:0-14150 GCA_049696095.1 Aliidongia sp. | reverse complement strand
GGCCCAGGCGATCACGCTGGTCGAATCGACCAGGACGGACCATCGCGCAGCGGCCGAGGCGCTGATCGCCGCCTTGCTGCCACATGCCGGAAACTCGATCCGGCTCGGCATTTCCGGTGTTCCGGGCGTCGGCAAATCGACCTTCATCGAGACATTCGGCCTTTATCTGGTCGGACAAGCGCAGCGGGTCGCCGTGCTCGCGGTCGATCCGTCATCGCGCCGCACGGGCGGCTCGATTCTCGGTGACAAGACCAGAATGACCGAATTGTCGCGTCATGAAGCCGCCTTCATCCGGCCGTCGCCGACCGGCGGCACGCTCGGCGGGGTGGCGCGGCGAACCCGCGAATCGATCATCCTGTGCGAAGCCGCCGGCTTCGACATCATCATCGTCGAGACCGTGGGTGTCGGCCAGTCCGAGACCGCTGTCGCCGACATGGTCGATCTGTTCTGCCTGCTGTTGCTGCCTTCAGCCGGTGACGAGTTGCAGGGCCTGAAGAAAGGCATCGTCGAACTGGCGGAACTGATCCTGGTCAACAAATCCGATGGTGCCACCCGACCAGCGGCCTTGCAGGCGGTTGCGGATTACAGTGCCGCGTTGCGTCTGTTGCGGCCGATATCGTCGCTTTGGCCGCCGGTCGTCTTGCCGATCTCGAGTCAGACCGCCGACGGGATCGAACTGGTATGGTCGGAAATCCAGCGCCATCGACAGTTGCTGACCGATTCCGGCGAAAGGCAAATGCGGCGGGCGGCCCAAGCGCAGGCCGCGCTCTGGACAGATTTAGGCGATGGGTTGATCGCCGCACTGAAACACCGGCCGGAAATCGCCACGCGAATTCCCGCGATCGAATGCGAGGTTCGTGCGGGATCCATGACCCCAATGGCCGGGGCGCGGCACTTGCTCGCCTTGTTTCTCGGCCCGACCGCAGCAACCTCCGCATAAGCGAATCCGCCATATTATCGATCGATACACACCACAAGTCAGACGGGATGATTGACCACGAATCATGTGTCACGATCATTAAAATTCTTGCACCAGTACGAAGAGATGTTTATTTCGTTCGCCACACTGGCGGATTTAGGGCCGCGGAGCAGCGATCGGATGCCCGTTTATGGCGAGCTTCAGTAAACAGGGTGAGATCCGCCGTTAGTTTTAAGCAGAGTGATATGTCCGATCCGGAGAGTTAAAAATGCTTAAATTTGGGATTGGTGGCAAGCTGTTAGCATATTCCGCCATGGTTTTTGTTGGATTTGCCGTTCTCTCTGGCCTGGCGACGCGAGAAATCTATGAAAGCATCAAAACCGAACGCATTGATAAAGTCCGAAGCCTCACAGAAGCTGCAATATCCAGAGTCAAAGAATCCTATAATCGTTTTCAGAACGGTGAACTAACCGAAGATGCCGCTAAGGAACTTGTCAAAAATGAACTAAGATCGACGAAATATGGAAATAATGATTATTACTATATTTACGATTACGACGGCGTTAACGTTATGCACGGCGCAAAACCAGAGCGGGAAGGTAAAAATTTTTATACCGCAGTTGACCCAACGGGCAGACAACTGGTGAAAGAGCAAATCGATAGTGCGCGGGGTGGCACGAACACGACATATTTCCTGTTTGCGCGTGCCGGCTCAGATACTCCGGTGCCCAAGCTCGGCTATCAGATTGCGTTCGACCCGTGGCACTGGGTGGTTGGTACCGGTGTCTATATCGACGACATTAACGCCCGTTTCCGCGAGATCGCTTGGCAGTTTTTCTCGCTTGCTATCGGGATCGGCCTGTTTATGGGCGCTTGTGCCCTTTTGTTATCGCGTCAGATCACCCTTCCGCTCGGACGGCTGATTCGATTTACCGAGCAGCCGCTGTCCGAGGCGCCTTCAGGTAAATTCCTCCAAGATTTGCGCCTGAAGGATGAAGTCGGCAGCGTGGCACGTGCACTTCAGACGTTCAAGATGAACGCTGCGGAAGCGGAGCGTTTGCGCGCGGCGGTCGATGCGCAGAAAACCGAGGCCGAAGCGGCACGCCGGCAGTCATTGGTCGATATGGCGGCGAGCGTCGAGACCCAGACCGGCACAGCGGTCGCCGGCATCAACAGCCAAATGACAGCGATGACCGATGCAGCCGAGGCGATGACCCGATCGGCCGGCCTGGTCAGCGTCAGTTCTCAGACCGTTGCCATCGCCTCGGAGCAGGCTTTGGCCAATGCCCAGACCGTCGCGAGCGCCACCGAACAATTGTCGAGTTCGATTCGCGAAATCACCGCGCAGGTCTCTAATGCGACCAAAGCCACAACCGTCGCCGTCGGCCGTAGCGACCAGGCCCGCGCGACGATTGCCAGCCTGGCTCAGGCCGTGGCGCGCGTTGGTCAGGTGACGACCTTGATTTCGGAAATCGCGTCGCAAACCAACCTTCTGGCCTTGAATGCAACGATCGAGGCGGCTCGGGCCGGCGAGGCCGGCAAAGGCTTTGCCGTGGTTGCCAGCGAAGTCAAAAGTCTGGCAAACCAGACGGCGCGATCGACCGAAGAAATCAATCGTCACATCAATGAAATTCAAACCATTACGAAAGAAACCGTGCGCGGCATGGATGATGTCAGCGACACCGTCAGATCGATCGACGAGATCGCCAGTTCGATTGCCGCCGCCGTCGAGGAGCAGAATGCCGCGACCAGCGAGATTGCCCGAAACGTCGCGGAAACGGCCGATGCCGCACGCGAGGTTTCCGCCCGGATCGGCGAGGTTTCGGGCGAGGCTTCACAAAGCGGCGTCGAGGCCGAGCGGGTGCATAAATTGGCCGCCACTGTCACCGATGCGGTGTCGTCCCTGCGGCGGACCATTGTTCACGCAGTTCGAAATTCGACGGTCGAGGTCGATCGCCGCCATGCTCGGCGATATGAGGTCGACCAGCCTTGCGAAGTGGCAACCGTCACCGGCCAGCATTTCGCTGCCCAGATACGAAATTTGTCGAAGGGGGGCGCCGGGTTGGTCGGTGCGACGGCGCTGGCCGTCGGAACGGCCGGCAGACTCACGGCTGCCGGGTTCGGCGAACTATCGTTCGTGACGATTCAGGTCGACGAAACCGGCCAGCATCTCCGCTTCACACTCGATGACGCCGCCAGCCAGCGCCTCAATGATTTCCTGGCGAGATTTGAGGTCACGGCCCGCGCTGCTTAAATTTTTAGAGCCCGATGCGTTCAGATCGTTTCGACATGAACGCATCGGGCTCTAGCGCACACTGGGTTCTGGACGAAGTCTGAGTCGTGATCCAAATTGCGGAATGAGAGCAAACTGACCTACCCTGGATGGGAGCGGTAGATCACGGTTCGATAGATCTGCCGCCCGTCGACCGCGCTCGAGTCGCGCGACCGGAGGGATAGAATGGCCGAGGATGAGGAACGTACGGACGAGATGTCGGTTCGGACTCGTGCCTTCGTCACGCGCCGCCACGCGTTGGAGGAAGCCGACGCGGCTGCCCTCGCCGCCCGCCGCCCGCACCTCGACCAACCGCACACCGATTCCGATTCGCCCAATCCTATTGCACTCCTTGGCGGGATCCTCGTGCTGGCGTTGTTGCTCGCTGGCTTCGTATTTGTGGTCGACCGTTTCCGTGGTGACTCTTGGTATTCCGACTGCCCCGCTAGGCAAAGCGGAAATTGCTAATAATTTAGGCATCACGCATCGTATATGCACATTTTCTTGACATTGCCGCTGTCTCTGCTCATTTTTATCGAACGAAACAACCCTGCGAAGCTCATGACGATCCCATCACCCCGACGACGGAGAGGCCATGCACACGAGCCGTGTGTCGTGACTTCGTTCGTTCACGTCGGGGCGAGGGCCGCCGGTGCAGATCCGGCAGCAGACTCGCCCCAGAAGTCGGACGCTCTTCCCATCCGTCTATTGCTGGAACTAGCGCGATGTTCAAGATCACTACCGAGCGGCCGGAGCACATTGAGGCCATTGAATCGCTGCTTGACGCCTCATTCGGCGTCGATCGTCAGAATAAAATCTCATATTGCTATCGTGTCGGGGTCAATAAGGTTGTCCCGCTCTGCATGATCGCCTCGGCGGATGATCAATTGGTGGCGACAATTCGCTATTGGCCAGTTGCCATCGGCTCCACCTCATCGCTGCTGCTGGGGCCGGTTGCGGTCGCCGACAAGCACCGTAATGCCGGTCTTGGCGGCAAGCTGATCCGTCATAGCCTCGGCCGGGCGGCGGCGCTGGGCTATCGCTCAGCGGTTTTGGTCGGTGATCACGCTTACTACAACCGATTTGGCTTCCAGCCGGCCAGCAGCCACGGAATCGTCATGCCGGACGAAAATCCGACGCGCGTGCTGGCCTTGTCGCTTCAGGCCAATCGCTATGCGCTGCCATCCGGCTCGATCGGGCCTTGGCGGCCGATTCGAGCGAATGCCGCGGTCGCGGCGTGACACATTGAACCCGTGAGCATCGGCAATCGCCTCGCAGGCGCCATCACTACCAACAATAAAATTATAAAACTCCGCAGCTTATCCGGGCAGATTTATCCGAAACCATCTCGAAAAATATTTCGAATCGCCTCTGCGGCCAGCGATTCCCGATCGAGATGAATGCGCGGGAGGGGCAAAAATCCCGGCGTGCTGATGATCAACGGCACGACCGGAGTTTTGCGCCTCCGACATTTCCGGTTGCCAGCCCATCTGAATCCTTCCTATGCCATGCACGCAAACTCGGCCGGCAATCCAGGCCGGTGGATGATGGGGGGCAAATCATGTGGCGATGCCACGGTCGGCCGATGACCTGCGCCCGCAACGAGGCCCCGCTCTGATCGCGCGCGCCAATAATTTCGATGCGCTGCGGTTTTGCGCAGCGGCGTCGGTGATTTTCTCCCACGCCTTCCTGGTCGCCGAGGGCACTGAGGGCAATGAGTGGTTCGCCCGGCTGACCGGCGGCCAGACCATTCTGGGCCTGACCGGCGTCTTCATCTTCTTTACGATCA
The DNA here is from genome assembly GCA_049696095.1 of Aliidongia sp. GTDB lineage: Bacteria > Pseudomonadota > Alphaproteobacteria > ATCC43930 > CGMCC-115725 > JAXDMU01. Next base: position 9,170 of record JBAVTK010000218.1, on the reverse strand, counting down.
GCGGCTATCTGGTCACCGGCAGTTACCTGTCGGACCCCTCGCCACCGCGCTTCGCCCTCAAACGCGCGCTCAGGATCTTTCCCGGACTCTGGCTCAATCTGCTGGTGGTCGGACTGGTTCTGGGGCCGCTCGTCTCGGCGCTACCGCTCAGCGCCTATCTGTCCGACGGCGGACTCGCCACCTTCTTCGGCCATAATCTGCTGCTCGACGCAACCGATACACCGCTGCCGGGCGTCAGTTTTTCGGGCAATCAGGTCGGCCGGATCGTCAATGGCGCGCTGTGGACGCTGCGCTACGAAGTGATGATGTATCTCATGGTCCTGCTGCTCGGCGTGAGCCGGCTGCTGCGGCTTTCGACAGCACTCGTCCTGCTCGCGCTCGGCATCGCCTCGATCCGCTTCGAGCAAGCGCTGACGCCTTACGGCGATCTAGGCGAATGGGCTTGGCTCGTCGGATTCTTCGCGTCCGGCATGTGCCTCAGATTCCTCGGTGCGCGCTGGCTCGATCGGCGGCTGGCGCTGCTTGCGGCACTCGGCCTGATCGTCAGCGCCCGGCTGCATCTCTTCATCATGCTGTTTCCGCTGTTCGGCGGCTATCTGACGATCTATCTGGCGATGGCCCATACCAGACGGCTCGATTTTCTCGGACGCTGGGGCGATCTGTCCTATGGGCTCTATATCTATGGCTGGCCGATCGAACAGACGGTGGTCTGGGCCACGGGCGGCCGGTTGCCCTGGTGGGGCGTGTTCGCGTCGGCGCTGACGCTTGCCGCTTTGGCGGCCATGCTGTCGTGGCACGGCATCGAGCGGCAGGCGCTCCGGCTCGCGCGGCGTGCAGGATCGCGCGATCGGCGTTGCGTCGCGGCACCCGGCGTGTCAGGCTCGTGACAAAAGCGGTATCAGCCGCATCCGGCAGGGAGGCAAGGCACGCGACATGATCGCCGCTCACCGAAAATCCGTCGCGAACGTCGCATCGGCGCGGGGTTGGCTTGTTGTCATCCTGCTGTTTTTCTTCATGTTCATCAATTATGCCGACAAGACCGTGCTTGGGCTGGCCGGGCCGCGGATCATGGAGGATCTGCATCTGACCAACGCCCAGTTCGGCGATGTCGGCAGCAGCTTCTTTCTGTTATTCGCGATTTCCTCGGTGATCTTCGGCTTCACCGCGAACCGGATGCCGTCGCGCTGGCTGCTGCTCGGCATGGGGCTGATCTGGGCGGCGACGCAGTTTCCCATGGTCGGCACGGTCGGCGTCGGCACGCTGGTCACCTGCCGCATCCTGCTCGGTGCGAGCGAGGGACCGGGCTATCCGGTGGCGCTGCACGCGACCTATAAATGGTTCGACGATTCGCGGCGAACCCTGCCGACTACATTGCTGGTGCTGGGTGCCGGCGTCGGCACCGCGGTGGCCGGGCTCGTACTGCCGCATATCATCGCCCACTGGGACTGGCATGCCGCCTTTCTGACGGTTGGCGTCATCGGCTTGATCTGGTCGCTTGCCTGGTATCTCTGGGGTCACGAAGGGCCGATCGCCGACGAGGCCGGTGCGGCGGGCGATGGCGGCGCCATTCCTTACCGTCATCTGTTGACCAGCCGTTCGGTGCTGGGCGTGTTCTTGGTCAGCTTTGCCTCCTATTGGGGCATTGCGGTCGGGCTGGTTTGGGGGGCCCTCTATATGGTGAAGGCGGTCGGGCTCAGCCTGATCGAGGCTGGGCAAATCGCCACGCTGCCGACACTTCTTTCGATCATTTTGTCACCGATGATCGCGCTATTCTCCCAGCGTCTGACGCGACGCGGCGTGCCGACCCGCTATAGCCGCGGCGCCTTCGGCTGCGCCGGGGTGGTTTTGGGTGCGATCGGCATTGCGGGCATGGCGGTGCTGCCGGGCGTCGCGACCAAGATCGCCTGCTACAGCTTTGCCGCCTCGATCATGTTCGCGATTTTTACGGTCGGCCCGCCGATCATCGCCGAACTCACGCCGACTCGCCAGCGCGCGGCCATGTTGGCGATCAACAACGCGATCTACAGCACCGCCGGCATTCTAGCACCCTCGGTCATGGGCCGCGTGCTCGACGCAGCACCCAATCCGATCACGGGCTACCGCAACGGCTATCTGGTGCTGGCGGTCGTCCTGGCGGTCTGTGGCATCGCGGGTTATCTGCTGATCGATCCGGCGCGCGATGCAGCCCGACTCGCCGCCAAACAGCGCGGTCCGCGCGAGGCGCTGTCACCCGCCGAATGACCCTCAGGCCGCGCGCGGGCCGGGATTGGGCGTTTTGGGCAGTTTTTCGGCGATGCCCATCATGGCCTCGCGCCGGGCCATCTCACCCCAAATCTCGGCCGGTGCGATGCCCAGCTCCTGCCACAGCACGACCAGATGATAGAGGAGATCCGTGCTCTCGCAGATCACGCCCGCGCGGTTGCCGATGATCGCGTCGATGACGACCTCGACCGCCTCCTCGCCGACCTTCTGGGCGATCTTCGGCAGACCCATCGCAATCAGCTTGGCGGTGCGCGACAGGATAGGATCGCCGCCGCGTCGCGCCGCGACGGCGGCGTAGAGAGTTTCGATCCGATCAGTCATACCGTTCTCCTCCGCCCGTTCGGGGCATCTTGTCAGGAAATCATGCAGGATCAAGCGCCCTGCAACGCAAAGGAAGTTGGATGGAAATCGAGACCTTCTGCTATCGCCTGGCCGCCGCCTTCCTGCTCGGCATCGGGATCGGGCTTGAGCGGCAATGGCATCAAAAGATGGCCGGGCTGCGAACCAATGTGCTGGTTGCGGTCGGTGCGGCGAGCTTCGTCGCGCTATCCGAACTGGCCACGAAAGGCGTCGATCCGACCCGGATCGCAGCCCAGATCGTTTCCGGCATCGGCTTTCTCGGTGCCGGCGTCATCATGCGCGACGGGTTCAATGTGCATGGCCTCAACACCGCCGCGACTTTATGGTGCTCGGCCGCGGTCGGCACCTTGGCCGGCTCGGGCTATCTGGCCGAGGGTGCGGTCGCCACTGTCATCATCGTGTTGGCCAACGCGCTGCTGCGGCCGGTCGCCGATTTGATGAATCGGCATTTGCGGGCACCCGGCGAGACGGAGGTCCGCTATCAACTGACACTGATCGCCGCGGAGGTGGAGAGCGCCAAGCTGCGTGCCGTCCTGTTGGAGCAATTGAACCAGGCCGGGCTCGGCCTGCTGGAATTGAAAAGCGCCGGCGCCAACAGCCCCGGTAATGTCGAAATCGGCGCGACGCTGGTCTCGCACCGGCGCAACGATACCGCGATCGAGGCGATCCTCGGTCAGCTCAGCCTGCATCCACTCGTGTCCGACGCCAAATGGCAGGCGGTGAACGCGGTTACGGCGCAGAGCTGAGCGACCGATGTGTCGGATCTTGCCGCCTTATTCCGGCGGCAGATTGTCGGTGCGCCGGATGAAGCCGGCCACATTGTCGTGCAATGCCTTGAGCGACGATTCATGGGCATAGACCATATGGCCCGAATCGTAGAATTTATAGTCGATATTGGCCTGAAGCTTTGCCGGAATCGGCAGGTGCTTCAGTTCATACATGCCCTCGAAGAACGGTGTGGCCAAATCGTAATAACCCGCATTCAACTGGATTTTGAGGTTCGGGTTATATTTCATCGCGGTCGCCAAATCGGGCATGACATTGGCGGACTGTGCCAGCGGACGATTGGCGCCCGGCGGCTGGTGCTGGAAATTCCAATGCTGCCACAGTTCGACCGTCGGCTTGAAAATCTTGCCCTCGCCGAATTTTAGATCCTTGCGGACATAATCGTTGAAGGCCGTCACATAGGCCGAGCTGATCGCAGCCGATTGCGGATCGTAATCGGCCTCCTTGCTCAGCGGATCGATCGTCGGTCCGGAAAACCGCGTATCGAGGCGGCCGGTGGTCGTGTCGCTGTCGCCCAACAGTGTCTGCTCGAATTCGCCGCCATTGATGCGCAAATCGCCCTTCTCAATGTAAGCCTCGGGCAGGCCGGTATAGCGATGCAGCTTGGCGACGACATTCTTGCGCTGGACCGCATCCAGCTCGGCGCCGGCCGCCAGCGCCAGGGCATATTCACCCGTAGCGAAATGCTCGACCTCGTCGAGGAAGCCGGGCAGATCCTTGGAAGCATCGGTCAGCTTGTGATGATACCAAGCGGTCGCAGCGTAAGTCGGCAGGGCCAGGACATAAGGCAGATCGATGCCCGGATTGAATTGCGCCTCATCCACGCTGGCATCGAAATTCATGATCTGCGACAGCAGGATGACGCCATTGAAGTCGATCGAGCGCTCGGTCTCCAGCAGATTGATCAGGGCCGCCGACCGGGTCGTGCCATAGCTCTCGCCAAAGAGATATTTCGGTGCATTCCACCGGCCATATTTGGTGAGAAAGCCGCTGATGAATTCGGCGAAGGCATAGGCGTCGGCATCGACGCCATAGAAGGCCTTTTCCTTGTCCTTGCCCGCAATTCGACCGAACCCGGTGCCGGGGGCGTCGACGAAGACCAGATCGCTCGCATCGAGCAGGCTCGAGTCATTGTTGATCAGTTGATAGGGCGCGGCCGGGGCATGGGAATCGTCGGGTGTGACGACGCGCTTCGGGCCGAAGGCACCCATATGCAGCCAGACGGTCGAGGAACCGGGGCCGCCATTGAAGATGAAGGTGACCGGCCGGTTCTGGCCCGGCTTGCCATGGGCGAAATAGGCGACATAGGACATCGCCGCCTCGGCGGTCGGGTTCTTCCAATCCGTGCCGTCCGATGCGGCGGATTTCTCGGTCGCCTTCGGATCTTGCGGTACGTCGTCCCACCCCTTGGGATGCACGATCAACGTGCCGACCGCCGCTTGATAATCGATCTTGCGGCCGGCGACCGTGACCGAGCCTTCGCTCAGCTTTTCCTCGGCGGTGAACGGCTCGAACTTGGCCCCCGCCCCATGCTCCTTCTCCGCAGGCGCATCGGCCGCGAGAGCAGGTACGCCAAGCGTCAGGGCGGCGAGCAATATGCTGGCAGTTTTCATGAAACGTCCCTCATTGAATATAAATTTCGATGCCGTTCACGCGCCAAGACCGTCCCGATTACTCCGCCGGCAAGTTGCTGGTCTTGCGGATGAAGCCAGCGGCATTGTCATGGAGCGCGCGCAGCGACGCGTCATGGGCATAAACCATATGGCCCGAATCATAGAATTTATATTCGATATTGGCCTGGAGCTTCGCAGGAATCGGCAAATGCTTCATCTCGTAGACACCTTGAAAGAACGGTGTCGCCAAGTCGAAATAGCCGGCATTCAGTTGGACCTTCAGATTCGGATTGTATTTGAGCGCATTGGCCAGATCGGGCATGACATTGGTCGATTGCGCCAAAGGACGCATGGAACCCGGCGGTTGATGCTGGAAGTTCCAGACGCGAATGTTGCTGGCCGATGGCTTGAAGACCTTGTCGTCGCCGAATTTCAGATCCTTGCGGACATAATCGTTGAATGCGGAGACATAGGCCGAGCTGATTGCGGCGGATTGCGGATCGTATTCTGCCGTTTTGCTCAGCGGGTCGAGCGTCGGGCCGGAGAACCGCGAATCCAGACGGCCGGTCGTCGTGTCGGTGTCGTCCTGCAAGGTTTTCCGGAATTCACCGCCATTGATGCGCAGATCGGCCTTCTCGATATAAGCCTCGGGCAGCCCGGTATATTGATGCAGCTTCGCGATGATTTCCTTGCGCTTGGCCGGATCAAGATCGGCCCCCGCTTCCAGGGCCAAAGCGTAATCACCTGTGGCGAAATGCTCGACTTCCTCCAGGAACGTCGGCAGATCCTGCGGCGCGTTCGGCAGCTTGTGGTGATACCAAGCGGTCGCCGCAAAGGTCGGCAGCACCAGAATATAGGGCTGATCGTTTCCGGGGCTGGTTTCCACGCGATCCGGGCTGTCATTGTAGCTCAAGATCTGCGAGAGCAGCATGACGCCGTTGAAATCGATCGAGCGTTCCGTTTCCAGCAGATTGATCAGGGCCGCCGACCGGGTCGTGCCATAGCTCTCGCCAAAGAGATATTTCGGCGCGTTCCACCGGCCATATTTGGTGAGAAAGCCGCTGATGAATTCGGCGAAGGCATAGGCGTCGGCATCGACGCCATAGAAGGCCTTTTCCTTATCCTTGCCGGCGATCCGGCCAAAGCCGGTGCCCGGCGCATCGATGAAGACCAGATCGCTCGCATCGAGCAGGCTCGAATCATTATTGACCAGTTGATAGGGTGCCGCCGGGGCATGCGAATCGTCGGGTGTCACGACACGCTTCGGACCGAAGGCGCCCATATGCAGCCAGACGGTCGCGGAGCCCGGACCGCCATTATAGACGAAGGTGATCGGCCGGTTCTGGCCCGGCTTGCCATGGGCGAAATAGGCGACATAGGACATCGCCGCGATCGCCGTCGGATTCTTGGCGTCCTCGTCATCGCCGCGACCGGCTTTCTCGGTCGCGTTGGGATCTTGCGGCACGTCGTCCCAACCCTTGGGATGGACGATCAGCGTGCCGACCGCGGCTTGATAATCGATCTTCCGGCCACCGATCGTGACCGAGCCCTCGCTGAGCTTTTCCTCAGCAACGAGCGGCTGGAATTTGGCCGAAGGGCCGGCATGTTCGGCCTCCTTCTCCTTTGGAGCATCGGCCGCCGACGCCGCAATCGGCGAAAGCAGGCAGGGCGCGGCGAGCGACATCGCGGCAATCAGCAGGCTAGCGGTCTTCATGGGGCATCCTTGAGAAGGGAATTGACGATCATCTAGGTTGACTATCGCCGCGGTAGCGAGTGTTGGCAATCGTGATTACACGGTAACGCCACTCGCCTCGCAAACCCCGCCCTTACATTCCCCAGTCGATCGGCGCGATTTCAGCAAACCGCCGATTGACCGCATCCTTGGGCGACAGCAACGCACTCGCCGAATCGACAGGCCAGGGAATGTCTAGCGCCGGATCGTTCCACAAAATGCCCAGCTCGTCAGCCGGGCTGTAATAGCGGCTGGTCTTGTAAATCACCTCGGTATCCGGTTCGAGCGTACAAAAGCCGTGGGCATAGCCTTCGGGGATGTAGAGCTGGTTCCAATCGCGCGCACTCAATTCGACGCAGGCATGGCAGCCGAATCGCGGCGAATTCGGGCGCATATCGAGCACGACGTCGAAGATCGCCCCGCGATTGACCCGGACCAGCTTGGCTTGGGCATTGGGGGGCCGCTGGAGATGCAGCCCGCGCACCACGCCCTTTTCCAGCGATACCGAGTAATTATCCTGAACCCACGCATCGTGGATTCCGATCGATGTCAGGTACCGCAGACTGAAGGTCTCGCAAAACCACCCGCGCACGTCGAAATGCCGTTTTGGCGCAAACAGCAGGACATCCGGAAAATCCGCCAGAGCGAGCGAGCGGCCCGCGCCATTCGTCATCGGCAATTCTCCGTCGGGGCGCACCGGAGTGGGAGCGTCAATATTCAAAATCGGACTGCCTGATAATCTTGGGGGGACGAATCAGTGATCGAGACGAAATCCTACCGGGCCATCTCCAAGGCAGCAAGGTCGGTGGGAACCGGTGCCAGCAATTCGTCAAGCACGCGGTCGAGGCCGGCCCGCCATGACGGTGGCGCGATGCCATAATCGCGCGCGATTCGAGCGCAATGCAGAATCGAATTGGCCGGCCGACGGGCCGGCGTCGGGTAATCGGCGGTCGCGATCGGCGTCAGCGCGGGCGCCTTGCCGGTCTTACGCGCCATGCGATCGAAGATCGCCGCCGCGAAACCGTGCCAACTGACCGGCTCGTCCCCGGCATAATGGTAGAGCCCCCATTTCCCACCGCCATTGATGATCGCCGCCGCGATGGCGGTAATGGCGGTCGCCAGACTGTCGGCCGGGGTCGGGCAGCCGCGTTGATCATTGACCACGCGTAAGCTGTCGCGTTCGAGGCCCAGGCGGACCATGGTCTTGACGAAATTCTGCCCTTGCGCGCCGAAGACCCAGGCGGTCCGCAGAATGACGTGATCGCACCCAACCGCACCAAGTGCCGCCTCACCTTCGAGTTTGCTGCGGCCGTAAATGCCGAGCGGCGCCACCGCATCGCCTTCGCCATAGCCATCCGGCTTGGTGCCGTCGAACACATAATCGGTCGAGACATGGATCAGCGGGATGCCTCGGCGGGCACACACCGTGCCCAGGACGGCCGGACCATCGCGATTGGCCCGAAACGCCGCCTCCGGCTCGGTCTCGGCACGATCGACGGCGGTATAGGCCGCGGCATTGACGACGAGCGCCGGCCGAATCTGCTCGACGACCCGCAAGACGGCCGCTTCGTCGGCGATGTCACAGGCCCCCCTCGGTAGACCGGCCGGCCGAAGCCCGGCGGGCCAGGCGGCGCGAACCAACTCGACGCCCAGTTGGCCGCCGCTGCCGACGATGAGAACAACCGCCATCGCTTGTCTCCCCGTTTCGTTGCCGGCCCTCGGCGCGCGACCTTGATCGACGGCTTCCGTTTCTATGCGCCCGCGCCCGCGTCGGCAAGCCCTCTTCGGCTTTCGCCGGGCGAAGGCGTTTGACCAAGGCAGCGATCCTTCGCGTCGCCCAGGTTCAAGGTCAATGTATCCGACCGCAACCGGTCGAACGATATCCGGCGCGCGCTTTCCGGCCCAGACCTCGGGATACGGATCGGCGCTGGCGCCACGATATCAACCACAAAGAGCACCAAGCCCCCGCGCTTACGACAAAGGCTTGGCCGGAGCGGGTTGCGGCGGCAGGGTGACAGGCACCGGGCCGACAATCTGGGGACCTTGGCTGGTGTCAGCGGATTGCGGCGAGGTGCCCGACGGCTTGATCGGATGCGGCGCCGGTGCCTGAGTCGCGGGCTTGTGCGCGGCGACCCGGATGATGGCAGGCACGGCATCGAAGGCGGGCGGCATGATCAGCGGCATAATGTACGTCCTCGCAAGGCTTGGTGCGGCCTGATCCGGCGGGAATTGTCGGTAAAATATGGCTCGCGATGTAGGCCATGGAACGGGCCACCGGCCAACGGCCGCATTCGCTCACGACGAAGGCTTGGCCGGAGCGGGTTGCGGCGGCAGGGTGACTGGCGCCGGGCCGACAATCTGGGGGCCTTGGCTGCCGGAAGCGGGTTGCGGTGAGGTGTCGGACGGCTTGATCGGAT
>JBAVTK010000217.1:0-17231 GCA_049696095.1 Aliidongia sp. | reverse complement strand
GCCGGGCATGACGATAAAGGAGCTTATCTTAGCGCCTATGGGACCTGTTCCGGCCATGCAAGTCGGGCCACCGCCGCGTTTGCTTGGAGCAGACGGGTATGGATACGCGCTAATTTAGCGCCGATTGGGATCACCGCCCGGCGCGACAAACTCGTTCGCCCGATTGCCGTGGGCACCGGATCAATCGCCGGCCTGGAATCCGGCGATCCATCGGTGTATCATGGAAATATCACAGGATTAATACGTTAAATTTACGCTTGAGGAGGCTTGCGCGATGGCCGTCGAGACCAGCAAATCGGAATTCCGGGGCAAGATTTATGACAGCATTCTGGACACGATCGGCGCGACGCCGCTCGTTCGCCTGCCCAAACTGTCGCAGCTTTACGGCGCCAAGGCGGATATCGTCGCCAAATGCGAATTTTTCAACCCGCTCTCCTCGGTCAAGGATCGGATCGGCAAGGCGATGATCGACGCCGCCGAGCGCGACGGCCGGCTGCGTCCCGGCACCGTGATCGTCGAGCCGACCTCCGGCAATACCGGCATAGCACTCGCCTTCGTCTGCGCCGCCAAGGGTTACCGGCTGATTTTGACCATGCCCGACAGTATGTCGGTCGAGCGGCGCAAGATGCTGAAGCTGCTGGGCGCCGAATTGGAATTGACGCCGGCGGCGGGCGGCATGCGTGGCGCCATCGCACGGGCCGAGGAATTGCTGAAGACGCTGCCCGACGCGATCATGTTGCAGCAATTCGAAAATCCGGCCAATCCGGCGATCCACCGCGCGACCACCGCGGAAGAGATCTGGGCCGATACCGGCGGACAGGTCGATGTCATCATCAGTGGCGTCGGCACCGGCGGCACGCTGACCGGGGTAGCGCAGGCGCTGAAACCGCGCCGGCCCGGCCTGCGCATGGTCGCGGTCGAGCCCGAGGACAGCCCGGTCCTGTCGGGCGGGGCACCCGGCCCGCACAAGATCCAAGGCATCGGGGCCGGTTTCGTGCCGAAAATTCTCGATCGCGAGCAGATCGACGAGGTCGTGCGGGTGTCCAACGACCGGGCATTCAAGCTGGCGCGCGAATCCGCCCGGCTCGAAGGCCTGCCGGTCGGCATCTCGTCGGGTGCGGCCCTCGCGGCGGCACTCGATGTCGGGATGCGGCCGGAAATGGCCGGCAAGCTGATCGTCGTGATCATTCCGAGCTTTGCCGAGCGCTATCTTTCGACCGCCTTGTTCGAGGGAATGTGACGGTTTGGACGATCTGAGCGACGCACAATTCGAGCGCTATGCCCGGCACCTGATCCTCGACGAGGTCGGCGAGGTCGGGCAGGCGCGGCTGCTGGCAGCCCGCGTGCTGGTGGTTGGGGCGGGCGGCCTTGGGGCACCCTTGCTGCTCTATCTGGCGGCGGCAGGGGTCGGCACGCTCGGCATCGTCGATGACGATATTGTCGAATTGTCCAATCTTCAGCGACAGATCATCCATGCGACCCCGCGGCTCGGCCGCCCGAAAACGCGGAGCGCCCAGATCGCGATCGGCGCGCTCAATCCCGACGTCCGGGTCGAGCTACATAACGAGCGGCTGACGGTGGACAATGTCGATCGGCTGGTGGCCGGCTACGACATCGTCGCCGATGGTTCGGATAATTTCGCGACCCGCTATCTGGTCAATGACGCGTGCGTGCGGGCCGGGACGACCCTGGTGTCCGGGGCGCTGCTGCGCTTCGAGGGACAGCTCTCGACCTTCAAGCCGCAGGCCGGGCCGGCTCATCCCTGTTATCGGTGTCTGTTTCCCGAGGCACCACCGCCGGGTTCGACGCCGCGCTGTGCGGAAGCCGGCATTCTGGGCGCCGTCGCGGGCGTCATCGGCACGCTTCAAGCGGCCGAGGTGTTGAAGGAGCTGCTCGAACTGGGTTCCGGCCTGAGCGGAAGCTTGTTGATTTACGACGCGCTGGAAACCCGCTTCTACCGAGTTCGCGTGCCGCGGGATCCGCATTGCCCGAGCTGCGGGTCCGAAATTGTCGAGCAACGGCGATCAGATGCAGGCGATACTCGCTCCTAACTAAATCGAGAAGATCAAACCCTGACCTTAATTTGAATTAGTTGGATAATATTTTACCAACCGTTATGATCTTGGCGTGATCATGGCATCATGCTACGTATCTATGGTTGCCTCACTACACAACATGACCTGCCGCTCGTTCTGCTGGCGGTAATGGTTTGCCTGTTTTCCTGCTTCGCAACCTCGGTTCTGATGGTGCGCGGTCGGGAAGCGGCGCGACGCGGTAAAATCGGCCTGCTGTCGGCGGTGGTGGCCGCGGTATTCGGCGGCGGTATCTGGACCACGCATTTCATTGCCGAACTGGCTTATCGGCCGGGCCTGCCGCTGGCCTTTGATGCCAACCTGACCGTGCTTTCGCTGGTCGTTGCGATCGGCGTGGCATGGCTGGGCATGCTTGCGGCGTTTCGTTACACCAGTCCACTGACGGGCGGTGCGCTGGTCGGCCTCGCGATCATCGGCATGCATTATCTCGGGATGGCGGCATTGGACGCCCCGGCGCAGTTCCAGTGGGATTTCCGGTTCGTGGCCGCGTCGGTGATCGCCACCATCGTGCTGGCAGTCGCGGCTGTGGCGATCCTTGTACGCAATCCCGGCTGGCCATCCCGCATCGCCGGTGGCGCCTTGTTCGTCCTGGCCATTTGCAGCGTGCATTTCGTCGGCATGGCCGCGCTGACCCTCATTCCCGATCCGGCCATTGCGACTCCGCATCAACTGATCGCCCCTGGACTGCTTGCCGTCATCATTGCGCCGGTCACGGTCCTCGTCATTGCCCTCGCACTTGCCGGCTCGCTGGCCGATACGCATTCTCAGTTAAAGGTCGCGCTGTTGGCGGCGCAGGCGGCAAACCAGGCCAAAACCGATTTCCTGACCAATATCAGTCACGAAATCCGCACGCCGATGAACGGAATCATCGGCATGAACGGTTTGCTGCTCGGCACACGGCTCGACGACCGGCAACGGCAATTCGCCCGCCGGATCCAGGTTTCGGCCGGCTTGCTGCTGACCATCGTCGACGACATCCTCGATATCTCGATGCTCGAAGCCGACAAGCTCAAGCTTGAGCGGGTCGATTTCGAACTGGATGAGGTGATCGAGACGGTGTTCGATACCTGCGCGGTCATGGCCGGACAAAAGGACGTCGAAATCGCCGGCATCATCGACCCGGCGGTGCCGAACTGGCTGCGCGGTGACCCGATCCGTCTGCGCCAGATCCTGGTCAATTTGGCCGGCAATGCCGTGAAATTCACCCCGGCCGGCCACGTGCTGCTCGAAGTGACACCGGACACTCGGCGCGACGGCAGCCGGTTTCTGGAATTCGCGATTACCGACACAGGCATCGGCATGTCGGCGGCGGTCTGTGAGCGATTGTTCGAGACATTCAATCAAGCGGGCAATTCCGTGACCCGTCGCTTCGGCGGCACCGGGCTGGGGCTGGCGATTTCCAAGCGTTTGGTCGAGCGCATGGGCGGGCAGATCGGTGTGACGAGCGCGGAGGGCGAAGGCACCCGTTTTTGGTTCAGGCTGCCGCTCGAACCGGCATCGGAGCCGGAAAACGACTCCATCGCCGCCGCGGCCGAATCGCTGCGCGGACGGCGAGCCATCGTCGTGGACGGTAATCCGATCGGCCGGCAGGCCATGTTGCGCCAATTGGAGTTTTGCGGGATCGAACCGATCGCCGTTTCCGATTGCGACGGTCTCATGACGGCGCTTCAGGCGGCCTCGGATGCCGGCACGCCGTTCGATGTCGCGATCATCGACCAGCGGGCGGCGCGAAACGATGAAGGAGACTTCGCCCGAAAGATCCGTGCCCTGCCCCGCCTCGCCCCGACGACACTGATTCTGGCGACCAGCCTCGGTGCGGCCGCTTCGATCGATGAACCCTGGCGAACCTGCTTCGATGGGTTCGTGACCAAGCCGGTCAGCCGTACCGCCTTGACCGGCTCCTTGTGCCAGGCTCTGGATAGCGGCGCGACCGCATCACCGCGGGACGGCGAACGCTGGCGCGCGCGGCCGGATCGGGCGACCAGGGCGGACGAAGGGCTGCGCCTTCTGATCGTCGAGGATAACGAGATCAATCAGTTAGTCATCGTGGCGATGATCGAACAACTGGGTCATCGGGCGGTTGTCGTCCAGGACGGCGTCGAGGCCGTCGCCGCTGCCTTGAGCGACGATTTTGACCTGATCCTAATGGATCTTCAGATGCCGCGGATGGGCGGTGTGGAGGCGACCGAGCGGATCAGGCAAGCCGGCGGACGCCGAAGCGAGGTTCCGATCATCGCCGTGACGGCACATGCTCTGCCGAAAGTTCGTTCGGAAATTCTCACGGCCGGTATGCAGGCTTTGGTGACGAAGCCGATCGATCCGAAAGAACTCGCAGCGGTTATCGAACGCTGGTCGGCAGAGCCCGTTCCGGCCGAGGCCTCTTTCCATGTGCATCGGCGGTGATCGGCAAGGTACATCAAGTCGCCGCCATGAATGTCGCTCTGCGCAAACCCATGACGACTGCGGAGTTTCTCGAATGGGAGCGACGCCAATCGCTGCGCTATGAGTTTGACGGCTTCCAGACGATCGCCATGACGGGCGGCACCGCGGCCCATGCCGCGATACACCGCAATCTGGCCGTCGCTATCACCAGCCGGCTGCGCGGCCGCCCCGGTCAGTTCTTTGGCAGCGATCTGAAGATCGAATTGGCCGGCAAGATCCGCTACCCGGACCGATCTCGTGACGAAGAATCACGAATATGCCGACGCACCGTCGGTCCGACGCTACGTGATCCTGTCACAGGATGAATAAGGCGGTACGATGTCCGAACGCGTCGGCGAGGATTGGGTCGGCCATCTCCTGCCCGGCAACTTCGTTCTGAGCATGCCGGAAATCGACCTCGAAATCCCGCTCGCCGAGTTCTATGAGGGCGTCGAGTTCCCACCACCCGAAACGGCGGACGCCGCTTCGACCTGAAGCAGCGTCCCAGGTTGCAATCTCAGCCGAAGATCCCCTGCGCCCCGGCATAAAGCGCAAAGACCGAGGTGAAGACGACGGTGATGCCGACGACCCACGCATACCAGCCGGTCAGGCGATAGGGCGCCGGCAGCGCCATGCGGGCCAGCAGGAACAGAAAGCCCAGCACGATCGGCAGCAAGGCGGCATTCATGACCGAGACCGCGACGGAAAGCTGGACCAGCGACGCGCCGGACATCACCAGACAACCGCCCGCGATCAACGATGCGATGAAGACGCCATAAAACCAGGGCGCCTCGCGCGGGTGATGTTCGAGCGAACGTCGATAGCCGGTGACCTCACCCAACCCCCAGGCCGCGGTCAAGCTGACCACGATGGTGGCAACCAGTGCCGCACCGCTGATGCCGAGCGCGAAGACCAGACGGCCCATCGTGTCGCCGAGCATCGGCGTCAGCGCCGCCGCGATCTGCGGCACAGTGTCGAGCGGACTCGAATCATGCGCCCGACCGACTGTCGCGGCAACCGCGACCAGGACCGCCGCCATGATCAATTGCGTGACGACCGCCCCGATCGCTGTGTCCCAGCGCGCGACCTTGAGATCGCTCGCCCGAAGCCCTTTATCGACCACGGCGGATTGCTGATAGAACACCATCCAGGGCATGATCACCGCACCGATCAGGGCCGCCGCCAGATAGAGGAACTGGTTGTCGTCGAGCGGCAACTGCGTCACCCCGGCGGCAATCTCGGCCGGAACCGGCCCGGCGGCCCAGGCGAGGCCGAGAAAGACCAGTTCGAACAGGCCGAAGCACACCGCAACCCGTTCGACCGAGCGATAGCTGCCGGTCAGCACCATGATGATGAGAAGACTGATCGTCATCACCATCATCGCCCAAACCGGCACGCCGAACAACTGCGCCACTCCGGCCATGCCCGAAAGCTCCGCCACCAGCGCGCCGATGCAGGAAATCGCCATGGTGGAAACCGAGAGCCAAGCCCAGCCGGCGCCGAACCGCTCGCGGATCAGCTCGCCATGTCCGCGGCCGGTGACAATGCCCAGCCGCACGGTCAGTTCCTGCACGATGTAGAGGATCGGGATCAGGACGATCAGCAGCGTCAGCAGCTTATACCCCTCCTGCGCGCCGCTCTGGGCCGAGGTGATGATGCTGCCGGCATCGGTATCGGCAAGCATCACGACGAGTCCGGGGCCGAGCACCGGAAGGACGCGACGCCACAGATGCGCGCGCGCGCCAATGTCCTGGATGGCCAAATCAATCCTCCGAATGCAGCGACTGATAATCGTTCTCAAAACTACTATACGACTCGACACCGGATGTCCAGCGTGTCGCTACTGCCCGCTGCAGTCAAAATCATGAATTCGAGCGCGCGGGCCGATAGCCCCGCTTGGCTGCGCAGCGCGGCCATGACGGCGCCGATCTCGCGCCATGGCATAGTCCAGAACTGCCTCGACCCGGCCGCGCACGCGGGATGCCGTCTCGGTCTTCGCCCCGCATATCGGCTGAAGCGCGGCACGATCATGCCCGGTGCCGACCTCGCCTCTGTTACGCCCCGTCGCCTATCCTTGCGTGATCATTCTTGCGAAACTGGCGAATTGGGTACGTAGCGCGTCGGCTTGGCGGGCGAGTTCCTGTGAGCCGGCCAGCACCGATTTCGCGGTCTGCGCCGTTTCGCCGACGGCCTCGTTGACCGCGCCCATGCTCATCGAGACTTGCGCCGTCCCGGCGGCCGCTTGATGGACATTGCGGGCGATCTCGCCGGTCGCGGCACCCTGCTCCTCGACCGCCGCGGCGATGGCCGAGCCGATCTCGTCGATCTCGCGAATGGTCGTGTCGATCGAGCCGATCGCCTCGACCGCTTGACTGGCGGCCGCCTGGATCTCGGCCACCTGATTCTTGATGTCTTCGGTCGCGCGCGCCGTCTGATTGGCCAGGCTCTTGACCTCACTGGCGACGACGGCGAAGCCCTTGCCGGCTTCGCCCGCGCGCGCCGCCTCGATCGTGGCGTTGAGCGCCAGAAGATTGGTCTGGCTGGCGATGTCGTTGATCAGGCGTACAACCTCGCCGATTCGGTCAGCCGCTTCGGCCAAGGCCCGCATGGTCGTGTTGGTCTCGCCGGCCTGACGCACTGCCCCGGCCGCGACCTGACTTGAGCGCGCCACCTGCCGGGCGATTTCGCTGATCGAACTCGACAATTCCTCGGCCGCGGACGCGACGGTCTGGACGTTGCTCGACGCTTGCTCGGCCGCCGAGACGACATTCATCGCCTGCCGGCTCGATTTCTCGACAACCGACGACAAGGCCTCGGCATCGCCCTGCAAGGCGCCGGACGCGCGCCCGACCGTATCGATGACACCGGTGATCGTGCCGGAAAAATCGCCGGTGATTTTTTGCAGCCGCATGGCCGCGGCCTTGCCCAGATCGCTCTGAAACGACTCCAGGACCAGATCGGTATCGAGCAGAATGACCCGGCTGATCGCTGCCACGAGCCCGCCGCTTTGCGTGCGGCGAAAGCGCGACAGCCAGCCTTTGCCCGAAAGTTCGGCCGCTCGGCGCAGCAACTCGCTCTGGATGAAGGCGGTAGCACCCAGATACCAGCTTGGCTGCACGCCGAGCCTGGCATGAACGTCGCCGATCTGTCGGGCCGCAGCGATATAGGCGTCATCGAAACGGGCGGCGAACAAGCGCCGCAAATGCTCGGCCTGGGCGGAACGAGCACGGCCCATGGCGGCGGGGTCGGCAAGCAACCGGCCGCAATCCGGCCAACTGCGCAGATGATCGTAGAACCCGTTCAGGATCTCCGGCAGCGCCAGTTCCAGCGCGGGGCGGAAGGCGCGCAACTCGGCTCGTGCCGCCTCATCGACCCGAAAGAACCCCAACCGATCCGCCGTTGTCGCAGCCTGCGCCATGCCCCGTCCCCCGTAATTGTGATTCGAGGGCAACTTTCCACCGAAGACCGTTTTTAAATGGTTTAAACGTGGTAAATTTGTGGGTGGAACGGCCGATCTAGCCGGGTTGCGGCGCCGGGAGAATCTCGGTCCGCTGGTCCGACGGGAAACCCAGATGCGCCTCGATTTTCGAACCGGACCAGATTTCGCGATAGGCCGCCAGATCGGGCAGGCGGATCAAGGCGGTCGAGGCGATCTGACCGATCAGCGTCGTGGTGGTTTGCGCGATACCCGGTCCGGTCAACAGCGGTACGCCGCCGCCAACGCCGATGACGTTGCTGCCCGTGGTGGCGAGCGAGGTGCGATCGGACAGAGACGGGTTCTTTTGCTGATCGATCGAATAGGCCTCGACCCGTTCGCCATCGGGCAGAACGAGCACGGCCCCGGTCAACGGCAGCCGGTCGAGCGCACGGACGCTGATGACCTGAATATCCTCGCCTTGCGCGAACACGGCCTTGACCTCGCCGAAATCGGGAACGTCGCTCCGCCGAACCGGCGGTGCCGCGCACGCCGCCAAGGCGAGGCAGAGCAACGGCACCACGGCAAGGCGGCCCCGGCCGCCCGGCGACTCAGCCTTTATAGGGGTAGAAACTCGCATCGACCTGTTGCTCCAACTTCTGATCGAGCGCACGGCCCAATTGCGCGCTGATGCCATACCACGTCTCATCGCGCTCGTTGGCGGTAATGTCTTCATCCACCGTCTCGCTGTGAATGGCTTCGGCCGTGGCGAGACGGAGCATGCCGCCATTATAGTCGAGAATTTCCAGCCGAACCGCAACCCGGCCATCATACCGTTCGGTTTGATCGACCGTGAAGGCGCCCTCGATCCCCTCGGTGCGCGGCAGTGCCACTTCGCGCACGCTGGCATCCTCGATCGTGAAGCGCGCGATCCGCCCGCTGGCCGGACCGACCGCCTGAAACCGATCACGGCACAAAGCCTCCAGCACACGCTGCGGCGGGACCGGGAATTCGTGCTCGACATCGGGCGCCCGGAAGCTCGGCTGGAAACTGCTGACCAGTTCGACCCGCGCGACATCGAGCCGAATCGGCGGCTCGTCGGTAAAGCGGATCTCACCGAACCGCGCCGGCGGTGCCTCTTCGACACAGGTGGATAGACCGAGCAGGAGCGGCAGGCAGAGACAGAGAAGACGGCGTGTCATGGGCTTGCCTCGCGGAATGGCGGCGATACAGCTGCGGTGATCCGATATGGTCTGCAATATCAGCCCGGAAAACCAGCGGCAATATGTGATCGCCCGGTGTCAATTGGCTCCAGCCCCCCGATCCGGCGGCCACTTCGCCGGGCACGGCAGACGAGGCGCCCTATTCGTGCTATCTGCGGGTCTATGTTGCGGGATCGGACGTCCGCGGCGCGCAGAGCTGGAAGCCGCCGCCCATCGTGCGGGCCGACTGAAACGGCCCTCGATCGCGGATGCCCATAATCGGCTCGGACCTGGCAAAATTTCATGGCACGATGACGGCAGGTTGCTCGTTCTGAACGCAACTTTGCACCACACGGCACGTTTATCAATCAGACGCAACACGTGGAGAAGCCATGAAAGACTATGACGAGATCGAGCCCCAGTTAATCTCCACCGGCAGTGACGGGCTCGACACTATCCTCGGCCGCGGGCTCGATCCCGAGCGGATGTATCTTTATGAGGGCCGACCAGGCTCGGGCAAGACGACCCTGGCCCTACAATTCCTACTCGAAGGGGTGCGCCGGGGCGAACCGGCGCTCTATATCACGCTATCCGAGACCGAGCGCGAATTGCAGCTCGTCGCCAAACGGCATGGCTGGTCGCTTGACGGCATCACCATCTTCGAACTGGTCACGCCCGAAACCGCCCTCGACCCGAGCCAGGAACTGACGGTCCTTCAGCCGGCCGAGATGGAATTGAGCGAAACGACGCAATTGATTTTCGATACCGTCGTGACACTCAGCCCCGCGCGCATCGTGGTCGACAGCCTGTCGGAGCTCCGGTTGCTGGCACAGAGTCCGTTGCGCTATCGCCGCCAAATCCTGGCATTGAAGCATTTCTTCTCCGGCCGCAAATCGACTGTTATCCTGCTCGATGATCTGACCTCGCAGCAAACCGATCTACAGCTCCATTCGATCGCCCATGGTGTCGTGCTGCTGGAGCAATTGGCGATCGACTATGGCGCCGAGCGGCGGCGGCTGCGCGTGGTCAAGATGCGCGGTATCGATTTCAAGGGCGGCTTTCACGATTTCACGATTGAGCATGGAGGGTTGAAGGTCTATCCGCGCCTGATCGCGGCCGAGCATCACAAGAAATTCGATGGCGATTTCGTCCCGAGCGGCAATCGCGACCTGGATCAGTTGCTTGGCGGCGGGCTGGAGCGCGGGACGAATGCCTTGCTGATCGGCGCCGCCGGGGTTGGGAAATCGTCGCTGGCGCTGACCTACGCCATCGCGGCGGCGTTACGTGGCGAACATTCGGTGGTCTTCGCCTTCGACGAAGGCCATGGCACGATGCGCGCCCGCGCCCGCACGCTGGGCCTGCAGTTGGACGAGACCGTGGACAAGGGTCTGGTCCGGATCGTGCAGATCGATCCGGCCGAGCTTTCTCCCGGCGAGTTCGCCCATCTGGTCAGGCAGGCGGTCGAGAAGGGAAATGCGCGCGTCATCGTCATCGACAGCTTGAACGGCTATCTCAACGCCATGCCGGATGGCCGCTTCCTGATTCTGCAAATGCATGAATTGTTGAGCTATCTCAGTCAACAGGGTGTGCTGACCATCCTGATTTTGGCGCAGCACGGGCTGGTTGGCCCGATGGATACGCCGCTCGACATCAGCTATCTCAGCGACGCCGTCCTGATGCTGCGCTATTTCGAATATAATGGCACCGTGCGGCGCGCGCTTTCTGTCGTGAAGAAACGCAGCGGCGACCACGAACATACCATTCGGGAATTTCAGCTCAACAACAAAGGCGTCTCGGTCGGTCCGCCGCTCCACGGCTTCCGGGGGATATTCTCGGGCACCCCGGAATATATCGGTCCGCGGGATCCGCTCCTCGTTCCGCTGTCCCATGGCGAATATTGAGGCCCGGCGCGGGGTCGTCCTCGTCCTCGCGCCGATCGGCCGGGACGCCGAGACCTGTGCCCGCCTGATCGATCAGGCGGGGCTGAAAGCGGAGATTTGCACCGGCCTCGACAGGCTGATGGAACGGCTGGGCGACGAAGCGGATGTCGTCCTCATCACCGAAGAAGCCTTGTACGGCAAAAACCTTGATGCGTTAGCGACATGGATCGCGATGCAGCCGCCTTGGTCGGATCAGCCGTTTGTGGCCTTGACCAATCACAATGAAGGGCCGAAATTCGCTACATTCCGTCGTACTTTGATTGAAACGTTGCGCAATATCGCGTTTTTGGAACGGCCGCTCCAGGCGATCAGCCTTCAGGCTGCTGTGCTGGCGGCCGAGCGCGGCCGGTGCCGACAGTACGAAGCCCGACGCTATCTCGAAAGCCAGCAGAGCGCCGCGGCCGAACTCGAGCGGCTGGTCCGCGCACGCACAGAGCAATTGGAGCACGCCAATCAGCAACTGCGCGAGGAAAGCGCCCGGCGCGAGTTGGCTCAGGAAGCGCTGCTTCATGCGCAGAAGATCGAGACCATGGGCCAACTGGTCGGCGGGGTCGCGCATGATTTCAACAATTTACTGATGGCGGTTATCGGCAATCTCGATCTGCTGAGCAAAAGCGTGGAGCGCGATGCCCGCTTCACCCGGCTTTTGAACGGCGCCATGGAAGGCGCGCAGCGCGGTGCCACGCTGACACAGCGCCTGCTGGCATTTGCCCGAAAGCAGGAATTGCAGGCCCGCACCACGGATGTGGCGAGCCTGGTGACAGGCATGCGCGGCCTGATCGAGCGGTCGATCGGGCCGCTGGTCCAACTCGACATCCAGGCGGAAGCCAACTTGCCGGCGGTCACGGTCGACCCGAACCAGTTGGAAATGGCGCTGCTGAATCTGGCGGTCAATGCGCGTGACGCCATGCCGTCGGGCGGCAGATTGACCATCCGGCTGCAAAGCTTCGATCTCCAAAACCACGCCGAACCGCGCCTGTCGGATGGGCGCTTCCTGCGCCTGTCAATCTCGGATACCGGCCATGGCATGACCCCCGGCACGCTCGCCAAGGCGGTGGAGCCGTTCTTCTCGACCAAGAGTGTCGGCAAGGGCACCGGACTCGGGCTGTCGATGGTCCATGGGCTGGCCGAGCAATCGGGCGGCGCATTCCGCCTGGAAAGCGCGTTGGGCAAGGGTACCACGGCCCATCTCTGGCTTCCTGTCGCGACCGGGGCGCCGGTCTATGGCGCCGTCGTCCGGCCCCCCTCGGAAGACCGGGCGCCGGCAACCATCCTGGTCGTCGATGACGACTCGCTGATCGCGGCGAGCACCTGCGCGCTCCTCGAAGATCTCGGGCATGCGGTGATCGAAGTCGGTTCCGGCCGCGAAGCGCTCGATCTGCTCGAAAAGGGGCTGCGGCCCGACCTGATCATCACCGATCACGCCATGCCCGGCATGACCGGAATGGAATTGGCCAGCCGGGTGCGCGCCCGCAGCCCGCGAGTGCCGATCCTGCTGGCGACCGGCTATGCCGAACTCGCCGCCGGCCAAGCGATGACCCTGCCCCGCCTTGCCAAACCCTATACCCAGGACCAGCTGGCGTTCGAAATCAGCCAGCTCTTGCCGGCGAAATCCTGATCCAAAGGCGCAGCCGGCACCGTTTCGGATCGGTTACGCTCCGCGTGATTCGTTTGAGTCATCCACAATTTCTCCCATCAGATGTAATTCGATCGTCACAATTGGCCGATAGGGTGCCATCCTCTATTCGGAGGAAGCACCACCATGATAATCGCTCGCAATCGCGTGCCGTGCACACCGCACGGCGCTATCCGTCTCCGCACGATCCTTCTGAGCGGAACGGCATTTCTGATTACCGGCGGCACGAGCTTTGCCGGAAGCCTGCCAGTGAGCGAAGTGTCGAGCCCGACGGGCATCGGCAACATTACGAGACCGTTTCACCTCCTCCCCAATTCGCTAGTCATCAGCAGCAGCACCTATGATCGCACACAGGGCGCCGTTGCCGATCTCACCGTCGGCACGCCGCTTGCGGATACCGACAAGACCACAACGCCAGCCGTTACCGGCAATCTTTATCCCACAGTCTGGAACAATGAGGCGGTCGATGCCAGTTTCGGGGTCACCTCGCCGATCGAACTGACCGAGGTCGATCCGATCTTCGGCCTGACCTTGTTCAGCCTCGCCATCCCGACCGACACTGTCGCGACCAGCTTCTCGTCGAAATCGGAACTCGGCCTCCATTTCGCGCCCGACCTGTTCGGCGGCCAACTCACCTTCATGGCCTATGCCTCGCCCGGCGTCGGCGCGCTCGACGTCTCGAACTCAGATGCGGTGGCCGGTCAAGATCCGACCAACCCGGTGACCTTCGCCTTCGGCCGGAATTACGCGTTTCACCGCACGATCGTGTCGGTCGACCAGAACGGACAGATCGTCTACACGCCGACGGTGAATTACGGCGGAAACAACGGCCGTTCGGCACTGCTGGGCGCGAATGGGCTCTACTATACCGTCGGGAATGCCAATAACGGCAATGCCGCCACGTTCGGCCCGAGCAACGGCACCAGCCCCGACGTGACCGAAACCACCGGCCTTGAAGCGGTCGATCCGATCAACGCCCCCTCGCCTGACGTGACGATACCGGTGGCGAATTCGGCCGAAATCGATCCGCTGCTGCAATTCACCGTCAATGGCAAGCTCGACAAGCCGGGCAAGGACACCAATTTCCGGGGTGTCACGGAACATGACGGCGCGCTCTTCTTCACCAAGGGCAGCGGCAGCAACGGCATCGACACGGTCTATACCGTACCGACGCTCCCGACAGTGGCGAACGCGGCGCAGGCCACGATCAGCATCGTGCCGGGCTTTCCGACCGATGCGGCCAAGGTGACGGGCGGCGACTTCACCCCCTTCGCGGTGTTCTTCGCCAACGACACCACGATGTATGTGGCCGACGAGGGCTCGGGCAACGCCACGGATGCGGCCGAGCATGCCGGCCTCGAAAAATGGAGTCTCGTCGATGGCACCTGGCAGCTCGATTATGTCCTGACCAGCGGGCTGGTCGGCGTGGTCGATACCGGTTTGACCGGCCCGGACGGCCCCTATCCCGACGTGACCACGGTCGGCCTGCGCAACCTGACCGGCGTGGTCATCGGCGACACGGTGACGCTGTGGGCCACCACCTCGACCTCAAGCGCGTCGGGCGATAATGGTGCCGATCCGAACAAGGTCGTGCGCATCACCGACGACCTCCAGGCCACGACGATGACACCGCTGGTCGCGCGGGAAAGCTTCGTCACCATCGCCGGCCCGACCTACGGCAAGGTCAATCGCGGCGTCGCCTTCATTCCCTAAAGCGGTGGCCCAAGACACCGTCCGCCCCAAGAAGGGGCGGACGGGTTTTGATTCGGCACCGAGCATCGCGTGCCAGCCCGGTGCGGTTCGGTTCGGTTCGGTTCGAAGGGATTGTCCCAGGTTTCGCCTTTGTCCGAATCGTCCTGACAAAGCTACACTGTTCAGCACAAGAGAGTTCCGCTAGTCTGGCTGGAAGGCAACTACTCACGCGACACTGTGACGAGAGGGAAGCCGACTCCAATGCCCCGCCGGAGCCCAAGGTGACCGTTGCATTTTCTCAACATGTGCCCGACCTCCCAATGCCGCTTTGCCCGCTCTGCGGTGCCGGTGCCGGATCGCCCAGCTGGTGTCATCCCGATGGCGCCAAAGCGGCCTATGCGTGCCGGGAGTGTGGCTTAGCCTATATCTGGCCTCGTCTGGCGCAGGATTTTTCCGGCGTCCCTGAGCATTTCTATTATGACAGTTTTGAGATGCTCGATCTCGCGGGGCCGGGTTTTCTGCTTGGCGACATCACCACCGCCATCGGCCGGCGGGCGGCACATGATTTTGCGCAGCAGAGCCGGAAACCTGCGATTCTCGATGCCGGCTGCGGGGCCGGCCATGTCCTGCTGGACTTTCGTTCCCATGGCTGGGATGTCGAAGGGGTCGATCCCTGGGTCGCTGTCACCGACATCGGCCGAAAATATTATCGCTTACCGATTCAGACCGCCCTTCTGGAAGACGCGGCGATCGCACCAGCGTCGAAGGATGTCGTGCTGGCTCAAGACGTGCTGCAATTTACCGCCGAACCAAAGGCATTTCTTGCCGCCTGCCTGAGTGCACTGCGACCGGGTGGGTTGCTCTATCTCACCATCCCGAACTTCGGTTCCGCCGAAAATCAGCGCGCGGATCTAAGCACCGGCGCCTTTTCCTCGACTGTCTATCTCAGCTATTTCACGGTGCGGACGATTCGTCGGCTCTTGGAAGAGTCCGGCTTTTACCGCATCCAGGTGGACAGTTTTGGCGGTGTCGGACAGGATGACCATTTACGCGTCCTGGCCCGTCGCGCGGTCGCCACCGATTTGTGCTGGGCGGATGTCAGCGAGGATGTCGCCAATGCCGACCTTCCGCCGCTCGACCGACAGACGGTCAGCCCCGCGGGACTGACACCGCAGCAAGCGTTTTGGCGTGAGAACGGCTATCTGGTCGTGCCCGGCCTCATCGCGGATGATCTCATCGACCGTTATTGCACCGTCCGGCGGCAAGTATCGCACGCCGCGGGCTGGCCGAATCCCACCCCGTATCTCGACGTTCCGGAAATCCGGGAGCTGTGCCTCAATCGTCCGCTGTCCGACATGCTTGAGCATCTGATCGGAGAACCGGTCGGGCTGCATCTCACCTTGACCGGATGGGTCAGCACGGAGCGCGATTGGCATCAGGATGATTATCTAAATCCGCCGGAGGTGAACGGGCACTATATCGCGGCGTGGACAGCGCTGGATCAAATCCAGCCCGATGCCGGCCCGTTCGAATTCGTCCCCGGCTCGCACCGTTGGCCGATCATCCGCCAGCACAAGGTACTGACACAGCTTGGCCGCGCGAATGGCGACGATCCCGATTGGCCGTGGGAATCGGAGCGTCTGCTGACACCGTTCTTCGAGGACCAGATTAAAGAGCGCGGTGGACGAATCGAGCGCTTTCTCGGCAACCGCGGCGACGTTCTGTTCTGGCACGCCAGGCTGCTGCATCGCGGATCGCTGCCGACCCGATCCGGTGCCGAACGCCGCTCAATGATCGCGCATTATACCGCGCTCACCCATCGTTCGGATATGCCGGTCAAGCACCGCCACCCGGGCGGTGGCTGGTATTTCGTTCCGGGCGCCGTGCAACCGGACGCCTCCTCTCCCACCTCCCGCCTCCAGCGCCTGATTCAGCGATTGCGCTAACCACCGAACCTCCGGAATTTCAAGAATGGCCCGTTCATTGCACTCCCTCCGTCAATCGGTCGCCCGAATGCTCGATCCGGACTTGCCAATGCCCGCAGCGCCGGCGGTGCGGACCAATGGCGACGAGCGGTATCTCACCGGCCTCGGATTGACACGGACCGAATTGGCGCAACGCTATATTCGCGGTGCCGGGATCGAATTCGGTGCGCTGGATTTTCCAGTGGCGCTACCGCCGGACGCAACAGTGACCTATGCCGATTTCCAACCCATCGAGCAGGTGAAGAAACTCTTCTCGGTTGACGAGAATGTCACCGCCCCCCATTTGGTGAGCGATTTAGAGTCGATGCACGGCATCGCCTCGGACAGCCAGGATTTCATCATCGCCAATCATGTGATGGAACATGTCGAAGATCCGCTCAAGGCGCTACGTTCGGTCTCGCGCGTCCTTCGCACGAATGGCATCGCCTATCTTGCCCTGCCAGACAAACGTTTCACCTTTGACAAGGATCGGGCCATCACTCCGCTCGACCATCTGCAGCGTGACCATACCGAAGGGCCGGATTGGTCATTGGCCGGTCATTACGAGGAATGGGTGCGGGTTGTTGACGGATTGACGGGGGACGCTTGCACCCAAAAAGTCTCAATCATGCTGAAAGAACGCTCCAATATTCATTTTCATGTTTGGGATTTTTCCGCAATGATGGAGTTATTCTCTTATGTCGAGCGTGATAGAAGTTTCGGCTTTGACGTAGAGAGCGCCACACTGAATAGTATAGAAGTCGTATGGATTCTTCGAAAGAAGTAATATTATTTGAGCAGTCCCCGACCAACTGACATCACGGGTCCGACTGAAGATTCACTTCATGCCAGAAACAGGGCGCTGTCC
>JBAVTK010000216.1:0-1546 GCA_049696095.1 Aliidongia sp. | reverse complement strand
TTATCGCCGCAGAACCCGGTTGCCGCGAGCGGCAAGGATCATCTGGCCTATGTCATTTACACCTCCGGCTCGACCGGAAAACCCAAAGGGGTGCAGATCCGTCAGGCCAGCGTCGTCAACTTCCTGATGGGGATGCAGGCGGAATTGGCCGTGCGGCCGGATGATGTTCTGGTCGGCCTGACCACCCTGTCCTTCGATATTTCTGTGCTGGAGCTTTTGTTACCGCTGGTGAACGGCGCGCGCTTGGTCCTGGGATCGCGCGCGCAGGCTGGCGATCCGGCGGCGTTGCGGGCACTCATCGAAGCGCAGGGGGCAACGATCGTCCAGGCAACGCCGACCAGCTGGCGGATGCTGCTTCAGCATGGCTGGCCCCGACTGGCCAGTCCGCTTCGTGTCCTGTGTGGTGGCGAGGCGCTGCCCGGCGATCTGGTCCAGCAGCTTCTGCCGCATGCAGCGCAGCTCTGGAACCTTTACGGTCCGACGGAGACCACGATCTGGTCGGCGCTGCAGCGGATCGACGCCAGCGCTCCGGCGAAGAGCGGAAGCGTGCTCGGGCGTGCGATCTGGAACACGCAGATCTATGTGCTGGACGGGCAACTCCGCCCGGTTCCGGCCGGGGCCGCAGGCGAGCTTTACATTGCCGGTGCGGGTCTGGCGCGGGGGTATCTTGGTCGTCCCGGTCTGACGTCTGAGCGGTTTGTCGCGTGCCCATTCGGCGCACCGGGATCGCGGATGTACCGGACCGGCGATCTGGCGAAGTGGCGGGCCGATGGGGTGCTGGACTTCCTGGGGCGCGCCGACAGCCAGGTCAAGATCCGGGGTTTTCGCATCGAGCCGGGCGAGATCGAGGCGGCGCTTGCGCACCAACCCGGCGTCGGCCAGGCGAGCGTGATTGCGCGCGAAGACCGGCCGGGCCAGAAGCAATTGGTCGGCTATGTCGTGGCCGAGCCCGGCCAATCGCTCGATCCAGCGGACTTACGCCATGCACTCGCCGCCATCCTGCCGGATTACATGGTGCCGGCGGCGATCATGGTGCTGGAGCGGCTGCCGCTCACGCCCAACGGCAAGCTCGACCGCAAGGCCCTGCCGGCACCGGACTTCACGCCATCCACCGGGCGGGCGGCGCAGACGCCGCTTGAGGAGGCTCTCGCCGGGCTCTTCGCCGAGGTGCTCGGCCTCGACCGCGTCGGCGTCGAGGATAGTTTCTTCCATCTCGGCGGTGACAGCATCCGGTCGATCCAGCTGGTCAGCCGGGCGCGCAAGGCCGGCCTGATCCTGACGCCGCGCGATATTTTCCAGCATCAAAGCGTGGCGGCACTGGCCAAAATGGTGCGACCGGTGGCTGACCGGATGGCGCTGGCGCCCGACCTGCCGATGGGGGCAGTGCCGGCGACCCCGATCATCGCCTGGCTGCAGCAATTGCCGGGCTCGATCGCGCGCTTCAATCAATCCCTGCTGTTTCAGGCGCCGGCGGATCTGGCGTTCTCTTCGCTCGCGGCCGCGTTGCAGGCACTGCTCGACCATCATCATGCGCTGCGCCTGCGCC
>JBAVTK010000215.1:0-3536 GCA_049696095.1 Aliidongia sp. | reverse complement strand
CATCGCGACCGACCAGATCGCGCTCGCGCACCGACAGATAGGGCGCGATGCGCGGATCGTCAGCCATATCGATCGCGTGGATCGGCGGAGAAAGCGGTTCCGATGCGGTCGTGATGTACCTCATATTCTGGTGGTGATTCGTGATCAGGCGACCGAGCCCTCCCGGACCATGGACGCCAACGGCCGAACTCCTTATAACCGACCGGGCACACGCAACCACATCACAAGATTCCCGATGCATGATCTGAAAATCATCCGCGACGATGGCGATCTGTTCGATCGCGGCCTGGCCCGGCGCGGCCTGCCGCCGATTGCCCACGCGATTCTGGCGCTCGACACGGCGCGACGCGCGGCCCAAACCGCCTTGCAGGAACTTCAGAGCCGTCGCAACGATGTCTCGCGCGAGATCGGCCGGGCCAGGGCAAAAGGGGAATCGGCCGAACCGCTGATGGCCGAGATGGCCGCGGCCAAGGATCGCATGACGGTGCTCGAAGCCGAGGATCGGCGCCTCGCCGATGAACTGGACCGAAAGCTGTCGGCCCTACCCAACATTCCGGCGGCCGAGGTGCCCGACGGGCTTGACGAGCAGGCCAATGTCGAGATCCGTCGCTGGGGGACGCCGCCGGATTTCGCGTTTCCGCCCAAGCAGCATTTCGAGTTGGGCGAACAACTCGGCCTGATGGATTTCGAGCGGGCCGCCAAGATTGCCGGTGCGCGCTTCACCGTGCTCAAAGGGGCACTCGCCCGGCTGGAACGCGCGCTCGGCGCTTTCATGCTGGATATCCATACCCAGGAATTCGGCTATACCGAGATTTCGCCACCGCTCTTGGTCAACGACCAGAGCATGTATGGCACCGGCCAACTGCCGAAATTCGCCGAGGAGCAGTTTCGCACGACCGATGGCCGCTGGCTGATCCCGACCGCCGAGGTGTCGCTGACCAATCTCGCTTCCGACGAGATTCTAGACGAAGCAGCACTGCCGCGGCGTTTGACCGCCTTCACCACCTGTTTTCGCGCCGAGGCCGGTGCGGCCGGGCGCGACACGCGTGGCATGATTCGCCAGCACCAGTTCGCCAAGGTCGAGATGGTCTCGATCGCCCATCCCGACCAATCGGACGCCGAGCATGAGCGGATGACCGGTGCCGCCGAAACCATCCTCCAGCGCCTGGGTCTGGCCTATCGGGTGATGCTGCTCTCGGCCGGTGACATGGGCTTTACCGCGCGCAAGACCTTCGATCTCGAAGTCTGGCTGCCGGGGCAGGGTGCCTATCGCGAGATTTCAAGCTGCTCCAATTGCGGCGATTTCCAGGCCCGCCGGATGAAGGCGCGGTTCCGGCCGAAGGACAGCAAAAACACCCGCTTCGTCCATACGCTGAACGGCAGCGGGCTGGCGGTCGGCCGCACGCTGGTCGCCGTGCTGGAGAATTATCAGCAGGCGGGTGGCGCCATCGCCGTGCCTCCCGCCTTGCGGCCCTATCTGGGCGGGCTTGAGATGATCGAGGCAGGATGATCGCCGACCGGTTCGATCTGTCCCGCGCGCGGATCTTGCTGTCGAATGACGACGGCATCGCCGCGCCGGGCTTGAAGGCGCTGGCGCTCGCCATGAGCCAGCTCACGAGCGATGTCTGGATTGTCGCACCGGAGCACGAACAGAGCGGGGCCGCGCATTCGTTGACGCTGCGCCGGCCCTTGCGCATCCGCCGACTGAAACCGCGACGCTTCGCGGTGGATGGTACCCCAACCGACAGCGTGCTGCTCGGTATCCGCAAGATTATGTCCGACAAACCGCCGGATCTGCTGGTGTCCGGCATCAATCTCGGCGCCAATATCGGCGAGGATGTGACCTATTCCGGCACCGTTGCGGCCGCGATGGAAGGCACGCTGCTGAATGTACCGTCGATCGCGATCAGTCTGGTCGTGATGAATGGCGCGACGCCGTTGTGGGACGCGGCGGCGCTCATGGCGAGCGAGATTGTCAAACGCCTGGTCACCGCACCCTGGCCGGTCAATACGCTGATGAACGTCAACATTCCCAACATCCCGTTTGCGGCGATGCAAGGCATTCACGCTTGTCCGCAAGGTCAGCGCCGGATCGGCGACAATCTGGTCGAGGCTAGGGATCCGCGCGGCCAGCCGGTTTATTGGATCGGCCCGACCCGTAACGAGAACGCGCCGCCGCCCGGCAGCGACATTGCCATTGTCGCCGCTGGCGGTGTGGCGGTGACGCCGATCCATCTCGATCTCACCCACCGCGCCGGACTCGATGCCTTGCGGAGCGTCTTTCCGTGAACCTGCCGCTTGACCCGGATCAGGCGGCGAAGGCGGCCGCTTTGGCCGAGGAACTGCGGCGCGCGGGAATTCGCGATGAACGGGTGCTGGCCGCGATCGCGCATGTGCCGCGCGACCTGTTCGTGCCGCCAACCTTCGCCGAACATGCCTGGGACAATGTGGCGCTGCCGATCGGCCACGGCCAAACGATCAGCCAGCCGCTGGTCGTTGCCTGCATGACCGAGGCGCTGGAGGTGGGCGAGCGCCATCTGGTGTTCGAAATCGGCACCGGTTCGGGCTATCAGACCGCGGTATTGGCGCAGCTCTGCCGGCGGGTCTTCACCATCGAGCGCCATCGCGCCCTGCTGCGCGAGGCCGAGCAGCGCTTTGCACAGCTTCGGCTCGGCAATGTCACCAGCCGGTTCGGCGATGGCACCAAAGGCTGGCCCGAAGCCGGCCCGTTCGATCGCATCCTGATCACTGCGGCCGCCGCCGAATTGCCCCCGGCGCTGGTCGATCTGCTGGCGCCGGGCGGCATTCTGGTCGGGCCGCTTGGGCCCGAACGACAGGATCAGATCCTGGTCCGCGTCCGCCGCAACGCCGACGGCTCGATCGGGCGCGAGCAACTATGCGCGGTGCGTTTCGTGCCGCTGGTGCCCGGCCTGCCCCGCGAATCCGCGGTATGGCCCGGCAAGGAGGACGCATGACCGGCCTTCGGCTGCTGATTTTGTCGCTTCTGGCGATGGCGTTGACCGGCTGCATTCGCGAGGATGACGAGGACACCGACACCTTCTATGTCCCGGCCCAAAGTGCTGCCCCGGCGCCGGCCGCAGCACCTTTGGAGACGCCGGGCGGCCGGGTGGTCGTGCGGCCGGGCCAAACGCTCTATGGCGTCGCGCGCGAGGCCAATGTGCCGGTGCGCGCGCTGATCGACGCCAATGCGCTGCAACCGCCCTATATCCTCAAGCCGGGGCAGAGCCTGACCATCCCGCATTTGCGCCAGCACATCGTCCAGCCCGGCGAAACCCTCTACGCCGTGGCGCGGCAATATGGCGTCGAAGCGTCGAGTCTGGCCCGCGAAAATCATCTGAATCCGCCCTATACGATCAAGAGCGGCACCACTTTGATCCTGCCGACCCCGATCGAGGCGGTCGCGCCGAATGCCGTGCCGGCGGCAGCCACACCGACACCGGTTGCCCCGGCCCCATCGATTCCAGTGCCGACGGCTCCCCCCTCCGGCGGGTCGGGTGCGATCACCATCACGACCC
>JBAVTK010000214.1:0-3835 GCA_049696095.1 Aliidongia sp. | reverse complement strand
AGCGGGTTGCGGCCGAGAACCGCGGGACACCGCCGGTGCTGCTGGTTCATGGCATGATGGATGGGGTTGTGCCGTTCGAGCAGCTGGGCGCTGCGGCGTCTGCGCTAAAGGCTGGCGGGATTGCCGTCGAAACCGTGGCCCGGCCGGGTCTCGGCCATGGCATTGATCCAGCCGGCATGGCGGCCGCCGCCGAGTTTCTGCGGCGGCATCTCGCACCTTGAGACGAGGACGCGAGATGGCGGTCGCGGCACTACGCCGGGTCTGCATTGGTTTGGCATTCATCGAAAATTGCCCTGATCATCTCCGCCAGCACGGGCGCTTGGAACGGCTTCTCGATATAGCCGTCGATCCCGGCGCGAAATGCCGCGGCCCGAATGGCCGGATCACCGTGCCCGCTGATCATCAACACCGGCAGAGCGCTGTGCAGCGTGCGGCGCAACCAATGGAGAATGTCGAGACCGTTCTGTTGCGGCAATTGAAGATCGAGGATCAGGCACCCGATCAGCCCTGCGACCGCGCGACGCTGAAACGCCTCGCCGGACGCGAACGCGTCGACTGTGAAACCATAGGCTTCAAGGCAGGCCGTCAGCGATTCTCGAACGGCGTCATCATCATCGACCAAGTATACGACGGCGTTCGACGTTTTCAAATTTCATCCCCGACATCGCGTCGGTACAAACAGACCGAGGCATCTAACGCCCAAGCTAGAGGCCGAAACTGGTCGATACCATACGGTATTGTCCTTATTGCATGCCGATGCCGGCCTTGAGGGCAAGCCGCACCAATTCGGACAGGCTGTTCGCCTGCATCTTGTCCATGACGCGGGCCCGATGAATCTCGACGGTGCGCGGGCTGATGCCGAGATCATAGGCAATGGTCTTGTTGGGCAGCCCGGCGACGAGTCCTTCCATCACCTCGCGTTCGCGCGCGGTAAGTTGATCGAGCCGCGCCGTGATCTCGGCATTGTCCGAGGCATGGCGACGGGCTGAATCGCCATGGCGAAAGGCATTCTCTATGGCAGCGATCACGATCTCGGTGGTGAAAGGTTTTTCGAGGAAATCGACGGCACCCGATTTGATCGCCCGAACGGCAAGCGGCACATCGCCATGGCCGGTGATGATCACCACCCCCAACCCGCGGCAGATCACACGGACCCGTTCCAGCAATTCCAGCCCGTCCATATCGGGCATGCGAATATCGGCGAGCAAGACGCCAGCCGTGCTGGAGGTACACATCCCCAGAAAAGCTGCGGCGGATTCGCATGCCATCGTCTCGTAACCGAACGACTCCAGGAGGGCGCACAGCGATTCCCGTACCGCCTCGTCGTCATCGACGATGTAAATCCGCGGTTTGTTCATGGATGTTGACTCTCCACGGGTTCATCCTCGTCCCGGACGGTCGGGATCGTGAAGGTGAAAATCATCCCGCCTTCGCGGCGCGGCTTGGCGCGCAATCGTCCACCATGCTTGTCGATGATCGAACGACAGATTGACAGGCCGATGCCCATACCCTGCCGCTTGGTCGTGACGAAGGGCTGGAACAACTGCTCGGCCACCTCGGGCGCGAGGCCTGGTCCCGTATCGAGGATGGAGACCTCGACGGCACTGTCTGCCCGTGTGGTGGCGATGATCAATTGTCGCACGGCCACGGCCGCCATCGCCTCGATCGCGTTGCGGACCAGATTGATGACGACCTGCTGAATCTGAACCTTGTCGACCAGCACCGCGGGTAGATCGCTGCCCAGTTCCAGCACGACCCGCACACCATGTTCCCGAGCGCCGACGCCAACCAGCGCCAGGGCGGTCGCTTCCTCGACCAGGGCATTCGGGTCCTGGGCACGGGCCTCGGTGTCGCCCTTGCCGACGAAATTGCGCAGACGGCGGATGATCTGACCGGCGCGATCGGCCTGACCGATCGCTTTATCCATGAAATCCATGGCCTTGGTGCGATTGGCCGGCGTATCGGTGTCCAACAGCCGGCGGGCCGCCTCCGCCCAATTGGCGACCGCGGTCAGCGGTTGATTCAGTTCATGCGCCAGTGCCGCTGCCATTTCGCCCATCGCCGACAAGCGGGACACGTGGAGCAATTCGCTTTGCAGGTCCTGCAACCGTTTTTCGACGAGCTGGCGCTCGGTCAGGTCGCGCACGAAGCCGGTGAACAGCCGGCGCCCGGAAAGCTCCATCTCGCCGACGGCCAGTTCCATCGGAAATGTCGAACCGTCCCGCCTGAGCCCGACCACGACACGGCCGATGCCGATGATGCGCCGCTCGCCAGTTACGCGGTAGCGCTTGAGGAAGCCGTCATGCCGCTCGTGATAGGGTGATGGCATCAGGCTCTCGACGTTCCGGCCGACGATCTCCGTCTCCGACCAGCCGAACAGCCGTTCTGCCGCAGCTGAGTAGGATTGAACCAGCCCCTGCTCGTCGATCACGATGATTGCATCGGGCACCAATTCGAGGATCGTGCGCAACCGCTCAGCCGTTTCGCGCTGTGCCGTTTCGACATTGTGCTGCTCGGTGGTGTCGTGAATGATGCCCAGAAACTGCCGGTCGCCGCCTTCCGGATCGATCTCGCCGACCGACAAATACATCGGAAACACGGAGCCGTCGGCACGCCGTCCCCGGACATGCCGGCCGATGCCGATGATCCGGCGCTCGCCCGTCTGTCGGTAGCGTGTCAGATAGGCATCATGCTCGCCGTGATAGGGTGGCGGCATCAGCATGTTGACATTGTGGCCGATGACCGCGTCCGCCGCATAGCCGAACAGTCGTTCGCACGCCCGGTTGAACAGGCGGACATGGCCGACCTCGTCGATCACCACGATGCCGTCGACCGCCGTCTGGATGACGGCACGCAACCACGCCGCATTTTCTTGGCTGGACAATGCGCGCCCTCCGGAGGTATCGCCCTCCGATCAGGTTGCCCGGTGCCAGCGCAATATGCAACGAGAACCGGGGTTTCCAACAACAGCAATCACATTGCCGCGAGTGACGATCTCAAGTTCCCACCAATATTGCGCGAAAATCATTGACGTTGGTCAAGGTCGGCCCGGTAATCAGCAAGTCATCCAGGCTCGCGAAGAAGCCATAGGCATCATTGTCACGCAGCCTTGCTCGGGCATCGATACCGGCCATGGCGGCGCGGGTCAGCGTGTCGGGGCTGAGAAACGCGCCGGCATTGTCTTCGCTGCCGTCGATGCCGTCGGTATCCGCGGCCAGCGCATGGATACCGTCTCGGCCCTGGAGCGCGACGGCCAACGCCAGCAGGAATTCGGCATTGCGTCCGCCCCGGCCGTGACCGCGCAACGTGACAGTGGTCTCGCCGCCGGACAGTAGCATGGCGGGTGCCGGTGCCGGCTGGCCCCATTGGGCGATTTGCCGGGCGATCGCGGCATGGACCAGCGCTACGTCGCGCGATTCGCCCTCGATCGAATTGCCCAGAATGACCGGCGTTACCCCGGCCCCCCGCGCGACCGCGGCGGCGGCCTCAAGCGCATCTTGCGGGGTTGCGATCAGGATTGTTCGAGCGTCGGCCAGTCGCACATCGCCTGGCTTTGGTGTTTCGGCGTCAGGTCTTGCCAAATGACGCCGAACCGTGTCCGGCAGTGCGATGGCATAACGCTGCAAGATCGCCAACGCGTCGGCGCATGTGGTTGGGTCCGGTACGGTCGGGCCGGAGGCGATGACCGCGGGATCGTCGCCCGGCACGTCCGAAATCGCCAGCGTGACCACCCGCGCTGGAAACGCCGCGGCGGCCAATCGCCCGCCCTTGATCGCCGAGAGGTGTTTGCGCACGCAATTGAATTCCTGGATGGTGGCGCCGCAGCGCAGCAGAT
>JBAVTK010000213.1:0-5388 GCA_049696095.1 Aliidongia sp. | reverse complement strand
ACCTCGCTCTGATCAAGGAAATCATCGAGAAAGTCGGCTTGGACCTGATGGCCGATCAGGAATTGGCGCCCCACATCATCGAACCCCCGGAATCGCGCGGCGTCGTGCGCATGGAGGAATTCAGCATGGTCCTGGGTGTGAAATGCATGACCAAGCCCGATGACGGTCGCTTCATCATCCGACGCGAAGCGTATCACCGAATCCGCGATGCCTTCGAGGAAAGCGGCATTCGCTTTGCGCGGCACCCGGCGAAGGCTGAAACCTCCGGCAATACCGCCAAGGCGAAGATCACGGCAGGCCTCATGCCGGAGGCCGCGGCCCCCGAAACCAACCAAGCCAATTTCGAACACGAACTCGCCTTCAACCACGATCCCAGTCACGATGATCACGCCCCTTAACTGTCCTGCGACTGGAGGCCTACATAACGACAATCCTCGGATGGTCGTTGCGTTCACCTGCGGAACGATGCTATCGAGCACGCAGCATCGGAGCGTCGGAGCGCAATCATGGAAATCAAACAGGCCGCCGAACAATTGGCGGCGCTCGCGCATGAACATCGGTTAGCAGTTTATCGCTTGCTGGTCGTAACGGGGGCACCGGGCCTGTGTGCCGGCACCATCGCCGAACGGCTGGGCGTGCCGTCCTCGTCGCTGACCTTTCACACCCAGGCGCTGGTGCGGGCCGGGCTGGCGACGCAGCAGCGCGCCGGGCGCCAACTGATCTATGCCGCCGATTTCAGCGCGATGAACGGCCTCATCGGCTTTCTCACCGAAAATTGCTGCGGCCGAGCCACGCCGTGCCGCCCGGTCTGCGATCCGGTGCCGGCATCATGAGCATCACCCGAATCGGCATCAACGGTTTCGGCCGCATGGGGCGGTTGGCCTTTCGCGTGGCATTTGGCCGGACCGATCTGTCGGTCGTCCATGTCAACGAGATCGTCGGTGGCCCGGCGACGGCGGCGCATCTGCTCGAGTTCGACAGCGTGCATGGGCGCTGGCACCAGCCAATTTCCGCCGGTGCCGACAGCTTCACGATCGGCACGCAAGAAATTGCCTTCACCGACTGTACGGCGCCGGCCGATATCGGCTGGCGCGACCATGGCGTCGATATCGTGCTCGACTGCACCGGCAAGCTGTTGAGCCCCGAAAGTTTGCGGCCGCATTTCGCGGCTGGCGCACGCAAGGTAATCGTCGCGGCGCCGATCAAGGACGGTGCGCTCAACATCGTGATGGGCGTCAACGATCACCTTTATGACCCAGCCCGGCACGATCTTCTGACCGCCGCCTCCTGCACGACCAATTGCCTGGCGCCGATCGTCAAGATCATTCATCAGGGTCTGGGCATCCGTCACGGTGTGATCACGACGATCCATGACGTCACCAACACGCAGACGATCGTCGATCGGCCGCATAAGGATCTGCGGCGCGCGCGCTCCAGCCTGTTGTCGCTGATCCCGACCTCGACCGGTTCGGCCACGGCGATCGCGCTGATCTATCCGGAACTGAAGGGCAAGCTGAACGGGTTGGCGGTGCGCGTGCCGCTGCTCAATGCCTCGCTGACCGATTGCGTGTTCGAAGTCGCCCGGCCGACCAGCACCGAGGAAGTCAATACGCTGCTGCAACAAGCCTCGCACGGCGAACTCCGCGGCATTCTGGGCTTCGAGGAACGCCCGCTGGTCTCGGTCGATTTCCGCGGCGATCCGCGCTCGGCCGTGATCGACGCGCTGTCGACCATGGTGGTGGACGAAACCCAGGTGAAGATCCTGGCTTGGTACGACAATGAATGGGGCTATGTGAATCGGATGGTCGAACTCGCGGCGAAGGTCGCGGGCAGTCCGCCGCCGGTCGGGCGATGACCGGGCTTAGCACCTATGCTCTGGTCACCGCCGCCTATTGGGGCTTCACGCTGACCGACGGTGCCTTGCGCATGCTGGTCGTGCTGTATTTCTATCGGCTCGGCTATAGTGATCTGACGATTGCCTTTCTATTCCTGTTCTATGAGTTCTTCGGCATCGTCACCAATTTGCTGGGTGGCTGGATCGCCGCGCGCGCCGGGCTGAAGACGACGCTTTATGGCGGCCTCGTTGTGCAGATCGCCGCCTTGCTGATGCTGGCGGCGTGGCAGCCCGGCTGGGCGGAGACCGCATCGATCGCCTATGTCATGGCGGCCCAGGCGCTGTCCGGCATCGCCAAGGACCTGACCAAGATGAGCGCCAAAAGCGCGGTCAAGCTGCTGGTGCCGGCGCAGGCCGAGGGCGCGTTGTTCCGGTGGGTCGCCCGCCTGACCGGCTCGAAGAATGCGCTGAAGGGTGCCGGGTTCTTTTTGGGCGGGTTGTTGCTCGCCACGCTCGGCTTTGCCGGCGCCCTCATGGCGATGGCCGCCGCCCTCGCCTGCGTGCTGCTCGGTACGGTGGCGGCCTTGCCGCGCGATCTCGGCCGCTCAAAAAAGCGCCTGAAATTCACCGCCCTCTTCGCCAAGAGCCGGGCGATCAACCGACTGTCGGCCGCACGGTTTTTCCTGTTCGCCGCGCGCGACATCTGGTTCGTCGTGGCGTTGCCGGTCTTCCTGTCCGAACTGGGCTGGCCGGCCGCGGCGACCGGGGGATTTCTGGCGCTCTGGGTCGTATTCTATGGCGTGATCCAGGCGCTGGTGCCCGACATTCTGCGCCAATTCGGCGGTGCCACGGTGGATGGCGCGGCTGCCCGGTTCTGGGGCTTCGTGCTGGTGATCGTGCCGCTGGGATTGGTCGGAGCACTCGGCGAGGGCATGGACCCGAACCTCGCCCTGATCCTTGGCCTCGCTCTATTTGCGCTGCTGTTCGCGATCAATTCGGCGGTGCATTCCTATCTGATCCTGGCCTACAGCGCGGAGGATGATATCGCGGTCAATGTCGGGTTCTATTACATGGCCAATGCTGGCGGACGACTACTCGGCACGCTGCTGTCGGGCGTGGTTTTCCAATATTGGGGCTTCACCGGCTGTCTCGTCGGATCGGCGATGCTGCTGGTCGGCGCCGCTTCTCTGGCGCCGCGCGACCGTGTCGGGACGCTCGATGCGGCCGTCGTGGGCGAGGATTGAGTTACGCTCAGCGTGCGCCGCGGAACAGCAGAATTTCGATGCCAAGATCTTCGACCGCTGTCCATGCCCGATCGGCGGTAACCGCCCGTCCGTTGATCTGCTTGGCGAGCGCCAGACAGGCGCGATCGCCCAGCGATAAACCCTGGGGCCGGGTCTTTTGTCGCAGATCCCCAGCCAATTCGGCCTGCGCCAGATCGAACGGCACGATCTCGATACCTGTATCGATCAGCGCCGATCGGGCCATGGCCGCAGACATACCCCGTTCCACGAGTTTGGAGATGATTTCCGCGACATTGACCGTCGAAATGACGGCGCCTCGAAGGAGATCATCAATGGAATCGGCACCAGCCTCGCCATAGAATGCCGCCAGCACCGCCGATGAATCGAGAACGTCTCTACTCACGCGACGCCTCGGCGTGACGTTCGGCGATCAATTCATCCGCGACACTCACCCCGTCTTCGGCCGGCGCGTATTGCCGAACCAGCTTCCGGACGCGTTCAAGAGCCTTTTTATGTGGCTCAAGGATGATGACCCCATTCTCGACACGAGCCAGCAAATCGCCAGCGCCCGACAAGCCGACTTCCTTGCGAAGTGAGGCGGGCAAAACCAATCTGCCATTTTCGGCCATTTTTATATGATGATGCATCATGTCTTACCAGAGGCATATGTCACTTCAAACAAATATGGCAGCTAATGGGTAATATGTCAAAATCTGATGGTTGCCTCTGGTGGGCGCCTCGCGTGCCGGCCGATCGGCGCATTGTGTAGGCGATAGCCGATACACAAATCAGTGTCGTTGGCGTATATATGGGAAACGGAGGTTCGATCCATGGCCCAACCAAACCAGCTTGAAACACCGGGCGAGCGGGAAGCCCGCATCGCCCACGAACGGGTGATGCTGGATGAAGCACGTGCCGCTCATCAGGCCGGTCGCTCCCTCAGCGGCGACGCTCTCGACGAGTGGCTTGCCGCATTCGTCGGTGACGGTGAGCTACCATCGCCAGAGGTGTTACGCGGGAAATATGCCGCGGCAAAGCCTACATCCGGTCGCTGAGCTGTCCCGGTCCAAAGATTCGCAGCACCAGCACGTCGCCGGCAGAGGCGTCGTCCCCAGTGTCTGGCTGGACCTCATAGACGATCTTGTAACCTTCGACGACCCGTTCGCGGGCACCCTCATGCTCGCTGTGCGGCCACCGACACGGCCCGATGCGGAGTTCAGTGAGCGCGCGCTCGATATGGCGGAGACGGCGAGCCGCCGCATGTCCCGCCCCCGGCTGTCGCAGCCATCGCCTAGCCGCGGCCAGATCGTCGAGCGCTGGTTCCATGATTTCCAAACGACGCATTAATCCCCCCACCATGCGTATATTTTATCGGCGCTGGTCTCAGGCGATCTATAGCGTGTTGAGCTAAAATGTCACCGACCGGTACAAATT
This sequence comes from Aliidongia sp., assembly GCA_049696095.1. Lineage (GTDB taxonomy): Bacteria > Pseudomonadota > Alphaproteobacteria > ATCC43930 > CGMCC-115725 > JAXDMU01. Next base: position 876 of record JBAVTK010000213.1, on the reverse strand, counting down.
TTTAAAATAAGCAATGGCGGGGGACTTGGAGCCCCACAATCCCCGCGCATTTCCGGGCGAATTGGCGTAAGTTCCCGCCCGCCCCTTTCCCCTCGGACCCGCCCATGCTCGCCGCCAAGGATCTCTTCTCGCACCGCAAATACTGGGCGCAGCGTTTCGGCACCGCGCCATTTCTGCCGATGTCGCGGGCCGAGATGGACGAACTCGGTTGGGATAGCTGCGACATCATCGTCGTGACCGGCGATGCCTATATCGATCATCCGAGCTTCGGCATGGCGATCATCGGCCGGCTGCTGGAGGCGCAGGGATTCCGGGTCGGCATCATCGCCCAGCCGGATTGGCAGAGTGCCGAGCCGTTCAAGGCGCTGGGCCAGCCCAATCTGTTTTTCGGCGTTACCGCCGGCAATATGGATTCGATGGTGAACCGCTACACTGCGGATCGCCGGATCCGGCACAGTGACAGCTACACGCCCAATGACGAGGGTGGCAAGCGGCCCGACCGGTCGGTCATCGTCTATGCCCAGCGCTGTCGCGAGGCCTATCGCGAGGTGCCGATCGTCGTTGGCGGGATCGAGGCGTCGTTGCGCCGGATTGCACATTACGATTACTGGTCGGACAAGGTGCGCCGCTCGGTGCTGGTCGACAGCAAGGCCGATCTGCTGGTCTTCGGCAATGCCGAGCGCGCCATCGTCGATCTCGCCCATCGCTTCGCCAAGGGCGAGACGGCGGACCAGATCCGCGACATTCGCGGCACCGCCTTTCTGTGCGACGCCGTGCCGGCGGAATGGGCCGTGCTGGCATCCGATAGTGTCGATACCCCTGTCCCAGTTGCGCCGGAGGCGATGGCCGCCACCGCCCGCGCGCGCGGCCTGGCAC
>JBAVTK010000212.1:0-7388 GCA_049696095.1 Aliidongia sp. | reverse complement strand
GAGCTGGCCGGGCTCGATCTGGCGAAATTGCTCCATGACCGGCTCGATTGGCCGCGACAGCGCGACCTCGACCGGCGGGCGCCGACCCATTTGACCGTGCCGTCCGGCTCGCGCATCGCGATCGATTACGCGGCCGGCGACCAGCCGATTCTATCGGTCAAGCTTCAGGAAATGTTCGGCCTCGCCCAGACACCAACGATCGCCGATGGCCGAGTGCGGCTGGTGCTCGAATTGCTGTCGCCGGCCCATCGGCCGATCCAGGTGACGAGCGACCTCGCCGGTTTCTGGGCCGGCTCCTACAAGGCCGTGCGCGCCGATCTGCGCGGCCGCTATCCACGCCACCCGTGGCCGGAGGAGCCGCTGGCCGCGATGCCGACAGCGCGCGCCAAGCCGCGTGGGACATAGCGCACATCGCGCGACACTATACCGCGTTTGACGCCGAGTTCCCCCAGTAGCGGCAGCTCAGGCCACGCTGGGATGCTTGTCGCTCGCTATGCTCGCAAATGGCGAAACCTTGATCTCGCTCTCCCGCTTTCGCATTTGGGCGATGTCGTAGCTATTTTGCATCCGCATGAGGGTGTCCATGGATACGCCGAACGCCTTCTCGACCCGCAGCGCCATCTCCGGCGACAGATGGGCACGCTCGTTAAGGAGCGTCGAAAGCGTCGCCCGCGTCACGCCCAGTGCTTCCGAAGCGGCCGTCACGGTCAGGCCCAGCGGCTCGACAATTTCATGCCGAATGAAGCCGCCGGGATGGGCCGGATTCTTCATGCGGATGCCGATATCTGCGCCCATGGTTACCTCCTAGTGGTAATCCTCGTAGTCCAGATCGATGATCTCGATCTCGTTCCGATCGATCCGAAATGTCATCCGCCAATTCTTCGTCACGAACAGGCTCCATGTGCCTTTGCGATCGCCGGTCAACAGATGAGCTTTCCAGCCTGGTACCATCCGCAATTCATCTTCTTTTTCCATGTCTTGGAGGAAAGAGATCATGCGACGGATTTTGGCGACGATGGTCGGCTGAAGCCCACTCGCGTCATCGTCTTCGATGATGCGCCGCAATCCCTTGTGGACCACGTTTCTGATCTTCATGAGGTTACTTACGGCAGATATCCGTACGGCGTCAAGTGACACAATACGGGTGCGTCGGCACCGCCCGGAAGCTAGCGTAAGGAATAACGCCCTCTAAACCCCCGAGGCCATCGCCCGCACCAGCGCACCCAGCCGCGCAATCCCCTCCTCGATCCTCGGCAGTTCATTCAACGAAAAGCTCAACCGAATGTAACGGGTGCCGCTGCGATCGGGAAAGAAGCCCGCGCCGGGCACGAAGGCGACGCGCGTCTCGGCGATGGAGCGGCGCAGCAATTCGGCGCCATCGATCGCCTCGGGCAACGTGACCCAAACGAACATGCCGCCTTCCGGTCGAGTCCAGGTGACGCCTTCGGGCATGTGGGCGGCCAGTGCTTGCAGCATGGCATCACGCCGCGCCTTGTAGACCGGACGGACGAGTTCGGCCTGGCTTTCGATGATGGTCGAGGCGACCTCGTGCATCACGATCTGATTGAGGCCGGAGGTGTGCAAATCGCTCGCCTGCTTGATCAGCACCAGTTTTTCGACGACCGGCCGCGGCGCCACGATCCAGCCGACGCGCAAGCCCGGCGCGATCGATTTTGAAAAAGTGCCGCAATAAATCACCTTGCATCGGTCGATGCCGCCGGCCCGCTCGGTCGCCAAGGCCAGCAGCGAGGGCGCGCGCGCGCCGTCATAGCGCAGCTTTTCGTAGGCGCTGTCCTCGATCAGCGGCAGGTTCAGCGCCTCGGCGGTGTCGAGCAGCCGGTCCCGCTCGGCCAAATCGAGCGTCGTGCCGGTCGGATTCTGGAATTCCGGCATGCAATAGCCGAATTTCGGCTTGCGCCGGCCGGCCGCGAGATAGCTCTCGGGCGTGCGATTATTCTCCGGCCCCGGCAGCACGTCATACTGCGGTTCATAGGCGTTGAAGGCCTGAAGTGCCCCCAGAAAGGTCGGATAGGCGACCAGGATCGTATCGTCCGGCGAGATGAATAGCTTGCCGACGAAATCGAGCGCCTGCTGCGAACCGTTGGTGATGAGGATATTATCGGCGGCGCAACCGGCGACACCTTGGCGCCGCATCTCCGCCGCCAACCATTCGCGCAGCGGCAAATAGCCCTCGCTCACGGCATATTGCAGGGCATTACTGCCACGCACCGGATCGTTCAGCACGCGCTCGAACATCTCGGCGATGGCTTGGCGCGGGAATAATCCGGCGTCGGGGATGCCGCCGGCGAAGGAGATGATGTCGGGCTGATCGAGCAGCTTCAGCAGCTCGCGCACTTCCGAAGTCCGCATCCGGCCTTCGCGCGCGGCGTAATGTTCGGACCAATCGACCACGATGTCCCCCAATTTCGGTTCGACCGTGACGATCTGAAACCCGGTTGCGCCGGAGAACAAGCGGCGGCTAAGCAACCTTCCATGCGTGCAGCGCGCGTCATTGGCCTGGAAGTGGGGTCGCGGCCGGTGCCGGACCTCGCTAGGATGGGTGCCAAGCAACCGACAGGAGGGATGAATGCCGCGTAACGCTCTGCTGAGTGCAGCCACGCTGGCTTTGCTGGCCGGCTGCGGTCCCGGCTGGCCGCTTGGCCAACATCCCGATCCGAATGCCGCCCAGACGGTCCGCCAAGCCGAGCCGCTGGTGCAGGATTGTGAACGCCGATTCAAGAGCTGGCTCGGCACCACGGCGGTGACCTGGGACGGTGGTGCCAACCCGAGCATCACCCGAACCGGCGACAGCGTCAGCATTCGCCTGGCGGCGATGCCGACCGAGTCGACCGCGATCGACCCGCTGCAATATAGCTGCGATTACGATGGCGGGGAGACTGTCACGGCCGGCCCGGTGCCATGAGATTACGAGCCCAGCGGGACCGTAAGCGACTGCGCTGAGCCGCGGGCGGCCCCGCGAGCGAGTGTCAGCCGATCGCTCACGCCGCGCTTTATTAGCCTCACGCCAAATCGCCGAGCAGCGCCTCCAGTTCCGCACCGAAATTGATGCGCCGCTGAGACACGATTTCGAGACGACGATCATCGAAAACATGGAATTGACGGCTCCGCCGACGGCGCCATTCCATGATCGCCTCGTCGCGCGCCTGCACCAACTCGACGATGGCCGGCTTCAGAATTCGCAACACCGCTGCCAGCCAGCGATCGACCAATCCGGCGGTCGCAACTGCGAAATCGAACCGATCAAGCATGCGAATCACATCTTCGGCCCGATACCATGTCTCGCCGGTGACCCATCGATTGGTCGTGAACAAACCGACCGGGCGTCCGTGGGGATCGATGCTGATCGCGATCAGATGCGAAAAGACGCCTCGATCGCACGCCGAGCGGTGCGTGCCGGGATCAGCCCGTTCCGGTTTGCTCGACGATGGCGCCAGCCCCATCTCGGGCAGAACCAGGGGCATCAGCCCGGCCGGCATGCCGCCCTGGCCCAAAAACAGATGAAAATGCCCGTGCTCGCCCGGTTCCCGATCGCGTTCTGTATGAACGTGATAGAAATACTGTGCATGGGTCTCGGCATCCCAGACCTCGCCGGGGGGATAATGCGCGCCCGGTCGGCAGGGGTTGCCCAAAGCGGCAAAAAGCGTCTCGCCACCTCGGTGAAGTTCGGTATCGATACGCGCTAGATCCAGCGCCGCACGACGCCGAGGCGTTGCATCGCCACCAAGTGGTGGCGATGATTTCGAGATTGGCAGTGTCGGCCGTACTAAGGGTTTCAATGTCGGAACCGGCTTGAGACGCACGAGACGAGACCGCATTATCCCGCGCCCGGCGGTGTGCGGCCAGCACGAAATTGCAGAAGGATCACGACGGTACCTGCTCGCCACTCTAATCGAATGGCCAGCATCCTGATCAGAAGAAACTTGGTCGACGCGTTGACGGACATGGCTGCGGCAAAAGCTTTCCACTCCCGGTATCCCAACCAAAACAGGTGGGTTGCAGCATTCCGCTTTGCTGACTATAGATCACAAGCAAGGTCCGGCCTGCGGTGTCGATCGTCCAGCCGATTTCGGCACCGAGCCGTTCGTCGAGGCGGATCGGATGGTCGGTGGCATCAAGACCATAAAGCTCGATTTGTGCCGCGGCTGCGCCATAGCGAAAGGTGACGGCGACCATCGGGCGGTTTTCCTGGCGCCAATCGGTCAGAAGGCGAAACCCCGGATCATAGGCCTCGGCCTTCACGTCGGTCCAAAGCGGGGCATCGGTTGCGACGGAAAACAGCGCCAGATGCACCGATTGGTTCGCTGGCGATCCTTCACCCCACACCGCCCAGCTCAATGCTTTGGCTGGATCGATGACAGCGAGTTGCAGCCCATGGAACGGTTCGGTCACAAGGTGTCCAACCGTCGGACCGAGCCCGGTTTCTTCCGCTTGTCCAACAATACCCAGCACTGGAGCAAGGATGCCGGCGAACCAAGTGCCTCTCATGATCTTGCCGGTGCGACTGGGCCGCGCGGGGTGGCCGCCGAGGGCACGATGCAGATCAAGTCCAGCTTGATCAGCCCTGCATTGGAATCCGTGATGTCGCTCACCTTGCACCCCATGAGTGCCGCCATTGCAGCCCGGCTGAGGTCGAGGACACAGTCCATCGTACCATCTCCGGCCCCGCGGTCATTGAGCTTAACAACGACCTCGCGGGTGCCACGGCGCAGGTACTGAAGAGTCCCCATCGGCACCACATACCAGCGCTCCTTGGGCAGCACCGCTGATGTATAGACTTCATGAGTATAGATTTCGCCGTTCGAGGTCGGTTTGTTGACAAAATAGTCCGAGTAGGTCGATGCCAAGCCGGTTGTCGGAAGTTTCGTCAAGGTACTAACCATCATTAAGGGGAAGCCAGACGCGGTTTATCGTAAGTTACGTGAGACCGACGAGAATTTGTCGCTTGCTGCATGTGTCGGGACCCGGTCCAATAGGCTGCTAGGCCGCTCAGAAAATCTCTGATACCGTCCGGGACACCATGTCGGAAGCAGCCGGCTCCGATCGCGATCGGAAAGAAGCCGGTAAAGATGAGACACCAACAATGACAAGAGTGGGGGGGTATCGACCGATGGTAGCGACAACTGGCACAATCGAACCTTTATCCGATCGTGAACATCGCAATCAACTGACCCGTGCGGTTATCGCCAGCACGATCGGCACGACGATCGAATGGTATGATTTCTTTCTTTATAGTACTGTCACTGGCCTGGTGTTCGCGAAACTGTATTTTCCCGGCACGGACCAGTTCATCGGCACACTGAATGTCTTCGCCATTTATGCGGTCGGATTTGTTGCCCGCCCGGTCGGGGCCGCGATCTTCGGTCATTATGGTGACCGGATCGGCCGAAAATCCACCCTGATCGCCACGCTCATGCTCATGGGGATCGCCACGTTCCTGGTGGCTTTCGTCCCCAGTTACGAGCGCATCGGCATTTGGGGCGCGATCATTCTGACGTTGTTGCGCTTTATCCAAGGTGTCGGCGTCGGCGGCGAGTGGGGTGGCTCGGTGCTATTGTCGATGGAGTGGGCGAAGACCAATAACCACCGTGGCTTCGTTGCATCCTGGCCGCAATTCGGCGTGCCGGCCGGTTTGTTTCTGGCCAATCTCGCGGTGATCGTGTGCAGCCGCTGGACGGGCGACGATTTCGTCACCTGGGGTTGGCGGATTCCGTTCTTCATCAGCATCGTGCTGGTCGGGATCGGGCTCTGGATTCGCCTGGGCATCCTGGAAACCCCGACCTTTCGCCGGCTGGTGGCGGAAGACCGGATCGAAAAGGCACCGGTGCTCGAAGTCTTGCGCCTCCAGCCTTGGCAGATCGTGCAATCGGCCTTCGTCCGCATGGCCGAGCAGGCGCCGTTCTACATCTTCACGGCATTCGTCTTCACTTATGCGGTCGGCACGCTGAAGCTCGAACGCGATTTCGTGCTCGAAGCCGTGCTGTCGGCCTCGCTCGTGTCGATCATTTGCATTCCGCTGTTCGGCTATATGTCCGATCGGATCGGGCGCAAGAACATGTACCGGATCGGCGCGATGCTGGTCTCGGTCTATGGCTTCGCCTATTTCTATCTACTCGATACGAAATCGCCGACCCTGATGTTCCTTGCCATCATGCTGTCGATCGTCCCGCATGCCATGATGTACGGGCCGCAGGCCGCCTTGATCGCCGAGTTGTTCACCGGCCGCTTGCGTTATACCGGCGCCTCGCTCGGCTATCAGATGGCGTCGGTCATCGCCGGCGGCCCGGCGCCGCTGATTGCGGTCTGGCTGTTCGGCGAATTCGGCAGCGGTTATGCGATCGCCGCCTTCATCACCGTTTGCGGTATCATTAGCCTAATCGCGCTGAGCTTCATCAAGGACCACACCGGGCTCGACATTGCGATGGAATATGACGATGCCTGAATGACGGAAACCCGGCGGCGCGGCTTTGGACGCGCCGCCGGCCGGTTACGGCCCGATGATCTCGGTGCCGGCAATGCGGATATCGAAGCCGGACAACCCGACATAATCGAAATGGTGAGTCGTCAGCAGCGTGATCGACGACAGGCCCAGATCGCGCAGGATCTGCGCCCCGATACCGACATCGCGCCAATGCTGGTCACGCCGCGTCTCGCTCTCGGTCGTCGGCTGATTTTGTGCACCAGCCTGCTCTTTGAGCGTCGGCGAATGCACGCCGGCCGCCCCTTCGCGCAGATAGACCACGACGCCGATCCGCGCCTGATCGATCCGGCCCAGAGCCTTTGACATCAGATTGGTCTGGCCTAGTGCCCGCTGCCCGAAGACATCGGAAATCAGCTCCTCGCGATGGATGCGAACCGGTACCGATTTGGCGCCCTCGATGTCGCCGAACACCAGCGCCAGATGCTGAACCGCATCGAACGGCGTCGAATAGGCGATCGCCATCGCCGTACCGATCTCGGTCTCGACCTCGAATTCGGCGACGCGGGTCACCAGCTTTTCGCGGCTGCGCCGATAGGTGATGAGGTCGGCGATCGAGACGATCTTGAGCTTGTGCTCCTGCGCGAATTCGAGGAGCGCCGCCATGCGCTTGACCGTACCGTCGTCATTGACCAGTTCGCCGATGACGCCGACTGGCGGCAGACCGGCCAGCTTGGTCAGATCGGTCGTCGCCTCGGTATGGCCGGAACGCACCAGCACGCCGCCCGCGCGCGAGATCAGGGGAAAGACATGGCCTGGCCGGACGAAATCATCAGCCGTGACATTGCCATTGGCCAGCGCGCGTAGCGTATTGGTGCGCTCTTCGGCTGAAATGCCGGTGGTGAGACCCGCGCGGTAATCAACCGAAACAGTAAAGGCCGTGCCGAGTGGC
>JBAVTK010000211.1:0-1740 GCA_049696095.1 Aliidongia sp. | reverse complement strand
GTCGCTGGGAACCCCAATTCCCGAGATGCTTCCAGATCTCGCTGAAATCCTCGCGCGGGAGGCTTCGCCTTATGCGGAGCGCCTTTCCGCGCTGGCTGCCTTGCTTCGCCTTGGCGATGCGGGGAAGGCAGCAATCATGGACGTCTTTCAGACGCGGCTGGCAAGATCGGCTAATGATTTGCGCCTCCGCGCTGAAATCGTTGAGCGCCTCTACGGCGAGCCCTTCGGCGCGGCGGATGTCGTCGTGGTTGTGAATGACACGCTCGAAGCGCAGCACGGGAACGCCACGAACACGCTGTGGGGTCTCGCCGACAATATGCCGCTCGCGGACATCCCCGACGTGCTCGATGGCGTCATGGCGCCCAACGACGACGAGACGGGTTTTGATCGGACTGCTTGGGAAGCAGGTCACTTTTATGTGCGCATTCTTGTCCGCGCATGGCGTGCATCCGGTGAATTTGATGCCGGACGTGCTCTCAACTGGTTACGCAAGTGCTTCATCTTGAAAGGCGCGGATAGCCAGACACGCGCTCGCAATTTGAGATTAGCGCTAAGCGAGACGCCGGAGCGAGTCCGAGCCGTCGCCGATTATTTCCTGCGCACGATGCCGATGGACGAACATCGGTGGCTCGCTCTCCATCGATTTCGGGAGACCATCCTGTTTCAGGTCTCGCCAGCTGAAATGCTGGATTTAATCGTTGAACACTTGGCCGCGGCTACTGACAACGGTGAAAGGCAACTCTTTTTCTATGAAGCGGCGTTCCGCCTCTCTTATCAGGCGGAACAACCGCACAGCCGAGACGTCTTTGAGCGCCTCTATACGCTGGCGGAATCAAAACCGCTGCTTGAGAAAGTGCGCGAACGCGTGGTCGCATCAACATTGCCTGATAACTATCTTTCGGGGCCGAGACCTGCGACAGAGCTCGATGTTGAGAAGCTCCGACGAGATTTCGAACGCGACGTGGAACAGATCCAAAGCGGAGCGCATCTTGAATGGCTCGGAATTATCGGGCTGATGTACTTTGCCCTGTTTAACGACATCGAAAGCGCCACTAGTCCGCGTGAAAGACTAGTGGCAATGCTCGGCGAAGCCAATGCCGAAACCGCGCTCGCGGGGCTTTGCGCCACGTTGTCACGGAGCGATGTCCCGACTTTCGCTGATGTGATGGCGCTCGCTGTTGAGGAGCGACAGCATTATGATTGGTGGTACGCGCTTGTCGCGGGCATGAACGAACGCTGGGCAGCCTCGAAAGGATTCGATGAGCTCTCGGAAGACCTGCTAAGGGCATTGCTCGCTTTCGATCTGGTAAATCCGGTTTCGTCTTTCCAGGATGGAACGGTGCGATGGCTTGTTCACCCGTGGAGGGCCGCGCTTGTCGAACAACGTCCGGACTTAGCTCACGATGTATTTCTCGCGATCGCGCGTCTGCGGTTCTCGAAGCACGAGCAGTTTGTAGATGGGTTGCATGAGCTCCTGACCGAGACGGCGTTCGAGCCCTATCGCAAAGCGACGGTGCTCGATCTGCTGCACGATTTTCCAAACGCGGGTCTAATTTATCTCGGGAAATTGCTGGATGCGGCGGCAAAGCTACCGGAGGTGCATGCCGACTTTCTCGCACTTGCGGGACAGGCATTGTCTGGCGCCGTCGCCGTCGATGAGCGCCAGCGGGACATGTGGCTGGCCACGGCCTATCTGCTTGCGCCAACGCAATATGAGGATGAGGTCGAATACCGCGGCCG
>JBAVTK010000210.1:0-2791 GCA_049696095.1 Aliidongia sp. | reverse complement strand
GTCGAGGGTGGCGAGGTCGTGGCCATCGACCGAAATCCGGCCGGCCGCCACCGGCACGAGCCCGATGAGCGCCTTGGCGAGCGTCGTCTTGCCACTGCCGCTTTCGCCGACCAGCCCGAGCGTCTCGCTGGCCGCCAGTCTCAGGGTGGCATCTGCCCCTCCGTGATCACCTCACGGATTCTACCTGAGACCGATCGCTAAAACTAGAACATTCGGTGAACCTGTCTTGCCTGGATAGGGAGATCTGCCCGATCACCTATCCCTGTCTAAATAAGCGTATATCGCACCGCAAATCACGCCGAATGGTGTTTATTGAGGGTAGTACCTCGAAAATTTTGGTCGAAAATAGGTAATTTCCGAGGGTACCCAGCAAGCCCTGCATGGGATTACCTCACCATCCAGCAAATTTTTACGGTCGAGAGCGAAGCCGGCGCCGATGCGGCGTCTTGCACCGCGCATTTCAACGACAGCCGAACAGCGGTGCCATGGGCAACGGAGTGGAGTGCGTCTTGAAAGTCAATGTTGATCGACCGGCTACTTGGACGACGAAATCAAGGTAGATCGCCAGCCCGAAATGCCCCGGCCAAGGAGATATAGATCATGAAATACGGACTGTTTTGGCTTCTCGGGATTCCAATTCCGATCCTGATCATCGCGTTCCTCATTTTTCATTGAGCTGAACCGGCGTTTGCATCGTCGATTTGGAGGTGCCTGATGAAATCATCCTTCCGTCGATTCTCTGACCTCCACAGACTCGGCGCTGCCATGAGCGTCGCCGGAACGAGCGTCCGTCACGCGCGTGAGCTACTCGAGGCCGCCAGTCATGTGGTGGCGAAACTATGAAGCTTGGTGCGACGGCAAATTCGCGTCGGCTCGGCCGCCGGGGGACTTCTCCGAATTCGAAATTCCTCGCAACGGGCCCTAATCTTCTCCTCAACCCACAGGATGAATCGTCATGAAATCCCTCGATGATTTGATCAAGCATTTCCTCCAGGACATCTATTACGCCGAGCGGCAGTTGCTGAAGGCGTTGCCGAAGATGGCCAAGAACGCGCAGTCACCTGCGCTCAAGGAGGCTTTCACGGCGCATTGCCAGGAAACCGTCCATCAGGTGGAGCGCCTGGAACAGGTGTTTCAGAAGCTCGATATACCGGCGAAGGCCGTCGCCTGCGAGGCGATCAAGGGACTGATCGAGGAGGGCGAGGAGGTCATCAGCGGCAGCGATGTCGGCGCCGTTCGCGATGCCGGTTTGGCGGCCTGCGGTCAAGCGGTCGAACATTACGAAATGGCCCGCTATGGCGCCCTGATCGCCTGGGCGCAGGCCGCTGGCCACAAGGATGTCGTGGCATTGCTCCAAACGACCCTGGACGAGGAGAAGAAGGCCGACAGGCTCCTCAACGACCTTGCCAACAAGGAGATCAACAAGAGCGCAGCCGCCCCCGCGCATGCTGCCTGACAGCTGCGGCGGATCTCTCCCTTCTTCTGATAGGTGACAAGATGTTCTTACATCGCAAGGAACTGATTCAGCCGGTCAAGGTCGGCAAGCCGGACGCCCGATTCGGCACTTTTCTGCTGGAGCAGTTCGGTGGCGCCACCGGCGAACTCTCGGCAGCATTGCAGTATTGGGTGCAGTCTTTCCATGTCGAGAATGCCGGTATCCGGGACATGCTCCAGGACATTGCGATGGAGGAATTCAGCCACCTCGAAATGGTGGGCATTCTGATCGCGCAGCATACCAGCAAGATCGACCAGACCGCCGTCTACGACGCTCCGCTCTTTCGGCTCAAGGGCGGCGGCCCGCATTTCCTGGATAGCCAAGGCAGTTGCTGGACGGCCGCCTATATCAACGAAGGCGGCAACGTGGTCCGCGACCTTCGGGCCAACATCGCCTCGGAGGCCGGTGCGCGCCAGACCTACGAGGCGCTGATCAAGGCGACAGATGACGACGGCACCAAGAAGGTCCTGACGCATCTGCTGACGCGCGAGATCACGCACGCGAACATGTTCATGAAGGCACTGGATGCGATGGGCAAACTGACCGACCCGATGTTCGGGAATGTGGCGCCCGACGAAACAGTGAAGCTCGTGTTCAATCTGTCCCAGGGCAATGACGTCCATGGTCCGTGGAACGAAGCGCCCGATTTCGAATACGTCGCCCATCCGGAACCGTCCGGCGGCATGCCACCGGCACCCATAAATCCAAGCGATGAGCGGTCTGCGGAGAAAAAGCTGAAGGCGCACGAAAAACCCTGCTGACGAAGGCCGCCTTTTTGCACAGATGGAGATCACTGCCTTGGTGCCTCCTGGCCAGTTCCGGCTGGGAGACACCGCTTTGCCTCCCCAAGCTGCTGTCGTTGCATTCGCCAGGCTCATGAACGCAACGACAACGGCGAAGCTCTGGAAGAATGGCTCGATGCGTTCGTCGGCGACGGGGATATTCCATCCGCGGAAGTCTCGTGCGCGCAACAGCGCGCGCTTGAGGTTCTTCAACGCGCCGGCACCGGAAACCCGCCGATCAAGGGCGATGAACTACCCAAGGAGCAAGCGTAGCGCGGCGAAGCATCACGCCGGGCAAGCCCGGATCGCGATCAACCATCCACCAGCGGAAAGTGGCAAGCCGCCTCGCGCCCCGCCCCGACCGGCGCCACCACCGGCACCACCCTCCGGCAAATCTCCTGCGCCTGCGGGCAGCGCGGGTGGAAGGCGCAGCCGGGGGGTGGGGTGAAGGGGCTGGGGAGTTCGCCGCTCAAGCTCCGGCGCGGCTGGCGGCGTTCCGGGTCGATCAGCGGGG
>JBAVTK010000209.1:0-6935 GCA_049696095.1 Aliidongia sp. | reverse complement strand
TCAAGCACGACAGTCATTTGCAGATCCGGCGTTTCTGTAACTTCCTGAGTAACACCAGGCTGAGCAGCGGCGGCCGTCTGGGTGGTAGAAGCGACCACGCCATTGACGCTTGAATTTGTCACATGCTCCAATTTCTTGACCACCTTGGCGATGATCTCCTGCTGCTTTCCCAGATGCTTGACATGCTCGACCAAGTCCGCGAGCAGCAGCGCGCTGACGGCCGAGACACCGAGGAGAGTGGCGCGCGATTCGCGATCGCTCCCCAGCGCCGCGAGCGCATGCAAGGCTGAGAGATCGACCGTCGAGGTCAGATCGCCAGCGGGGATTTCAGGTCGGCTCACGGTGTTCGCCGACCGGGGGAAAAAATTGGTTGTACCGGACATCACAAACTCCTCGCGATCATGTCCAAGCTCTGTTCATATTGTTGCGGCAGCGGGGGCGCCACGCGCGGCAGGTGATGAACCTTGGCCTCGAACGCCGCTTGCTCAATCACCTTGCGGAGCAGCACGAACACGGATTGCTGGTCTCCGGCTTCCGGTGCGACCGTGCGCACCAGATTTTCCCAGCGCTCTTCGAGGCTGGCTTGCACGCGCAGCTCTTCGGCCAAGCCCTTGTGTTTTCGGTCATCGAGGTGATGTGGTACCGCGGTCAATGGAATCGAGAAATAGCGCTGAAACGCTCGTAGCAAGCCAGGGACGTTGCCGGTCGCCAATTTGTAATCCGCATGAATCTGGACCAAATCATTGGTGAACCAGACGTTATGGGGATTTATTTGATAATCATGGATCGGACCGGCGGAAAATGAGCGGTCACCATGTATCAGCAGCTGATGTATTACCTTGATAATCGACCAAAATGCGATCGCCCGCCACTCTGTCGGCCCGCCCTCTTTCGTGGCCGAGCCGAGTGCCAGCAGATCGATACCGCGGTCGAGCGCGAGCAAGACCATATCGAGCAGGACTTGCGGCTGGACCCCGCGTGCGCTGTTGCTCGGGAATAGCCCATCGAAGATGGTCGCAAGCGTGCCGCGCACCGAGATCAGATCGAACAGCGCATTGTCATCCTCGATTTGATTGATGTTGTAGAGGCCATAAAGCAGGATCGGCGAGCGCGCGATGCGCAACAGGCGCAGGCCGCCGGCCGGTCGGAACGTCTCGGCGAACAGTTCGAGCGACTGAAGAAAGGCTTCGAGCGGCGGCGAACGATCGAACCGGCCATCCTCGCGGGACATCGCCCCCGGTGCCACGATCGCCATGCGGCGGAATCGCTCGATATCGAGCTGGGCCGTCACGCCGAGGGCCCGCAGCCCGTCGGATGTGCCGTTCTGGGCGCGGGTGATCAGCGCATCCATCGCCTGCGCCACCTCGTTCTCCAGCAGCAGAGAGCGCAGATCGCCCTGGCCCTGTTCCTCCAGCCAATTATACAGCCGGCGATATGCATCAATGCCGCGCGGCCAGTCGTCCGGGCCGTAGGATTGCTGTGAACCGCCATTGAAGTTGCGTAGCGCGAAAATCACTGAATCGCGCCGCTGCTGCAACTCCGGCAGCGGGACTTGCAGCAGATAGTAACCGGTCGCGAAGCCGACGCTGGCCAGCGATTCGCCCAGGGTAACGAGCAGTACCGCCGAAACCTCGTCCAATGCGCGCCCGAGCCGGCGGAAATTCTGGGTCATGCCCGGTGAGAGCGAGCCGACGAAGCGCGCCATGCGGGCATATTCGCCGAGCTGACGGCGCACCGCGATCACCTTGTCGCGTTGGGTCGGGTCAAGGCCCTGGCGGGCGGCGGCGTGGCCTTGCACGATGGCTGCGCGGATCGAATCACCCCAGCCTTGCATCTCAGGCGTGATGTCGTTGGTCAGGGGATTATTCGCCAGATCGACGAGTGCCTTCTCGACATCGCCATTGGCGATGCGGAATTCCGCATCCGACGAACTGGGCGAGGCCGGCACCGGCAATGGCCCCATGGTCGGTGCCGGCAAATAGGGCAAACCAAGTACTTCCTGTTGAATCCCGGCGGCTTGCGGGAGGTCCTGGTAATAGGACAATAATCCGTCGGCGATTTGCTTGGCGTTGCGCGGATCGTTCACTTTGAGATGATTGCGCAGCAAATTATCGAGCGTCAGATTGATCGTCGCGTTGGCGCCGGGATTGTAGGAATTGCTATTTGAGCCAGTCTGGCCGCGGGATTTGACAGAAGAGCCGCCGCTCGACGGAAAGCTGGAGCCTGGACCGCGGGCGGAACTATTTGGGGGAAAGGTCATGACCTACCTCGTTTCGTTGATTTCGCGGGTCAGGCAGCCAGCGCCGCCTGTGCAGCTCCGAGCGTGGTGGGGGCAGGGGGGTGATGCTCGGCCAGACGGGCCACCACCCTTTCGGAGAGTGATCGCGGCTTGATCAGTCCGGATTGCAGAGCGTAGCTGGCCGCGCTGACGAGATGGCGCGGCGGCAGCGCCGGATCGGGCAGGCCACCCTCGGTCAGCCGTCGCGTGGCTTCCTTGATCGCTTCCTCATCTTCGCGCTGGAACAGAATGACATCCGCAAGCGCACGGTGCGCCAGATTGCGCCGGGTCTGAAACGCGACCTCATCGACGATCTGTGGGATCACCCGGTCGGCGCTCGCCAGCAGGCGCGGCGGCAGACGATGGAAACGTCCCGGATCGTAGAGGTTGCGCCATACCCGCTCAAGCCGCGAAGCATCGGCGCCGAAACCCATCCGGCGCAGCATCTCGGTCAAGATCAGCACGCGCAGGAAACCGGTCGGGTGGAAGCCGGCGCGATAAGTCAGGGCGCGCGGCGCCGGATGGGTCAGAAACTGTGCCATGCCCCAGGCCGCTGCCGGACAGCCCAGGAGCAGGGCGGCCAGATCGGCGAAGATCTCCTTGTGCCAGCGGCCATAGATCAGGCCGAGCACCCGGTCGCCGGAGCTGACAAGCGCCCGCTTGGCGACGGCTGCCTTGTTCTCCTGCCAGATCCGCATATCAGCCTGAAGATTGTGCGCGACCTCGTGCATGAATACCGCTTGCCATGGGTTGTCTCTATCCCAAGGAATGCGAATGATCGGAAAAGGGTTCGCTTCACCAAGCAGGCGCGACAGCACGGCGCCGCGGCGCATCGTTGCCGGCGAGTAGCCATGTTCCATATAGGTCACCGGCGCCAGCGTCGTGCGCTCAAGCAGGCGAGGGGCCGCTTCGTGAACGGCTGCGTAGCAATCCTTGGCGATAACGTCGTGCGCCGCCAATACCGGGGCGAAGGTGCTGCCGCGCTGACTGAACACCTCGAAGAACATACCGAAGGCGCGTCGGGCGCGGTCGATCTCGCGTTCAACCATAGCAATATCGATGAGAACGCGTTGCGGGGCGGAATGGCTCCATTCGCGTTGCACGATCCGAAGCCGCCGGGCGATCTCGCGATCGATCGACGCTAGCCGCTCATTGGCCGCCTTGAAATGTTCCGGCGATGGCACGAACGGCAGATCCTGCGGCCGAATGCCAACCGAGTCGTAGTTGATGCTCGCCAGGCGTCTGGCTCGGGCGGCGAGCCCGAGGATACGGGCGCGCAGGAACGCTCTGACGGGCGGGGTTGCCTTTTCTGCCATGATCGGATGTCCCACGTCGGTCGCGACGGGCAACGATGCCATTCGATGGGTTGAAAAAGGGCGGTTTCGAGGGGGTGACTGCGACTTACGCCGATTCCCCCTCGTTCCCGATCGATTCAGGTCGACTCGATCGTCACCTGGACTGGGCCGTCGAACCGCAAGGTCCGGCGCCGACCACAGCCGGGGCAGGTACCGCCGCCGAGCGATCCGGCGATACCACGATGCCCGCGGCCACGATGCCGCCCGAGGCCGCGGGGGCCGACGCCCAAGCCAGGCTCGGTGAAATAACGACCAGACCCGCCACGACGGCCTGGTCCGGCATACCGGCCGGAACCCGCGTACCCGCCGGGCCCCTCGTAATTGACCGGCCCGCCAAAGCCGCGGCGCCCGCGATGCCGGGTCCGCCCGACACCGCGCGCCATTCCGCCATGATGGTGCTTGTACCCGCTACGCAGCCGGTGGCTGGCGCCGACGAGTTTGCGGAGCACACGGGGTGACTTCACCGCCGTACGCACGGTGCGCGCGACCAGTGCTGGAATATGTTTGGCCGGCAGGTTTTTGCGGATTGCGACATTCCGGGCATGGCGGACAATCGCGGGCAGCGCCTGGACAGCCTGCGGGCCGTGCTTGTGGGCGATATGTTTAGTCGCAGCCGCCACGGTCTTCACCAATTCGCGGCGCTGCGCCCGCGGCAGCCGCGCGGCCTCGTGCTTCAAGCCCGAGCGGATCGCGACCGCGGCAATCGCCGGTGCGAGCGCGTCCAGCCCGTCCTCATCCTCGGCATAGTCGGCCAGATCGTCGAAGGCATCCATCTCATCGCCTTCATCCGCCAGGACATTGCCAAGCAGCCCCGCGGCCTTGCCGATGAGTTGGGCCTGGGGGAGCGGGATCATGCTAGCGAGCGGGCCCACGACGCGGGCAACGCTGCCGACGCCTCTTCCCACTTTCTTGAGAAAGCCACCGATCCTACCGAAGAACTCGTCAGCGTCGTCCGCGTCGAGGGCGTCCGCCATGGCATCCTCGAACTCGTCCGAGAAAGCCTCTGGGGCGAATTCCTCCTCGGCCTCATCCATTTCGTCGGCCTCATCGAATTCGTCCGCGGCTTCGAATTCCGCTAGGTCCTCGAATTCGTCAGCTTCGTCGAACTCGTCCGAGCCTTCGAACTCGTCCATGGCGACGTGGCCGCCCGTCTCGGGTCCGGCCATCAGGTCTTCCATCAGTTCTTCCTCGAACCTGTCGGTCATCATTGGTCTCCTGGTGATCGGGCGGGGTGCCCTGGTCGGCTCGGGCATAATCTCGTCTTGAGCGGGCCGTGGATCTTGCGAAGCGGCGTGGCGGCGGCGCTCCTCCTCGGGCGATGAGAAGGCGATGCAGCCCCGCGTTCGGAGGCTTACAAAATACAAAAATGAGATTTATGAAAAGTCACACAACCCTGGTCACTCGGATCGTGTAGCGTATCCGAGTGACCGAGCGTTCACCGAACGATCGGCGCGATAGACGGTGCCGCCAACATGGAGGTCAAGATTGGCGCGGTATTATGTAGCACCCGCCACCAGCGGGGCGAAGGTGGAGAAATGAGCGCGCCACCGATTCCGGGCGGCGCGCTCCCGCTCGCTAATCCCGCAGATGTTCCGTCTTCCGCACAAGGCTGTACTGCGGCCCGCTGCTACATCCCGCGCATGGCGGGAACGTTTTCCCCGCTACCATGGTTATTTCATGCGGCGTCTTGTGGTTCCTGTCGTGATCAACGCGATAGATCCCCGACGTTGGGCAGGTTTGCCCCGGTCCATAAGCCATGTTCTCTCCCCTCAATTATTGGCGAGGAGATCCTAATTCAGCAACCCATGAGAGTCGAGTCAGGCAGGAGGAGCTTTTCCCATGATAGAGCAGGAACGGTTGTGTTGCATCGCCGGTCGGATTTTTTGCCCGATGATCAGCCGGGAACGGGACGCGGAATCCTGTCTGCAATGCCCGCACTTCAAGGGATTTCAGGCCGAGCCTGCATGGGTAGCGATCCGGTGCGCCTTCGATCCGAAGGAATCGGACGAGGTGACAGGCGGACTCCGATTGGTCGCATAGGCACCCGCCACCAGCGGGGAAGCTGTGGAAATCGGCGATGGCGCCGTAGATTCACGGTGCCGGAGCGTAGTTAGGTGCACGCCATGAGGGCGCGGGATAGACGAGCCGACGACGCGAAATACTGGACGAGCGGGAGACTCCTGGAATCTAGGAACTCAAAATTCCTATTTTTGATTGGTATAGCCGGCCTCTATGATCGCGGTCGCATTTTTCTTAGCGGTAGTCTTGTGGCCATTATGCTGCCCGGTCATCCTATAAAGCTCCCATTTCCCTGGACTTCTGCATTTTACCAAAATCCGTTCTCCAGATATCCGATCCCCATCATTTCTTCCATGGAAAGGCGCTGCGGGCTTCTGGTCATCAGACTCTTTTGATTTTTCCATCTTCCGCCATCTCTCCAATGAGTTTTTCCACACGGTCATAATCAACATTTAGTGCGTCTGATATATCTGACGGGTAAAGGGTCTCGCCGTCATGATCCACAAAATGCTGCTTTATTTCTTGCTTAAGATGCTCATCACTTACGTCTTCTCGGAGCAAGGCAACGCTGCTAGAGTGCAGCATGCTCCCTATCGCGCCCTCTAGCGCGGAGAAACGCTCAGAAAGATGGTCAATTTTCATTTCAAGAGCTATCACAGTCTTTGCCAATCCAGCCTGAAAATCAAACATCGTTGCTGTAGTGTAGCCTAAAGACCCCTCCGACGCAACGGATGATGGGGGAGTCCTCAGCGCCCGAGTTTCTCCAGACGCAATAGGTGAGCCGTGGCCTATGGTTACCAATGTGTTGTGGAACGGCGCATGAGTCCGAAGTGATGAGATAGCGCCCATGGAATTGGCCGCTGAATGCCGCTTCATTGTATCCATTTTTCTTTGTTCGTGCCTATTCATTTTTTTCACCAGCCAGTATAGGGGCTAAAGATATATTATGAGCGGCGAGCACTTCTGGATGAAACGCCTGAAGGTGACTAAGAATAGCTCCTGCAAAAGACAAGGCAACCCCAAGAGGCATAGCAACAGTTACTTCCTTTACGCGAACTACACCTTTATCAGTCATATTTCCTGAGTATGAAATAGTATGATTATCCTCTCTAATTATTACCTTCTCTGAAATTGAATCCTTATCGTCAGAAAGAAGTGTGGCGTACATATTTACCGAGCTAGATCTAACATACACTGACTCTCCGTAAATCACCCTATGGTGGTAACCGTTCACATCCCCCTCGGCCTTGAGGGCTGTTGGATGGCGATGCTCGGGGCGGAGC
>JBAVTK010000208.1:0-1611 GCA_049696095.1 Aliidongia sp. | reverse complement strand
GAAAAAAGCCAGTGAAACGCTGAAGATCAGTCTTCGTCAAACAAAAAGAATATGCAAAAGGTACAAAAGCAAAGGGGCAGAAGGGTTGATTCATCAAGGTCGGGGGAAATCAAGCAACCGGCGCATGAATGAAAAACTCAAAGCCAAAGTAAAAGAACTCATAATCAAAGAGGAGTTTACCGGATTTGGTCCCACATTATTTCAGGAGACTTTGAAAGAAGAATATGGGATTAAAGTGAGCCGAGAATGGCTTCGTCAGCAAATGACGAATGAAGGAAGATGGCAACCCAAAAAGGAAAAGAAAATCACCACACATCCTCGAAGAAAGCGGCGCTCCAGAAGAGGAGAGCTTATTCAACTCGATGGTAGTTACGAAGACTGGTTTGAGGATAGAGGGCCAAGATGCTGCTTGTTGGTAATGATCGATGATGCCACTTCTGAAATCATGGCTATGCGATTTGTAGAACATGAAACCACTCAAGATTATCTAGAGCTTATGAGAGAGTATATAGGTCGGTATAATCGTCCTTTGGCCCTTTATAGCGATAGGCATAGTATTTTTAAGGTATCTAAAGGAGAAGCAAAAGCGACGGATATAAGGCGTAGTCAATTTGAAAGAGCAATGAAAGAGCTAGGTGTTGAAATGATTCATGCTCGAAGCCCTCAAGCTAAAGGTCGAGTAGAAAGGGCTAATGGAACATTGCAAGATCGATTAATTAAAAAGATGAGACGTCGAGGTATAGCAACGATGGAAAGAGGAAATGATTTTTTAGAGGAGTATCTAAAGGAACATAATTTGAAGTTTGCCAAGGAGGCAGAAAGTAAAGAAGATGCTCATATCGAACTACTTTCTAGTATGGATTTGGATAAAATTTTGGTTATTAAAGAGAAGCGTAAAATTTTAAAAAATTTAGAAGTCCAGTATCAAAACGTTGTGTATCAACTTCAATTAAAAAATAGAGCGAGAAGAATGAGAGGAAGCGAAGTGACTGTTTTAGAAGGAGCAAAAGGGAGAATCAGCATCGAGTATGAAGGAAAGAAGATAAAGTATTCAATCTATGAAGAAATTGCAGCAAAGAAGACAGTGTTAGACCATAAGGAGTTAGAAGTTTTAGCAGAGCTCAAAAAGCCACTGACAATTATTGAAAGGCACAGAAAGGGCATTGCATGCAATTTTTAGAAGGGCTGAAAGTATAACTAAGGGCTGTTCACAAGTTCATAAGCGAGCAAAATCTAGCAATGTTTCGTTTTGGGCTTATGAACTTGCGAACAGCCGACGCTCATTGATTCATAAGTTCATAAGTCAATGAATTGAGGTAAAAGTTTACTAAAGACTTATGAACTTATGAACAATTTCGCTTTGAAGAAGAAGAAGATTAAATTTTTTTTATTAAAATTGGAGAATGTCCAATTTTGCACAACCATCTAAAAGTCGTTCTGAGTGGTTGAAGGTGACACTTTTATTTTGCACAAACTAGGTGACATTTTCATTTTGCGTTGACATTAAAATTTTTCTGCCATAAAAGATGCAAGCCCTGAAAGAGTTATGGCATCGATTATTTTTCGGCGTGAAGCGCCGAAAAACAATGTGCGACCGGTATGTCGTTAAAC
>JBAVTK010000207.1:0-3557 GCA_049696095.1 Aliidongia sp. | reverse complement strand
ATACTCATCCCGTATTTGGTCGGTCAACAGATCGCCGTTGAGACGTATTTCACCTTCCTCTATGCGATACAGGCCCAAGATCAACATTGCAAGCGTACTTTTTCCGCTGCCATTGCCACCGACGATGAAGAGAATTTCACCGCCGCGAATCGATAGATCGAGAGGTCCCAAAGTGAACTGGCGATCCTCGTCCGCGGCATAGCGATGTCGGATCGCGGACAATTCCAGCCGTAGATTACCATGGCTCGATAAGAAGCCGCCCGCACTCGGCTTTGATGAAGGTAGCGAATGTTCCAGTTGGTTGATCCGGTTCAGCGCGACCGTTGCACGCCCGACGGCGGGCAGTGCCATCAAAGCATCGTTGATGGGTGTCCCCATAAAGAGCAACGTAATGGCTGATGTGGCCAATACGCCTGACGGCAGAGCAACCAATTGAGGCAGTACGATCAACAAAACTCCAATGGAGAGAAAGTATATTATTTCTCCGGACGCCATCACGACAGAAAATCGCATTATCGCACGCGCCCAATTCCGACGTATTTCTTTCGCTTGAGGGAATATTACTTGATCAATATAACCACGCCCTCGCTCATTATTTAACTGAAGCTCTTTACTGCCATCAATCAAATTGCGTATATACCGATAAAGTTCGTCGAGATCGGAACGAACATTAGCGATGTCTCGAATAGGCGCTCTCCCAAGCCCGTGCACCATCGTCATTCCGATGGACAAAATTACACCAAATATTAATAAAAGCGGGAAATACTGCCAACCGAGATAGCATAAACAGGTTATAATTACGACCGCATTCCGGAAAATTCCAATGAGTGCTTCATACCCATCCGATAGAGTGTCGACGTCATGAGTCAGGATGGGAAGTAGACGATGTTTACCAAGAGTACGAAGTTTTTCTTGAGGTGACGCGAGAATTCGGCGACAGAGATCTATCCTTAACTCGCACAATAAAGACTGTGATAGCTCTAGGATAATCCGCGTACTGGCTTGGCGCATCGCTATATGCACGGCACAGACTGCTATCAATTCGAGGCCAAGAGATGCCCCGGATGCAGTGTCCAGAACTCCTTGGTTGATGATGCCAACAAGTCCGGCATAGCTCAAGCCGGCTATCAAACCTGCAAAAACTCCAGATATGAGCAACCATCGCGACCGGCGCTCCAGTATATTGATAAGTTCTATCATTATACTTTACTCACTCCAAAATAACGATACTGGCGAACATGCCTTTGGTACAGAATGTTCTCTAAATGGACTTGAAAGACAATTGGTCATTTCTTTTAGAATATCTTTTGATCGATATTTTATAAAAAAATGATCACCAGATAGCTCTACAACCCTCAATCGGCTATTTATTAATTTACTCCATTGATAAACATCATTAACACTGACTTCGCTATCTTCAACTCCAGTAAAAGCAACCGTTGGCGTATCTATCAATTTCCCATGCTCAAATTCATGTCGCTCTACGATCCTAAAATCATTCTTTATCACTGGAAGCAGCAGTTCCATTAACTCTCCATGATCCAATACCTCTTTCGGAGTGCCATTTAATTTTCGCAATTTTTCGATAAACTCAGAATCGGGCAGATGGCTGATCGGCTCATGGTTTCGTGACAGGAATGGCGGACGAGCCCCCGAGAGGAAAAGGTAGACCAAGCTGCGAGAGCCCGCAAGTTCGAGCGTGCGAGCCGCTTCATAGGCAATCAACGCCCCCATACTATGGCCGAAAAGAGCGAAAGGGTGCCCCTCACATGCCAGTAAAACAGCGCTTACCTCCCGAGCAAGTTCGGCAAGCGAATGCGCCGGGGCTTCAGCAAATAACGTTCCGCGCCCAGGAAGTTCGATCGGACAGACATGCATCCAGTCAGGAACAAGTTGCTGCCACCCCCGGTAGATCAAAGCACTGCCTCCAGCATAGGGTAAGCAAAAAACTCGAACTGCGCATTTAGATTCAACATCTGTTAAATTAATTGGAACAATTTTCATGTAAAAAATCCCGATGATTAAGTTCTTTAAGGCACACTTTTCCCGCGTCAATGCTGATGCCCAAGTGACCATGGCAACCGCCAAAAACACACCGGTCATCACGCCAAACATCACCATTGCCAAGGAATCTACTTGCTAGCCGGTAGATCGTGATCATCAACAGTCTCAATGGCTCCTCCGACTATCTCTCGGCTTCACTATAAAACCACGATCCGCCTTACGCCACCGTACAAACAATAAATCACCACGCGACTTTTCGCCGAACTTCTAAAAAATCGAGACACCAATTTCTCTCACGCGGATTCTTTCATGGGCTCGATCAGGTTGTTCGGCCGCATATCCGTCCCGTTGGCTTCGACAAAGGAGGTACAGGAGGCCTGGGTCTCGGGGCTATACTCATAGGCCCCGAATACCCAGCTATGCCACACGACACGCCAGAGCCGGGTTTTCCATCATCCAAAACCAAATTACCGGCTGACCAATCGACCGATTTCCAGCCAATCGGCACATCAATTTTCCTCAAGCTGATTCTTTCATACTTTCGATCAAGCTTTTCGGTCGCATATCGGACCAATTGGCTTCGACAAATGAAAGACAGGATGCTCGACTCTCTGGGCCATACTGTTTACTCCATCCGTCGGGAGTAGAAACTGTTTCCGGCCATAGTGAATATTGCCTCTCATCATTACATAAAACGTAATAGGAGGCTGTATCGTCTTCAAATGGATTAGTCATGCCACGTCCTCTGCGTTCACCGATAGTTCCGTCGCGTTCGGCAATTCGAAAAAAAATAGACTCTCTTTATGATCGAGGCAATTTTCCGTGCCGAAGGGTTTGATCATTTTATCGTTAACACGGTTGAGCCAAGATGACAAACACACGCCCTGTTTCCTAATATGATCGCGGACAGGATGATACGTCCCACCAAAAGCGTCAAGACATGTTTTTGATCGCTAGGGCGTTGGATCGACCTAACCCAGCCACCGACGAACTGTCCGGGTCGATGATCGTTGCGTTATGTTCAAATGTCGGTTCTAATTCGGGCGCCTGTTCTCGCCCTATAGATCGAGTAGTAGCTTATATGGACTACGAAGGAGCACTTTTGCGACCGCCTGAGGCACCGGCGAACCTGGTGCTTCCGGCTATATTGGCGGCAAAGGCGGCGGCGGATCCGGATAAGAGGCTTTATCTCTTTCTTACCGGCGAGGATCAAACCGAAGAAATTACCTACGGTCAGATCCATCGCAATGCGATTCGCATTGCGATGAAACTAAAAGAGAACTCTCAGCGCGGCGATCGCGTGGCATTACTCTACCCACCGGGGCCACACTATATTGCCGCTTTCGTAGGGTGCCTCGTCGCGGGCGTCGTACCGGTACCTTGCTATCCGCCTCGTAATGCTCGTCAGGCCGAACGGACCCGGAAGGTCATTGACGATTGTACTCCGGCGCTCGCCTTGACAGCGCCGGGCGATGCAGCCCGCATGCGCGGGTTTGTCGAGTGCCCGAACTGGTCGGAGGTCGGTTACGAGGCTCAGTCAGTCGCCCCGACGT
>JBAVTK010000206.1:0-3777 GCA_049696095.1 Aliidongia sp. | reverse complement strand
GGATCAGGAACCGGTCGAGCTGTGCCTCGGGCAGCGGATATGTGCCCTCCTGCTCGATCGGGTTCTGGGTCGCCAGCACATGAAACGGCCGGGGCAGGGGATGGTAATGCCCGGCGACCGAGACGCGATGCTCCTGCATCGCCTGGAGCAAGGCCGATTGCGTGCGCGGGCTGGCGCGGTTGATCTCGTCGGCCATCAGCACTTGGCAAAAGACCGGACCGGGCAGAAACCGAAAGGCCCGCCGTCCGTTTTCACCCTCTTCCAGCACTTCGGAACCGATGATGTCGGCCGGCATCAGATCGGGCGTGCATTGGATACGCTTGTCTTCGAGGCCGAGCACGCGGCCCAGCGTCTCGACCAGCCGGGTCTTGGCGAGCCCCGGCACGCCGACCAGCAGCGTGTGCCCGCCGGCCAGGAGCGTGATCAGCGCCTGATCGACCACCGCCTGCTGCCCGAAAATGACCCGGCCGATACTCTCACGCACCTGGGCGAGGCGAACACCCAGCGCCTCGACTTCGGCAACCAGGATCTGAGCATCCTCGCGGGATGGCATCGGAACGGCAATCTGAGGATCGATGGAACTCACTGCACACTCTTTCCTTGGCGTCGAAATGACCGAGCCTGCGGGCAAAGGAACCGATCCTCCGCGGCGGAACGACGTGTAATGATAGAGGAGATGCGCATGAAAGCCACCCTTTCTGTCGTGACCGATCCGCGCACGCGGAATCTTGGCCCGCGGCCTGACCGTCGCCTCGCCCCAAACTTATCCCGATCGTAACCAATCCGCCGACATCATCAATTTGCGGGCGATCGGCCCGAGACTATCGATCATGCCAATGGGCGGCGGGAGGGGCCGTTGCACCGCACGTTAATGCCGCGCTCGATCGGAACCAGGCTGCTTCTCGCCTTGTTCGGCATGAGTGCCATTACCGGAGTGTTGGGCGCCTGGGGCATCGTTCAAATCGGCAATCTCGGCCCGATCAACGCCGAGATTTACGACCGGCCGCTGATGGCGATCAATTTCGCCCGCGCTGCCGGCACGATCTTCGAACAACTCGACAATGACAGCGCCTGGGCGATGATACCGTCCTGGCCCGCCGCCCACCAGGACGATCCGCGGCGTAGTCTCTTCGCCGATCTCGACACGGCCGAGGAGCGGGCTTCCTCGCCCGAGGCGGTTGCCGGCATCCGCGACATTCGCCGCCTGATGACCGAGTGGCTGTCGCGCCGCGAGGTCTCGCCCACGGATACCGGCCTGGCGCCGCTCGCTGTGCGTATCCGAGATGCGATCGAGCAATCGATCGAGCAGATGGCGCAGGATGGCTTCATTGATCGGGAGCGCGCGATCGATGAAGCCGAACTGACATGGCGGCTCAGTATTGCGATTACCGCGGGCGCGGTCGGGCTGTCGCTGTTGCTCGCCCTGGTGTTTTCCCGGCAGATCGTGCGCCCGTTGCGGGCTGCGGCAGCGGTTGCCGATCAAATTGCCGCCGGTGTGTTCGAGACGCCGATCCCGACGGGTGCCGACGACGAGGCCGGCTCGCTGCTTGCCTCATTATCGGTCATGCAGAACCGCATCCGCACTATGATGGAGGTCGAGAAGAGCCGCCGCCGCTCGGCGCAGGGCCGGCTGGTCGAGGCGTTGGAGAGTTCGACCGAGGCGATGCTGCTGCTCGATGCCAAGAACATGGTCGTCGTCGCCAATAGCCGTGTCGGTGAATTCCTCGCACCGCTCGGTGCCCGCATCAAGGAACGGGTGCCCTTCGCCTGCGCGTTCCCGCCCGACCGGTCGCACTGGGTGGCACGGCTCTCGACCCCCGGCGAAGTCCTGCTGCCGAACGGCCGATGGCTCGATATCAGCCGGGAGGAGACGAGCGAAGGCGGGGTGTTTTTGATTCTGTCTGAGATTACGCTGCGAAAAAGTTATGAGCGCAAGCTCGAAGCGGCGGCCTATGAAGATCCGCTGACCGGCATCGGCAACCGCGCCTTCCTGCTCGACCGGATGGATCGGGAGATCGCCACCGGCGGGCCGCTGCCCGAATCGGCGGTTTTGGTCGTCAATATCGACCGGTTCCGCCAGATCAACAATGCCCATGGCCAGCGGATCGGTGACATCGTCTTGACGGCGATCGCCGAGCGACTCAGCGCGCTGGCGTTCGAGAATGATATTTGCGCGCGCACCGGCGGCGACGAGTTCGTTGTCTGGTTTCGCGATCTGTCCGCCGGTCGCCGCGGCGGCTTGATCGAAGCCGCGCACAGCGCCTTTGCCCCGCCCGTGGCGTTCGGCGATCAGACCATTACCCCGCGCGTCAGTGGCGGGCTGGCCTGGTCAGGCTTGCAGATCGTGGCCGGACACGATCTATTGCGCGATGCCCGCGCCGCACTCGACCGGGCCAAGGCGACCGGCGGCAACCATCTGGAAAGTTTCGATGACGGCATGCGCACCGAAAGCCGGATACGCCTGCAGATCGAACAGGATCTCGAGCTCGCGATCGAGGATTGCGATATTCGTCTCGACTATCAGCCTTTGATCGATCTCGGGACCGGCCGGCTCAGAGGCTTTGAGGCCTTGGCCCGGTGGCGTCACGCCGAACTTGGCCCGATCGATCCGATGCGGTTCATTCCGATCGCCGAGGAAACCGGCGCCATCGTGGCGCTCGGCGAATTCGTGCTGCATGAGGCGACCGAGGAGGCCAAGCGTTGGGCGCACGACCGCATGCCGGGCGACGAATTGACGGTCTCCGTCAATATATCGCCCCGGCAAATCACCGATCCACGCAACGCCCGCCGGCTCCTCGATTATTTCGATCAGCATGAAGCGGCGGCGCGCCGCGTCAAACTTGAAATCACCGAGGGCGTGCTGCTGGAGGATCCGGCCGCGATGCTGGAGCTTTTAACCGAGTTCAAGCGGCGCGGGGTAACACTTTCGCTCGATGATTTCGGTACCGGCTATTCGTCATTGAGCTATTTGCACAAATTCCCCTTCGATGAGTTGAAGATCGATCGATCCTTCGTCTCCGGCATCGCCAACTCCACCGAAAAGCGGCGTCTGGTTCGCACGATTATCGAATTGGGCCGCGACCTCGGTTTGCATGTCGTGGCCGAGGGGGTCGAGACCGCCGAACAGGCCGCCCATCTCAAGGCCCAGGGCTGCGATCTCGGCCAGGGCTACTTCTTCTCGGCGCCGGTCGATGCCGCCCATGCCACCGCGATGCTCCGGCGGACCAGAATTTGGATGTAGCGCGTGAATCAGATTTCGGGTGGAATCACCTGAAATCTGATTCACGCGCTCAGTCGATCAGCGAAAGAGCCGCCCCTTCGCGCAATATCCGCTCCGCCGCCGCGGTGAATTTACGGTCGGTTCCATGTAATACCAGACCGGCCGACAGCTTCAGCGGCGTCTCGATTCCTCGGCGTGCGCGCACGAGCACGCGCTTGGCCGGTTTGCCCGCGCCGGGCCAGAGCGGAAAGATCACGATTTCGCCGACCCGTCCACTGAGCGCGGCCAGCAACGCATCGAGCCGGTCGGCCCGGTGAATGAAGGTGATCGAGCCGCGCATCCGCACCATGGCGCGCGCAAATCCCACCCAGGCAGCAAGATCGGCCGCGCCTTCGCCGATGGCGCGCGCGCGCGCCGCATCCGGCGGCAAGGTCGCGGTTCCGGCTGCCAGATAAGGCGGGTTGGCCATGACATGATCGAAGCTGTTGGGTTCGAGCCGCGAGGGCGCCTGGAGCAGATCGCCGACCATGAAATCCATCTGGCGCTCAAGGCCGTTC
>JBAVTK010000205.1:0-4344 GCA_049696095.1 Aliidongia sp. | reverse complement strand
GCCTCGGACGCCCAGGCGCTCGAACGGGGCGCCGCCTATGCCGCCATGGCCGAGATCGCCTGGTCGATCGCCGCCGGCTGAACCGAAGAACTGGAGCGACCAATGAGCTATCAGGAAATCCTCTACGAGGTCAGCGAGCGCATCGCCACCATCACGCTGAACCGGCCGGATCGGCTGAATGCCTGGACCCAGACCATGGATCTGGAATTACGCACGGCGATAAAGGACGCAGCGGCCGATGACGGGGTGCGCGTCATCATCCTGACCGGCGCCGGCCGCGGCTTCTGCGCCGGGGCCGATCTGGGCGGGTTGAGCAGCGTCAGCACGGGCGCGGCGGCCGGTGGCCAGTCGCCACAGAAAGAACCGGATTTCCTCGATGCAAGGCCGGATTACCGCGGCCGAGTCTCGTATTTCGCCGCGGTGCCGAAGCCCGTGATCGCCGCAGTGAACGGGCCGTGCGCCGGCATCGGCATGGTCGCCGCCTTGTTCTGCGACATGCGCTTTGCCGGGTCCGAGGCACTCTTCACCACGGCGTTTTCCAGGCGCGGCCTGATCGCCGAATATGGCGTCGCGTGGATCTTGCCGCGGCTGGTCGGTCATGCGGCCTCGCTCGATCTACTGCTCTCGGCCCGCAAAATCGGCGCGGACGAAGCATTCCGGCTTGGGCTGGTCAACCAGATCTTCCCGGCCGCCGAACTCGTGGCTTCGGCCCGCGCCTACGCGCTAGACCTCGCCCAATCGGTCTCACCGCGCTCGATGGCGGTGATAAAGCGGCAAATCTGGGAAGCACCGTTCCAGACGCCGGGCGAAGCGATCACGCTCGCCGAGACGGAAATGCGCGAAAGCTTCCAAAGCGCGGATTTCCGCGAGGGGGTGGCGCATTTCCTGGAGAAGCGTAAGCCGGTATTTACCGGGCGATAGCGGGGCGCGCACTGTCGAACCGAATTCTCTTGCCGCATCGGAAATCTGACGTGAGCTACTGTCGCGTCGAAACCGAACGGCCACACACCGTCGCGCTGTGGCGCGATTGCGGCCGGGCGGCCCAGACCGCGACGGTGCGCAGCATCAGGTCACGGTCGATCGGCTTGGCCAGATGATCATCCATGCCGGCGGCGCGGCATAGATCGATTTCCTCAGTCATGGCGCTGGCGGTCAGGGCAATGATCGGGATATCGCGGTTTTGCCCGCCGTCGGTGCGGATCGCGCGGGTCGCTGCCAGCCCGTCCATACCGGGCATATGAACATCCATCAAGACCAGATCGAAATGGTGCCGGCCGACTGCCTCGACCGCTTCGATCCCATTGGTGACCAAGGTCACGGCATGGCCGGCACCTTCCAACATGCTCTGAACGATGAGGCGGTTGAGTTCGATATCCTCCGCGACCAGGATCGCCGCGGGCTGGTGGCTTCGGTATCGCGCCGCGGTCGGAATGGCGGGCGGACTGCCGGCCGGCAGCCGAGCGGAGAATTGGAAGCGGCTACCCTCGCCGGGCACGCTTTCGACCGTGATCGCGCCGTCAGGCATCGCTTCGGCCAAGCGCTTGCAGATAGCTAGGCCGAGGCCGGTCCCGCCGAACCGCCGGGTGGTCGATGGGTCGATCTGCGAAAAGGGCTGAAACAACCGATGCAGGCGGTCGGAATCGATGCCGATCCCGGTATCGGACACTTCGATGACGATCCGGTCGCCATCATCGCGCCGGATCTGCAATTCGGCATGGCCCGCTTGGGTGAATTTGATCGCGTTGGACAACAGGTTGATGATCACCTGGCGCAGGCGGGTCGGATCGCCGATGACCCATTCCGGTACATCCGCGCCGACCGAGACAGCGAGCCGCAGCCGCTTTTCCGCCGCTTGCGTCGCCAGCATCTTCGCCGCCGCGGTCGCCATGTCGCGCAGATCGACCGGTATGGCTTCGAGCTGAAGCCGGTCGGATTCGATCTTGGACAGATCGAGAATGTCATTGATGATCACCAACAGCGAACCAGCGGTCTCCTTGATCAAGCTCACCATATGGTGCGAGTCGGCACCGAGCGGGTGATCGAGCAGCAAGGTGGACAGGCCGATGACGCCATTCATCGGCGTGCGGATCTCGTGGCTCATATTGGCAAGAAACTCGGATTTGGCACGATTGGCCTCTTCGGCCAGACGGCGCGCGGCCTCCAGTTCGGCGGCGGTTGAAGCCAGCGCCTGTTCGCGCTCGACCTCGCCGGTCATGTCGCGCAGGATGGTCAGATAGCCTCCGTCGGGAATGGCGGTCGCGCGGCGATCGATCCAGCGGCCGGTCGGGTAAAGCTGTCGGTCGTGGAAGAGCCGGCGATCGGTGAAATCGCGGTGCCAAGAGGCGGCGAGATCGCCGTCGCCAGAGTCGTTGTGATCGGCCAACGACCGCAGCAGCACGCCGAGCCGGTCCTCGCTTCCCGCCAGCATGCCGGGGTCGATGCCCAGCATCTCGCAGGCCCGATGGTTCCAGGCGACAAGCCGGTTCTCGGCATCGATCAGCAGCATGCCGTCGGGCATGTTGTCGATGATGGCAGTCACCCGCTCGCGTTGCCGCCCCGCGTCGAGTTCGGCGCGCTTGCGTTCCGAAACATTCCGGATGAAGCCGACGATGCCGTCATCTTCGACCGAGGGATAAGCGTCGACCTCAAGCCAGAGGTCGGTTTGTGGATAATAGGTCTCAACCGTGGTCGCGATCCGCTCCGCCATGGCCCGTTGCCATGGCCGGGCGAGATCGCCGGCCGCGAGATTGGGGAAGCGCTCCCATATGACCCGGCCGATGAGATCCTCATCCGGGCCGATGAGCCTGCGTGCGTGTCGATTGACATAGGTGAGGCGCCAATTGCGATCGACGGCAAACACCATGTCGGACGTGCTTTCCAGCACCAGGGTCGCGCGGGCAACCGCACGTGCCGCCAGCGCTTCGGCCTCGCGGCGCTGGCCGACATCGCGCAGCGACACGACCAGCCCCGGCCGAATTCCGGCCCCTCCTTCGATCGGTCGGTAAACCGCCTCGGCCCAGAGGGTACCACCATTTGGTTTCACGAGGCGGAAGCAATTGGTCCGATCAGCCCTACCGCGCAGCATCGCGCGCAGATGGCGCGCGGCGTCGGCCCGATCGTCCGGATGGACGAAGCTGGCGGCCGGAGCGCCGGTCAGGGCCGCTTGGGAAAAGCCCAACATC
This sequence comes from Aliidongia sp., assembly GCA_049696095.1. GTDB lineage: Bacteria > Pseudomonadota > Alphaproteobacteria > ATCC43930 > CGMCC-115725 > JAXDMU01. Next base: position 1,162 of record JBAVTK010000205.1, on the reverse strand, counting down.
CGCTCGCATGCCGGCGAGGCGTAGCGGACGGTGCCGCGGCGATCGAGCAGGACGATCATCTCCGTCGTATTATCGGCAACCAGCCGATAATACGCGAATGCTGCGGTATCCGCCCCGCGCCAGAACCGTTCGATCAGGAATGTGCCGCACAGGCCGATCAGGGTGACCAGCACGGCAAGGGCAGCCTGATCCGACCAGGTAGGACTGTATCCTGCGGGATACTCCGCCTGACGCCATCCTTCCAGTCCCCACGCTCCGGCGCAACTCAGGCAAAGTCCGAACCAAAACCAGATTACCGCGGCCCGCGACCGGAAACCGTAAGGTGGCAAGAGACGAAAACGCCAGGCTTTTGCTAATAAAGCGAGCGCCATGCTCCCGTGTCGCCCCGACAAATGTTTACTGAGCCGGATTATACAGTATGCAAATCAAAACGCAGAGGCCAAAGAGGCCAATCCGAAGCACGCCACAGCCATGAGTTAACGGCTTAAAACTCCTTTCCCGCTTCATGGGAAAGGAGTTTATTAGACGGATCGCCGTGATCGGGTTAGGGAACGAGACGTTGCCACCATCCGCTCTTGCGCGGTCGGTTCGGCTCGGGATCGGGCGCCGGTTCGAGGATCGCCGAATCGTCGGCGGGGGTTGGCGGCGTTGCGATCGCGAAATCCGACTCGGCTGGTGCCGGATCAATCGCGCTGGCGGGGGCCGGTTCGACCGCGATCTCTGGCACAGGTTCGATTTCCGGCACGGCCGCGATCTTGTCGGCCGCAGGCTTGCGGGTCCGGCGGCGCTTGACCGGTGCGGCGGGGACCATTTCGGCTGTGTCGGCCTCGGTTGAGGCGGGCGGTTCGACTACGGCTTCGGCTTCGACCACGATACCGCTTTCGGTCGGTGCGACCGCCTCGGCCGATGCAACACCCTCGACGGAAGCAGCTTCGACCGGCTTCTTGCGCGATGCCCGGCGGCGCTTGGGTTTGGCTTCGATCTCTTCCGGGACCACCTCGACGACGATGTCGGCGGCAGCCGCGATTTCGGCCGGCATCTCGGTCAATGGTTCCTCCGGTGCGGTCACGGTTTCGTCGGCCGTGAACAGATGCTCGCGCCCATCGCGGGCATAGTCCAGCACTGAGGGATATTCCTCGGCAAAGGGCGCGGCCGCTTCCTC
>JBAVTK010000204.1:0-15671 GCA_049696095.1 Aliidongia sp. | reverse complement strand
CATTCGGCAAGCCGGGGGTAACATTGCCGATTGCCGTACCGGTCGCGGCCGTTGGCGGGCTTGGGACCGCAACGCCGCTTCAGCCGGCTGGTGCCGCGCCGCCGACGCCAGTGGGCTCGGGCAATCCCGGCGTCACGTTGCCGATCGCCCCGGTTTCCGGTTTCGGCACCCTGTCCAGCCAGGGCAATTTTGTCTCGGCCCAGCTGATATCGCGATTGTATCAGCGAGCCGGCTAAGCGACTGCGCGGCATCATGTAAAACGACCGAACCCCGCTTCGGCTCTGACGGCGGCGCGTCAAACGCGGCAGACGATGCCGATTTTATCGCGGACCTCTTCGCCCCGGCAGTTCCGGCCGGTGATGATCAAGTCGATCTGCCGGGGCGTCAGCTCCGGAAACGCCATAAGGAGGTGCAGGCGGGCCGGTTCTTCCCGGCCCTCGGCCGTCAGGCCGTGAAGCCTCTTGATTGCGGCCCCGACGACCATATGGGGGCATTTCCCCGGACATATCTCGTGGCCCATGCCGCGCGGCTCACGGCAGATGGGGTAGGGTCACCCGCTCTTCCAGGCCGGGTGGGACGAAGCCGAAGACCAACCCGTAGAAGCTCAGTTCCAGATCGAGCATCCGGCGGATCGTCTCGGCCTTGCGGAAGCCGTGGCCTTCGCCGGCAAAGGCGTAATAGGCGACCGGCACGCCGCGGTCGGCCAGGGTTTCGGCCATGATCTCGGTCTGGTGCGGCAGCACGATCTTGTCGTCGAGGCCTTGGAACAGGAGTCTGGGGGCGATGATCCGATGGGCATTGGCGAGCGGCGAGCGCTCGCGATAGAGGTTGTGGGCGTCGGGCAGCGGGCCGATCAGATGATCCTGATCATGCGATTCGAGCTTGTGGGTTTCGTGCCGGAACTGTATCGGGTCGGTGATCGGGCTATGGCAGACGCCGGCCTTGAACAGATCGGTGGCGGCGAGTGCTGCGAGCGTGGTGAAGCCGCCGGCGCAATTGCCGCGAATTGCGATGCGGGCCGGATCGACCAGCCCGGCGTCGCGCAGAAACCGGGCGGCGGCGATGCAATCCGCGACATCGACGATGCCCCATTGCCCGTCGAGCCGCCGGCGATAGGCCCGGCCGAAGCCGGACGAGCCGCCGTAATTGACGTCGGCCACGGCAAAGCCGCGTGTGGTCCAATATTGGATCGATAGCGCCAGCGCATTGATGGTCTGAGTCGTCGGCCCGCCATGGGCCATCACCAGCAGCGGCGGGAGGTCGTCCGCCGGGGCGGCGAAGCGGGTATTGCGCGGTTCATAGAAAAACGCATGCGCCATGCCGCCGCTGGTGGAAAAGCGGATCGGCTGACCGACCGAGATGTCGGCTCGATCGATCAGCGGCGACCCCGAGACCGCGATCACCACCGGATCGCTGGTCTCAAGCCGGTCTTGATAGAGGATTTCCAGCGGCCGGTCGGGCGGTGCCGAGATATAGGCGAAGCCTTGATCGAGCGGCACCGGGCAGCCGCGGACCTGACCGATCGGGAGATTGGTGCAGCGGTCCTGGGCGATGAGCGCGGCCTGCATGATGCCCTCATCGACCAGTCGGCACAGAATGCGGCCATCATCGAGGAAATTGTAATGGCGGGTGGCCAGCATCCGGTCCGGCCCGCCGATCTCGGCCGTCACCGACGCGACCGGCTGCACGGCGCCGTCCTGCCAGCGATAGAGGTTCCACCAGCCGCTGCGATCGGAGCAGAAATGCAGAATGCCCTCGGGCGAGAACAGCGGCTGGACGATCGATTCCTGCCGGCTGCCGGCGATGTGCCGCGCGGCCTGCGGCAGGCCGCGCCGGTCGAGTTCGGCCTGCCGCAGCAGGGTGCCGGTCCAGGGCAGTTCCGGATGATCCCATTCGAGCCAGGCGAGCCGGCCGCCATTGGGCGAGACGCGCGGGGCCGCCACGAAATCCGACCCGCCGACCAGCACCTCGCCCGCGTCGGCCGGATCGGCCGGATCGAGCGACAAGGCCACGATGCTATGCTGGGGTTCGGTCGGCGCGCGCTTGCGATAATCCTCGCGCACGGCCAGCACCCGCTCGCGCCGCAGATCGAACCAGAAATCGGCATAGCGGCAGCCGGGCACGGCGGCGATGGTCCGCAGCACGCCGCTGGGCGAAATCAACCGGACCGAGTTATCGCAAGCATCGCTATAGACGATCCAGCCCTCGCTCACCCGATAGGCTCCGCCGCCATATTCATAGACGCGACTGGCGACATTGACCGGTGCCGGCGTGACCTCCTGCGTGCCGCCATCCCGGCGCCAGCGCATCAGCGCCCATCGCCCGCCTTCGTTCGGCCGGCCCTCCAGCCAATAAAGCGCATCGCCATCGGCATACATCGCGCCGAGAGCGAGTGCCTGCCGGCCGATCGCCGCCGGGGTGACGGGGGATTGCCAAGTGCCGTAAGGTGCGATGTGGGGAGTAGACATGGGGCTCCTTGAGTAAAAAAACAGACAAAATGGCTGAATGAGTTGAAAAGTAGTGCTATAATGTTCCGAAACTCCAGTCAATGTGAGTAAGGCTGGTTAATTCTTGTTAGTTTTATTCACGGAACACCACCGATAATCTGCGTAACCGACACAAATAAGATAACAGAATGCGCCAAAAGTTGAGATTTCTATTCAATGTAGTGAACACAATTTCAACCGCTTAGCGTGGGTGTGGCGCCGGTTCGATCCATCCATCTCGAACGGCATCAATCCGTTTCAAAACATTTCGACAAAAACGGCGTGTCGGCCGCCTTCCCCAGGCCTTGGCACAACAGCCCGACATGATGCTGAGCGGGAAATTCATGCAAAGCGGGTAATTTGCATTGAAACCGGTTCACGGCACCGCTACTTTGCCGATCGGTGAGATGGGGGGTAGTGCCGATATCGGCGGCGCGTATCGGGCGAAATGATCTTGGACGAAAAAACCGAACAATATGCCCACCGGCTCGGCCGGCTCATGATCTACCCGCGCCAGCGGTTGGTGACGCTCGACGGCGTGCCGGTAAAGATCAGCTCGACCGAATACAGCCTGCTGCTCTATTTCGTCGAACATCCGAACTGCTTGCTGACGAAGGACGAAATCATCCGGGGCGCGTGGCTCAAGGTCAGTGTCTCGGACAGCACTTTATCGACCTATGTCGGAAGAATCCGCGAATTGCTCGGGCTGGACAGCGTTCGCACGGTCATCAACCGGGGCTATGAATTCATCACTCCGGTCGAGACGGTATGGGGCAAGGACGCGGTGCCGCCCGTCGCCTCGCCGGTTCCGCGCATCGTCAAACTGCCGCCGCGCAGCGCCTCGCCCATGGTCGGCCGTGACGTGGAACTTTCCGGGCTGGAAAATCGCCTCCGCGATTATCGGCAGGTGGCATTGGTCGGGCCAAACGGTGTGGGTAAGACCAGATTGGCCGTTGAAGTCGGCCGCAATGTCGCCCGGAAATTCCTGGATGGCGTCGTGATGGTCGATCTGTCCTCGCTGACCGACGCGAACGCGGTGGCGAGTGCTTTGGCGCAGGCGCACAATCTGCCGCTCCAGGCGGTCGGGGTGCCGATCGAAGTGATCGCGGACGCGATCGCCGACCGCCACATGATGATCTGCTTCGATAATTGCGAACATATCGGCCCGATCGTGACCGATACCGTCAAGGTTCTGAAGGCTCGCGTGCCGGGTTTGACGATCCTGGTGACGAGCCAGCATGTGCTCGATGGGTTGCTCGACGATATTTATTGGCTGAACGGCCTCGCCGTGCCGCCGGACGGCGTGACGGACCCGGCCAAGCTTGAGGAATATGGCGCCGTCGCGCTGTTCGTCCAGCGTGCCCGCTCGGGCGATCAGCGCTTTCGCTATGATGCGAGCAATGCCGCCAATATCGCGGAAATTTGCCGGCGGCTCGACGGCGTGCCGGGGCCGTTGGAAATCGCCGCCAGCTTCGTCAATTCCTGGTCGGTCAAGGAACTGCTCGCCTATCTCGATGACAGATTGACCCTGTTGAACCGGGATGACGGGACGAGCGCCAAGCGGCACGGCTCGCTGCTGGGCATGGTGGAACGGAGTTACGGCTTTCTCGACACTGCGGAGCAGGCGCTGTTCTGCCGGCTCGGCATCTTTCCCGGTTGGTTTTCGGCGGGCGAGGCCAGGGATATCGCCGGAAACCGCGAGGCGGAAACCCTGACGCGGCTGAACGCGCTGGTGCATAAATCCCTGGTGACCCGGCAGGAGGAGGATGGCGAGGCGCGCTATCGGTTGCTGGAGACGCTGCGGCTCTATGCCAATCAGCAATTGGCGGCCAAGGGCGAGCGCCGGATGCTGGTCGAGCGCCATCTGGATTACTTCACGGCCCTGGTCACGCGCGACGAGGAAGCTTGGGAAACCCTGTCGGATGCGCAATTGCGCCAGATCTATGCGCCGCATATCGACAATCTGCGCGCGGCGCTGAATGCCGCGCTGGCCGAGCCGGAACTGGTGCCGCGCGGGATCACGCTGCTGGGCCTGTCCGGCCGCCTCTGGTCGATCCTGGTGCTGGTGCCCGAAGGGCGAAGCTATTTCGACCGGTATCTGCCGCTGATCGGCCAGGATACACCGCCGGCCGATGCGGCGCGGATGCTGCGATTTACCGGAGTTCTATACCGCCATACCGACCGGATTCGGGCCGCGAAGCTGCTGAAGCAATCGGCGACGATCTATCGTAAGTCGAAGGACAAGCTCAATCTGGGCGCCGTCCTCGCCATGCTCGGCGGTGAGTACATCTATCTTGGCAGGCATGAGGAAGCAAAAAAGGCCCTTGATGAGGCCTGGAAGCTTCTGTCGGGGAGTAATCGGATCAAGTCTCTTCAGAACGTCATGAATAATTGCGGCAATCTCGCCTTGATCAGGAACGACCTCGCCGAGGCTGCGCGCTGCTTGGATATTGCGGCCCATCTCGCTCGCGAGATGGGGGATGCTCTCCGGGAAAATATTAATCTCCTCAATTTGGGCGAACTTGAGCTTCGGCGTGGCGCGCTCGACCGGGCGATCGAATGCGCACGCACGGCGGCACGCAGCCTGAAATCCGCTGGCGAGGTGTCCTTTCGTGCCAAGGCGCTAACCAATCTCGCGGCCTATCTGACCTTACGCGGCGATTACGCCGAAGCTCGACACCATGCCGTGGACGACCTGCCGCTGGTCATTCAGGAGGGCGGGCCTTGGCGTTGGATTCGCATACAAGTGTGGGGTGCTCTTGCGGCGGCGGCCGGTGAGATCGCCCCGGCAGCCAAAGTGCGGGGCTGGGTCAATGCCGAGCGTGCCAAAGCCGGCGAAATCATCGACCCGATGCAGCAAGCGCTTGATGATCTCGTCCTGAAAGTTTTAGAAACCCATCGCCAACCCGAGGATATTGAAATCTGGACCGCCGATGGTGCCCGATGGTCTGCCAAATACGCCGTCGATTTCATAATGCGCCGCATCATCACGTCGTCGGGGCAAAGCAATTCCGCCTCGGAGCAAAATCTGTTATGACGCGCTATCGTAGAACATTCGGGCAGTCACGAAATACTGCCGGATCAAATGACGCTGGGGCTTGAAACCGATGCCTGTAATTCTGTCACCACATGCATTCGATCCTCCGGCAATCATTCAGATTGCGGCACACACATCGGTAGGTCCGGCAGCGATCCATCCGGCAGTCCCCGCTGTGCGCGGCAAGACCGTGCCCGTCCAGCCTGGCCCGAAACCGCTCAGCACCGTCCAAAACCCGGAGATCGTCAGCCCGGCCCCATTGGTGCCGGTGCCTCCACCGCCGCCGACAACCACTACCTTTTCAAGCGGGCGAAAATATTAAGATGCGTTATCGCAGAATCTTCGGGCAGCTACGAAATACTGCCGGATCAAATGACCCTGGGGCTTGAAACCGATGCCTGTAATTCTCCCGCCGCAAGCATTCGATGCTCCGGCGATCATTCAAATTGCGGCACACAGACCGGCAGATCCGGCGGCAATCCATCCGGCAGTCCCCGCCGTGCGCGGCAAGACCATGCCGGTGCAACCCGGCCCCCAACCGCTCAACAGCAGCCAAAACCCGCAGATCGTCGGCCCGGCCCCATTGGTGCCGGTGCCGCCACCGCCGCCGCCGCCGCCGACAACCGCTACCTCATCGAGCGGGCGAAAATATTAAGATGTGCTATCGCAGACTCTTCGGGCAGTCACGAAATACTGCCGGATCAAATGACCCTGGGGCTTGAAACCGATGCTTGTAATTATTCCCCCACATGCGTTCGATCCTCCGGCAATCATTCAGATTGCGGCACACACATCGGTAGGTCCGGCCGCGATCCATCCGGCAGTCCCCGCCGTGCGCGGCAAGACCGTACCGGCCCAGCCCGGCCCCCAACCGCTCAACAGCAGCCAAACCCCGGAGATCGTCAGCCCGACCCAATCGGTGCCGCCGCCCACGACCACCAAATCAAGCGGCTTGAAGCGCTGACCAAACGCCGCAAAACCGGGGACTGAAATCATCCATGCCATCCTGCCGCCCCCCGCCTTCGAGATTCCGGCGATCATTCAGGCTGCGGCGCATGGGCAAACCCATCAAACCGCCCCGCGCCCCGGTGGCCCCGCCCGTCCGCGACAACACCCAGCCCAACCCCGGCCCGCAACCACGACGTCGAGCGGACAAAAGCGCTGACCGCACCGACCGACCCCAAGGTCGAAGATCAGTTGGGTCGATTCGTTTAATTCTACGCGCCGGGTAGGGTCGGTCAACCGCGTGGGCGCGGTGGTTTCGCAGGCTTTCCCCGTGCGTGGCGGTTCGACCAATCGGTGGCGACATCGCGCATCGCCGCCCCCAATGTCGTCAGGTCGCTTCGGTTGATGGTGAAGGACGGGGCGACATAAAGAATGTCGCCGAACGGCCGCGCCCATACACCGCGCTCGATGAAACCCTGGCGCAACGCCGCAAGGTCGCTTGGTGCGTGACGCAGTTGGACCACGCCGATGGCGCCCTTGACCCGGACATCGATGACACCGGGCAGATCACGGCACGGTTCCAACTCGTCCTCCAGCACCTCGCTGATCATATCGACCTGACCCAGCCGGTCCTGGCTGTCGAACAGATCGAGCGACGCCAATGCCGCGGCGCAAGCCAGCGGATTGGCCATGAAAGTCGGCCCATGCATCAATGCTGCGGCCGGATCGTCGGACCAGAACCCATCGAAGATCCGGCGACGCGCGACGGTCGCGGCCAGTGCCATGGTGCCGCCGGTCAGCGCCTTGGACAGGCAGATGATGTCCGGCACGATACCGGCCTGCTCGCAGGCAAAGAGCGAGCCGGTTCGGCCGAAGCCGGTCATTATTTCATCCAGGATCAACAGGCAGCCATGGCGGGCGACCAGCGAGGCGAGGGCGGCCAGCGTATCGGCACTGTGGAACTTCATGCCGCCGGCCGCCTGGATCATCGGCTCGACGATCACCGCGGCGAGCGTGCCACGCTCCCGCTGCAACAAGGCATCGAGTGCGGCAAGACTGGTCGGGTCGGCCGGAAGATCGGCGATCAATTGCGCCGGAACATAGTCGCCGAGCCGAGCGCTCATGCCCAACTCCGGATCCGTGACCGACATGGCGCCCAGCGTGTCGCCATGATAGCCGCCGTGGAAGCTCAAAAAGCGGTCGCGACCGTGTTCGCCGCGATTGCTCCAGAACTGCACGGCCATCTTCATCGCGACTTCAACGGCGACCGAACCTGAATCGCTGAAGAACACATGATCGAGGTCGCCAGGCAGAAGCTCGGCAAGCCGAGCCGCCAGGCGTGCCGCCGGTTCATGGGTCAGCCCGCCGAACATGACGTGCGGCATGACCGCCAATTGCCGCTCGATCGCCGCGCGGATCGACGGGTGGTTATAGCCATGACAGGCCGTCCACCAAGACGAGATGCCGTCGATCAGCACCCGGCCGTCGGCGAGCTTCAGACGCACCCCTTCGGTTGCTATGACCGGGAGTGGCGGCGAAATTGTCTTCATCTGGGCATAAGGTTGCCAGATCGGGCCGGGCGCGGTCATGATACGGCCCCAGATAAAGTCAGTGGCGTGATGCCCAGTCGATCGAAGAGACGCTTGTCGCGATCCTGGTCGGGATTGTCGATGGTCAGCAGGCGTGCCCCGAAGAAGATCGAATTGGCGCCGGCCAGATAGCACAGCGCCTGGCATTCATCCGAGAGCGCCTCGCGCCCGGCCGAAAGGCGCAATTCGACGGTCGGCATCACGATGCGGGCCACCGCCAGCATGCGCACCAGCTCCAGCGGGTCAAGCGGGGCCGAATTGCCGAGCGGCGTGCCTTCGATGCGGCCGAGCAAATTGATCGGCACACTTTCCGGCGGCTCCGGCAGCGCCGCCAGGGCATGCAGCATGCCGACCCGATCGGACCGGCTTTCGCCCATCCCGACGATGCCGCCACAGCAGACATTGATCCCGGCGGCGCGGACATGGGCCAGCGTTTCCAGCCGATCTTCGAAGCTGCGCGTCGTCACCACCTGTTCGTAATATTCCGGGGCCGTATCGATATTATGGTTATAGTAATCAAGGCCCGATTGCTTCAATCGCTGTGCTTGTGCTTCGTTCAGCATGCCGAGTGTGACGCAGCTTTCCATGCCAAGCGCGTTGACGCCTTCGACCATCCGGCAGACCTGTTCCAGTTCATGATCCTTGGGGCGGCGCCACGCCGCACCCATGCAATAGCGCGTGGCACCGGCCGCCTTGGCGCGCGCGGCGTCTTCGAGCACGGCGTCGACCGGCAGCAATTTTCCGGCCTTGACACCGGTCTCGAATTTGGCGCTCTGGGCGCAATAGCCGCAATCTTCCGGACAGCCGCCGGTTTTGATCGACAGCAGCGTCGAAAGTTGGATCCGGTTCGGATCGAAATGCCGACGGTGAATGGTTTGCGCCTGATGGACCAGGTCGGCGAAAGGCAGATCGAACAACTCCGCGATGTCCGCGCGCGTCCAGCCGTTGCGGGCCGCGCTATCAGGGGCGGCGTGTGACGAGTCGGGCAAATCTCTTCTCCTTGAATATAGCCGCTGAGGCTACCTTCTATGTAGCGAGCCGGGAAGCTTGGAGCAACCTCCCGCTCGCGATATTATGATGATGAGGTGATGTGAATATCGCCCGATTTCTTCTATATATTGTAAATAATCGGACAATTGTTTCGTCTGAGATCCGGAGATATGTCGCGACCGGTTACCGCGACTGCGGATTTAGGGGGGGGCCGGCAAGTCTCCGACCATGCCTTCGGATGGCTACCTGCTCAGCATTTTAAATTTAAGATATTGATTCTCTCTGTACAATTGTTTTTGCTTTGTTATTCACCCACTCGGCGAGTCGTTCCGCGGGTAGCGGTCGCGAAATCAAATAGCCCTGCATCGTGTCGATTTTGGCATCACGCACGATTTTCAGCTGCGCCGCGGTCTCGACCCCCTCGGCAACCATTTCCAGGCAGAGATCCTGGCAGATCGAGGCGATCGAGAACAGGATCGACCAGGCGCCCTGGCTGGTCGCGACCTCCAGCAGGAAGGAACGATCGATTTTCACGACATTGAGCGGTAAGGATCGGATCATCGACAATGACGAATAGCCGGTGCCGAAATCGTCGAGCGCAAGGGTAAACCCCTGATCGCGCGCGGATTGAAGTTGCGCGATCACGGTCGCGCCGCCGAGCATCGCGGACTCGGTGATCTCCCATTCCACGGCGGAAAAGGGCACGCCTTCCTCAGCGACGATCGCCGACAACTCGGCCAGGCAGCCGGGGTCGCGCAACTGGACCGGCGACAAATTGATCATGACCCGGCGAATCGCGCCTGATTCGATCAGCGGCTTCATTTGGCGGCAGGCGCGGCGCGTAACCCAGCGGCCGACATCACGGATCAGGCCCGAGGTTTCGGCGGCTTCGATGAATTCGACCGGTGAAATCGAACCGCGCCGCGGATGATCCCAGCGCATCAGCGCCTCGACACCGATAAGTTTTTCAGTCGTGACATCGACTTGCGGCTGATAAACCAGCCGTACTTGGCCATTCTCCATCGCGTCGCGCAAATCATGGGACAGGAAGGCCCGCGAACGGTGAGCCTCTTCCAGTTCGACCGAAAAGACCGTGACGTCCTTTTGGCTGGTATGCTTTGCCGATTTCAGCGCGATTTCGCCTTGCCGGATGATTTCGGTCGGCGTGCGGCCCGGACTGAAGGGGGCGGACAGGCCGAAGCTCAAGCCGAGCCGAAGCTTCTGCTCGGCCACGGTCACCGGCTCGTCCAGCAGATTTCTCAAACTGTCGGCATCTTCATCTTCCAGGATTAGGCAAAAGACGTCGCGATAGAGACAGCCGACGCGATCGCGATATGGACAAACCGTCAGCAGCCGCTGGGCGAACGCCCGCAGCAAGGCGTTGCCGAATCCGTCGCCCAGCCCGGTCGTATAGTTGGAAAAGCCGTCGATGTTAATGATCAGACCGCGCGGCGCCTTCCGCTCCCCGATCATCAGCGCCATGGTCTCCTCCAGGCGAGAGCGCGAGGCGAGGCCGGTTACACGATCGGTATAGGCCAGTTCGGAAACATGGTCCAACAGCCGTGCGGTTTCCAGACCGAGTGAGACATTGTGGCAAAACAGACGCAGCAGATCATAGCGCAAGGCATCGATCGGCGCTTTGCTGGCCACGTAAATCACGCCATGCCAATTCTGGCCGGCAATATAGAGGGCGGCGTCATGCGCCGTGATCAAATCCTCCGACCGCTCGAAGGCGAAGCCGATCGTCTGTCGCACGACAGCGTCACCCAATCGGTCGAGCGGCTGGTCATGCAGGCCATCAAAGCGCCCGGATGCGCCGACCATGGTGATGGCGCTTTCCTCGGCCGTCCGGATACAGACGAGCCCATCGGCGAAACCGTCAAGATGAGTCGTCAGTTCGGCGATGCCGCCGTGACAGAAATCCGTCAGGCCGCGTCGACGCATCAGGCCGGCGGACGCGGTGATGATGCCGCGCAAGCCCTTCCGGCTGCGCTCCATCAGCACGATTTGCTGGTAGGATCGGAGCGCACAGACGATCGACGTCCAGAGTCGCGTCGGTGTGAGTTCGGCCTTTTCTTTGAAATCGTTGATATCGTAGCGCTGAATGAGGTCGAGCGGCGGAGCGTAGCCGGACCAGTCGGTGCGAAGGATGATGCGAATCGTATCGTTGTGCAGATCTTCACGAATTTCGCGCACGAGATCGAGGCCGCCCTCGTCGTTTTCCTGGGCGAGGTCGAGCACGACGCAGGCGATGCCGGGCACTGTCGCCAGCAGCCTTTTGCCGATCTCGCTCGATCCGGCGTAAAGAAGCTTGATCGGACGCCCATCGAATCGCATGGCGCCGAGTGCCTGCTGGGTTTCCTCAAACGCCGGGCGCTCTTTATCGATGATGGCGACCAGCCAGCCTTCATCCTCACAGCCGCTCCGGGCGCCGAGGGCGTCGTCTTCCGCGCGTTGGATGATTCCGGTATCCCCGCCGTCATCCATCATTCGACCGGCCCTCGAAGGTTCCATGCCTGGCGACGCTTGATCAGTGACAAATCAAAACTCGTTTTAGGAGAAAGTGTGTGCCCAAGATAACGATTTGATCGCGCTAATTCGAATTCCTACAAATTTTCACACTCTCGGCAATCAAGCCAAGCGATGCCATATCGTGGAGTGTGAACGGATAAAGCACTCTTAATTTTATCGTGAATCTTCGGCGCTCGTATGGTCTTGAGTCGTTGAGGAGCGTTTCGGGGCATCGCGCACGGTGGCGATCAACCGCTTCTGTCGCGTCACGGCGTTCGGGTCGATGATGAACAAGGGCTGCGACAACACTTCTATCTCGGCGCCATGACGCCCACGATGCTCGCGTGATCGAGCCCGGATCGATGCCGCCGAAAACGGCACGATCGCCAGTGTTGGCGAGGATGAGCGCCCCCCGTCTTCGCCGCTCAACCGACCCAACGCGGTGATCAATTGGTCGAGCCAGATCAGGCGTAAGCCTAGTGGGCCTGGTTGGGGTGTCGATCAGGGTATGTGCGATTTTGGCGTTTGACGAAGGCCGCCGGCCCGTGCCACCGCTTGAGAGCAGTGCCGCGGGCCGGGCCGTTGCCGCGCGTTACCGCGGCATCGGTGGCGGCACCAAGCTGACATTGTCGACCACACCGCCGGGATTGACCAGCAAGGTCGTGGCCGCGACCTCGGCGGCATTGCCGCCGATGATCAGTTGGATCGTGGCGCGCTGGCCGGAATTCGCCAGATTGAGCCCGGTCGCCGACGCCACTTGCGGCTCGCTGAAGACCGTGCCTTCGCCGGCACCGAGCGTGGCCAGCGGGCCGATCAGCGGCGGGCCGCCGGTGTCGGGCTGTGCCAAGGCGAAGACCTGGACCGTCTCCGCGCCGGCATTGTTCACCCGCAGCAGCGAGCTGTAGCCGGCATCATCCCCGGTAAAGAAATTGCCGACGGCAACGACACCGCCATTCGTGTAGACGATAATGCCTGGAAACTCGACAATCGTATTAAACGCCAGGAAATCGGTACTGGAACCCGGTGTGCCGGTCGGAACAAAGCCATTCGGATTCTGCTGAAGCAGTGCCCCGGTCGTGCCGGCAGTGACGCAAAAGAAAATCTCACGGTTGATCGGCACGTCAGGGATTGCGGCCTGCAATGGGCTCACCGGCACAGAAGACCCCGCGATCGGCGATTTGCAGTCCGAGGTCGTGGAGGCGAAAGCGGTTTGGATGCCGTTGAACAATCCAGAGAGGGTCACCGTCGCCGTGTCGGTCGTTGCCAGTGAATTGAGAGCGCCAGTTGGGCTTAACACCGGCACGCTTTGGGTGGCGGTGTCGACGGTCTCGGCCTGAATGGCAGTTGCGCTCACCACGGCCGTCGGCGAGTCTGGACTGGACAGGAACTCTGAGCCGAACGACGGCGGTGACAGATCTATGAACTGTATGGCGCCGACATAGATACCGCTGGCACCCGGTTCGCTGGCAAAGGCACCCTTGCTGAATGGTGTCGCGTCGTTATTGGTGACAAGCGCATTGTTGGTCGCCTGCATCGTCAGCGGGAGTGCTGCGGCCACCGGGATCGGCGCGCCTAATAAGGTGCCGCTGGCGACCGCGAAGGTTCCGAGCGTTACACTTTGACCCGGGACGATCGGCGCGGTGTTGACCTGGAATACGGCGAATTGCGAGCCTGTGCCGCCCTGAATTAGCGGGAGTGTCGCGGTACCGGTATCCGACAGTGCCGGTGACGAGTTAAAGGTGAAACCGGCCGGCAAGGTCACCGTCAGGCGGGAGTTGACCTCAAGCGAACCGCCGCCTGCATTCACGGCATAGGTCGCAAGCCCGGCGGGGACGGTCAGCACGCCGCCTGCCAGGGTCGCTTGCGCCGCATTGTAGTCGGCGATGTTGGTCGTAAAGACCCGCGGGGCCGGTGGAGGAGGTGGCGGACCGGCATTGGCGGAGGTTCCTAGCGCCCCACTGAGCGCAAAGATGCTCGCGCCGGCAATATATTTGGTTCGCATCCGATCATTTCTCCTGCGGAACTGTCGCGGTGAAGGGGATTATCGCCCATAGGTTCAGCAGCCAATCTATAGCAAGCGATCCTCGCGAGCTATATTTTTCGTCAAGAATTAGCGGAGGTCGCGTGACCCTCGAACAGAACCCGACATGGCGCACCTACTCATCGTTTTGCAACCGTCTGTCGGTTTCCGGGGCTTCCTGGGTCTCGACGGCATAGCGCCCGGACAGCCACCGCCCCAGATCGACCTGCCGACAGCGTGCCGAGCAGAAGGGCATATGCGGATTCACCGGCGGCTTACCGCAGATCGGACAGGGGTGGGACGTCGATGCGGAGGATGAAATCGGCATGGGCCGCACCTGTCGTGAAGGACGATGCTGCCGTGATACAGGCCTGCGGCCAGGATGTCGAAAACTCTCTGGCCAGCGATGCCATGACCCTGGCCGGGCCTTGGGGGCAAACAAACGGCCCGTAGCACCGCCGGACAGCGGTGCTACGGGCCGGCCTGTGTGGCTGGCTGCATACTTTACCTCATTGACGGTGCCGCCAAGCTGGCATTGTCGACGACACCACCGGGATTGACCAGCAAGGTCGTGGCCGCGACATTGGTGGCATCGCCGCCGATAATCAGTTGGATCGTAGCGCGCTGGCCGGAATTCGCCAGACTGAGCCCGGTCGCCGACGCGACTTGCGGCTCGCTGAAGACCGTGCCTTCGCCGGCGCCGAGCGTGGCCAGCGGGCCGATCAGCGGCGGGCCGCCGGTGTCGGGCTGAGCGAGGACGAAGACCTGAACTGTGCTCCCGCCGGCATTGTTCACGCGCAGCAGCGAGCTGTAGCCGGCATCATCCCCGGTAAAGAAATTGCCGACGGCAACGACACCGCCATTCGTGTAGACGATAATGCCTGGAAATTCGACAATCGTGTTAAACGCCAGGAAGTCGGTACTGGAACCCGGTGTGCCGGTCGGAACAAAGCCGTTCGGGTTCTGCTGAAGCAGTGCCCCGCTGGTGCCGGCGGTGACGCAAAGGAAAACCTCGCGGTTGATCGGCACGTCGGTAATCGCGGCCTGCGTTGGACCAGCCGGCACGGTAGACCCGTCAACCGGCGATTTGCAGTCCGAGGTCGTGGAGGCGAAAGCGGTTTGGATGCCGTTGAACAATCCAGAGAGGGTTACCGCCGCCGCCATTCACGGCATAGGTTGCAAGCCCGGCGGGCACGGTCACCACACCGTCTGCCAGAGCGACTTCTGCGGCATTGTAATCGGCGATGTTGGTCGTGAAGGCCCGCGGTGCCCCGACAGGTCCCGCATTGGCTGTAGTGCCAAGCGCTATACTCAGCGCAAGCATGCTCGCACTAGTGACATATATGGCTTTCATTTGACTACATCTCCTGCGCCGCTACCGAAATAATCGGCGGCAATCGTCGATAAGTTCAGGAGATAATGGTATATCAATTTACACGTGAGAGTTTTTTTATTTAAAATGCTCCGAAATCATATCTCGAAAATTCGACATTATTTCAGGGACATAAAGTATCTTTATAGTCCTAAAGCAGTATAAATCCTCATGCGCACCGAGATAATATTAACGGTTACTATAAACGCAATGCGGGATATTGTTCGATTTATTGCTGCTGTCATGGAGGAATTGCTTGACCGATACTGTCAGGCGGTCAGGATCTCGAAGCTCTCCGGATCGCGGCCCGGCTCGACCGTGATCCTTGCCGGCCGACCGATATGTGTCATGGCCGCGGCAAATGTCGCGGCGAGGCCGCGCGCCAATTCATCGGCGACCCCGGCCGCGACACGCAGCTCGATCGGGCCGGGGCGATAGGGGGTTATGGCCAGCGCCCGCAGCAATTCCAGCGCCACGGTGGCTGGTGTTTTCAGGCGGCGTGCCCCGCCCGGCAGCAGCATGCGGTCGGCGATCGAGGCGGTGCTGCGCCGACGCGTCAATTCCAGATGGCCAAGACGGGTCCAGCCATGAAGTTCGATCGGGGCCGGATCGCCGATGGCGGCTTGGGCCAAGGCCGTTTCGACTTGTCGGCGATGATCGCGCGCCGCCATCGTGACGAAATCGACCACAATCGCCCCGCCGATATTACGCAGCCGCAATT
>JBAVTK010000203.1:0-5939 GCA_049696095.1 Aliidongia sp. | reverse complement strand
CGACATTGTTGATCAGAATGTCGAGGTGGCCGGATCCCTGTGCGATCATGCCAAAGGCATGCGCAACGGCGTCCTCGTCGGCAATATCGAACGGCAAGGCCGCAGCCATCTCGCCCGTGGCCGCGATCGCCGCAGCAGCCGCGGCAAGACCGACAGCGTCCCGACCATTTAGCCACACCGCAGCACCTTGGCCGGCCAATCCTTTGGCAATCTCGAATCCAAGTCCACGCCCTGCCCCGGTGACCAAGGCTGTACGGCCGCGAAGCGAGAAAATCTCAGTCGGCATTTCGAATGTCCCTTCGGTTTTCCCTCCGATGTCCCATGGGACGAGGCGGCGGACAAGCGCCAACATACATGAGAAATCCCGCCGCGGCGCGGGCGCAGGGCATCGATCAATGAGAGAAAATGACCATTACGCGAATTGTCGCTGATACGACAAAGCACAGTGCGGTTACCGATTCGGTGATTCCCCGCGTGCAGCCACCGACCGCGGATGCGCGCTCCGTCCTGTCTCGATAGATTTAGCCCAATTCGTGACATGCGACGAACCGGGAACGGCGGCCATAGTGCCAGGCGTTATACCGCTTGCTGGTGTCGGACTTCACAATGAGCCACCATTGGTGGCTGCATATAGGTGGCCGATGGTTGCAATACATTTTTAATAAAATATTCCTTCGATAATTAACGTTGCGCAAATTGTATTGTAATGCTGATAGTAGTTTCAGTACAAAATGATAAATATTTTTATGAGTTAGGTATAAAGAGAATTATATTAGCACGATATATCAGATAGTATTGTCTATTTAATCAAAAAACTCAGTTCAATTTTAACAAATTCGAACGAATCTATTAACTATATTAGTTAGTATGTAAGATTTGTTGTAATGATTGTGGTTTTTGAACAAAAATGATTTGCTTCAGCTAAAATGATATAACTATTATTATAATTTGTCCAATTTTATGAAAATTTCTTATGTTTCGATCATAGAGGGCGCTATTTTACCGAAACCTCTAGCGCTTGGCGAGCATCGTGCTTAGAGTTATGGTTATTGGCGTCCGGTATTTTGGATTAAGGCCAATAAGGGGGACATTTATTATGCTCGTCTTGGGTATTCCAAGTTCTCGCCTATCACAGAACTTTATATTTTCTGTATTTCTTGCCTGTGGTGTCGCTAGCTCTGCACTCGCGCAGACCGCGCCACCAATCGTCATCAGCGTGTTCGATCCGGGCGCCCGCCCAGTCGGCAACAAGTCCATCCCCTTCGCGGGTGTGGTCAATGATTTCGCCGGCCTGGTGACCCCGATTCAGGACTTCAACCAACCGTCGGACGGATCGCCGGGCAATCTCGGCGCCGGGCTCCCGCTCAAAGGTCTGGCCGCGGGACAGACGAAATTCTGGGATGACGCGCTCGTGCCGTTTGGTCAAATCGCCACGGTCAATGGTGCGGTCGATCCGACCACCGGCAATCCGACCATCCTGGGCCTCGGCCCGGCCTTCAACGGCAATAGCTGCTTTATGTGCCACTCCTTCCCGACTATCGGCGGCAGCAGCCCACCTGCCAATCCGCAGGTCGCCGTCGCCACGCTCGACGGTGCGACCAACACCCTGCCGCCCTTCGTCACGACAACCGGTCCGATACACGAAGCGCGCTTCGTCACCGATCCGGGCGATGGCCTGGGCGCCGGCGCCGTGCGTGAACTCTTCAGCATTCAAGGACGCACCGATGCACCCGCCGGCTGCGCGCTCACGCAGCCGAATTTCGTGACACAACTCAGCAGTAATAATGTGGCCTTGCGCATTCCGACACCACTCTTCGGCGTCGGCTTCATCGAAAATACGCCCGACGAAGAACTTGAGGCCAACCTCGCCGCTGAGGCGAGTGCCGGCGTCGGCGTCACCGGTCACTTGAACACCAACCCCAACGACCAGACCGTGACCAGATTCGGTTGGAAAGCTCAGAACAAGTCGCTGCTGATCTTTGCGGGCGAAGCGGCCAATGTCGAATTGGGCGTGACCAACGAGCTCTTCCCGACCGAGCGCATTCCCGGTGTCGATTGCACCGGCAATCCGCAGCCCGAAGACGCAACCGAACCGGTTCCACCCACGGTCTTCAGCAGCACGTTGGCCAGCAATGATGCCGGCGGCGGCGGCGTCGCCTCGCTCGTCTCCTCCAACATCGAGAACTTCGCCGTCTTCATGCGCCTGAACTCGGCACCCAGCCAATGCGCGTTTGACAGCGGTCTCAACACGGCCGGCGCCTCTGTCTGCACGCCCTTCACCAGCAGCCCGAACGCCTCGCACATTGCCAACGGCCATACCCAGTTCGAAGCTGTCGGCTGCGAGGTCTGCCATACGGAGACGCTGACCACCGGCCCCTCACCCTTCGCGCCGCTTAGCAACGCAACCTATCACCCGTTCTCCGACTTTGCCGTCCATGACATGGGAACCCTCCTGTCCGATGGTGTCACGCAAGGCACCGCCACCGGCAAGGAATTCCGCACGGCACCGCTGTGGGGCATCGGACAGCGTCTCTTCTTCCTCCATGACGGCCGGGCGAGCGATCTCCTAACCGCCATCAAGGATCATAAGAGCACCGGCTCCGAGGCCAACACGGTCATCGCCAATTTCACAGCGCTATCGTCTCAGAACCAACAGGACATGCTGGATTTCCTGCGCTCGCTCTAATCGTCTCACGCGGATGACGGAGCAGACGGAGGCGCCTCGGCGCCTCCGTTTTTTATTCGGTCTCAGGGTAATTTCGCAAAATAGGACGCTGGATCAAACCAGGGTCGGCCGGAGTCACGATCCGGCCGCGTTACCCAACTCGATCGTCGCCCGCCGGTTCTGCGCTTCGCGCACGCCATCGGCGGTCGGGACGAGCAGGCCAGTCTTGCCGACGCCCAGCGTCGTAATCTCCGAGTCCGGCAGCCCATCGGCGACCAATTCCGCCTTGACGGCTTCGGCACGCCGCTCCGACAGACCTTGATTGTACTTCGCCGAGCCGACCGTATCGGTATGACCGGTCACCACCAAATGCACGAAATGACCAGATTGCGCGGTTGTGGTGGCCGCCTTGATGACCTGACGGGCCGCGGCGGTGATATCGGACTTGTTGAAGTCGAAGAACACCTGGAAAGCACGCTGCGCCTCGGGTGCGGGTGCCGGGGGCGGCGGTGGGGCGCGAACAACGGGCGTCGGCGGCGGGGCCACCGGCTGCGGCGGCGGCGGCGATGTTCCCAACTCATAGCGCACGCCGAGCAAGACCGCCTGATCTTGGATCGAGGTCGAAGCCGAGTTGCCGAGCACGCCTGGACTCAGATGAAAACTGCCGCTGGTCGTGCCGAGATAGTGGTAATCGAGACTCAGCTTGATTTGCGGGGCGATCCGGTAATCGACGCCGGCAATGCCCTGATACGCAAACAGATTTTCGTGCCCGCTCAGCAACTCGCCATTATAGGGACCGGCATGGTCGAAGCGCGGATCGGCCCAACCGGCACCGATACCCAGATGGGGTACCAGCCCCTCCGTCGGTATGCCATAGCGGCCGAGGTCGAAATCATAAAGCCCGTTGACCATGACGGTCGTGATGCCGAGTGCCCCGGTTCGGGCGCCAGGACCAGCATCGCGCACGCCATCGACGTCATTGCGGCGATAGCCGCCTTCGATTTCACCGCGCAGCCCATTGCCGAAATTCCAGCCGATCGTGCCGAGCCCGGCATAGCCGTTGCTGTACTGGCTTTTCACATCGGCACCGCCACCATTGGGGCTGATGTCGTTAAGGAAACTGCCGCCGCCAGCAAATCCGATATAGGGACCAATCGGGTCGAAACCGGAATTGTCGAGAAAAGGTGAGTAACTGTGACCACTCCCCTGATCATTCTGTGATTGAACATTTTGTGCCTGTGCCGTTCCCGTGACGGAAATGGCGACGGCTGCGGCAAAAAACACTCCAATACTTCGTCGCATCTCACACTCCTGAATTCGTCTGGGCATCCAATTGCCGGGCAGTCAACAGATTGACGGCCGCCGCGGTTCAGCCCCATCAGACATGCGTCCGAGGAGTGTGGCATTCCCGCAACGCCCAGAGCGCGCCGGTTTACAAAACGAGTTGGAGACCTAGATAGGCGGAAAACGCATTGAATTTGGTCGGATCTTCGAGGTTCCGGCCGGCCGAAAAGAGGATATGATAGGTCTCGTTGATATCGTACTCGCCGCCAAGATTGAAACCAGTACCGGTACCGGCGATCTCGCCATTGACCGACTGCCAGAAAATTTCACCGCCGAGATTCCAGTTATCATCGATCCGCCGCAGCAGGGTCCAGCCGGCGAACCAGTAGTTCTTTTCAGGCGTGGTGCTGTTCGACGGGTTGATCCAATAGCCGACACCGCCGTAATTGGTCCAGGGACCGAAGCTCTTCTGTATCCAGATCGGCAGATAGGTGCGCAGCTCGCCGGTACCGAATTGCTTGGTAGCACTGCCGGTCGGAATTTCGATATTGGGGTACAGCGCGATTTGCGGCTGCCACCCCTCTTCATCCTCCTCGATGAAGCGGTATTTCACGCCAAGCTCGGTATCGCCATAGCCAAAACGAGTGGCATTATGCCCGAGCTTATCGACATCATCGGCGATCGTGAAATGCAGTTGCACGTCGGGAACGATGCCGTAATTGAAATCGATGCTCGGCACGGCGCCTGAGCGGCCGCCTTGGGCGAAATTGCCGATGGCGGCGATGTTGATCTCGTAATGTTCGAAATCGACCGGCTCGGGGTCGTCGGTGACAAAGGGGGGACCCGCCCAAGCGGGCAGGACGCTAGCCAGGTAGATCGCGACGACAAGGACGCCGTAATCCCGCGCTCGTCGAACCCGATGGGTCGGTTCCCCGGCTAAATTCACCTTTCTCGTCATGATTGGGCGCCCAGCCTCGACAAATCGCAATCGTGATCGGACTAGCACGGATCGCCGCAATCATGGCAGTTCTTTGAGGCCGATCAGACCTCAGCATCGAGACCGATATCGAGCACCGTGGCGCTGTGGGTCAGCCAGCCGATCGAGATCAGATCGACGCCGGTCGCCGCCACATCGGGCGCCGTGGTAGCCGTGATCCCGCCCGACGCTTCGGTGATCAGCCGACCATCGACCAGCCGAACCGCGGCGCTCAGTTGCGCTGGTGACATATTGTCGAGCAGCACGGCATCGACCGGCAAGCCGAGCACCTCGTGCAACTGATCGAGCGTATCGACTTCGATCTCGATCTTGACCAGGTGGCCGATCGCCGCCCGGGCCCGCTCGACCGCCGGGCGGATGCCGCCCGCCACCGCGATGTGGTTGTCCTTGATCAGCACCGCATCATCGAGACCGAAGCGGTGATTAGCCCCGCCGCCGACCCGGACGGCATATTTCTGCACCATTCGGAGACCGGGCAACGTCTTGCGCGTGCAGGTCACGCGCGCCTTGTGCGGGTGGAGCGAGGCGGTGATCGCCGCGGTGGCCGAGGCGATACCGCAGAGGTGACCGAGGAAATTGAGTGCCACCCGCTCGGCGGTCAGCAAACCGCGTGCCTTGCCCTCGACCCGCGCAATGACATCACCGGGCGTCACCGCACTGCCGTCGGGGCGGATCGTTTCGAACCGGATTGCCGGATCGATCAACCGAAACGCCAGCGCCGCCAGATCGAGCCCGGCGACGACCCCGGCCTGACGCGCATTCAGCGCCAGCCGCGCCGTTGTCTCTGCCGGCACGATACAGTCGGTCGTGATATCGCCGGCCCGGCCTAGATCCTCGACCAAAGCGCCGCGGACCAGCGGCTCGATCAGTAGAGCGGGCAAAGGGGTGATGTTCATGGCGAGCGCGACTCCGAGAGAAATTTCAGTCGCCGGCCGCAACGGCGCGCAGACACCGGTCAGGCGAGAAGCGCTCGGCCAGCGCCAGCGCGTCGCC
>JBAVTK010000202.1:0-5547 GCA_049696095.1 Aliidongia sp. | reverse complement strand
ACTATGCCCACTCGCCTTTTTCCGAGAAGATCCGCCTCGGCCTTGGGCTGAAAAACCTTCCTTGGCAATCGGTGACGCTCCCACCGATCATGCCGAAGCCCGATTTGATGCCGCTGACCGGCGGCTATCGCAAGACGCCGGTGCTCCAGATCGGCGCCGATATCTATTGCGATACCGAACTCATCATGCGTGTGCTGGAGCGGCAGCAGCCAACCCCGTCATTCCACGCAGGCAGCGACCCGGGGACGTGCGGCCTGTTGGCCTGGTCGATCGAGCGCTCGATTTTCGCGCCGGCCGTGGCGCTCGCTTTTGCCGCGATCGGCGATATGATACCGGCCGCGTTCATCGAGGACCGCGAGAAATTCTCGGGCCGGCGCATTGATGTGGCCCGGTTGCGCGCGGACCGGCCGCTCTTCGTCGATCAACTGCGCCCGCAACTCGACTGGCTCTCCAAGATGCTGGCGGATGGTCGGCCCTATCTGCTGGGGAGCGCCCCGACAAGTGTGGATCTCGCCGCTTACCATCCGATCTGGTTCATGCGCAGCCTGCTCGGCGCCGATGCGGCCGCCGCCATTCCGGGCGTGGCGTTGCTGCTGCCTTGGGCGGATCGGATCGCGGCGATCGGTCATGGCCGAAAAACCGATCTGTCATCGGCGTCGGGACTGGAGATCGCGCGCGACGCCGAACCCGAGGCGGTCCCACCCGACACGCATGACGCGTCGGAGGAGCGGCTGCCCGGTGCCCGGATCAGCGTGACGCCGGACGATACCGGGCGCGACCCGGTTTCCGGGATTCTGGTCGCCGCATCAGCACAGGAAATCATCCTGGCACGCGAGGAACCGGCGCTCGGCCGTGTCCATGTCCATTTCCCGCGTGCCGGATTCGTCATTACCGGGTAAGCGTGGTCAGGGGGCGCGCGCTACTGGCGCCCACCGGATCGGTCCTGGTAGACCGTCGCGTCGAGATTGCCGACGCAGCTGGCGAAATCCGGTGTGCCGGAGACAAAGCCCAATTCGGTGCAGGCTTGACCTTCGCGGATCGCCTGCTTTCGATTTTCACCGGCCGGCCCGCATGCGGCGAGGGTCGCGATCGACAGAGCCAGGACTAGCATTCGCTTCATGACCTGCTCCTCTCTATGGCTGGGCCGGATGTGGCGAGGGGCATCCGGGATTGCCGGGCCGATCGACGCATTCCGGACGGATGTCCTGTACGCCGTGGGCGGGCCGAAGGCTCGCGACCGAATTGCTCAGGCTGGCGACGCAATCAGCATATTGGACCGTTCCCGTCGAGAAGCCCATCGTGACCGCGCAAGCATGGGCGATCCGTGCGGTTTGTTCGGCGCTCAACCTGGGCGAGGCCCCATCCGCTGCGCAGGCCGCAAAGGACAGCGCGGATAGCGCCAGCCCAACAATCCAGCCTATGCAGAAGCGCCGGGTTGAGCGCGCGCTGCCATGGGGTGGGGGAATGATGCGGGGCATTTCGCGGGGTCTCCTTCATGCTGGTCAGCCATCGCCAGGAGAGCAATTCTCGCCGTCAAGCATAAGAAAAGTTCTGGACGTGATGGTAACCATCAAAGCGGTCAATGACAGTAAATAATTATTTAGCACCCTGTCGGCCCGACGTTCCGCCGCAACGGGCTACGGACCGTTATCACACACAAAAAATGCGGCCCGATTGCTCGAGCGGGCTCTGCGTCGTTGGTTGGCACATCCTAGAACGCAACCTGTGCCCGGACGGCGAGCGCATCAAAATCCGTACCGATCTGGCTGCCGAGCGGGGCGCCGGGCAGCGCGGTTGGGTTCGATTTGTCGAACTCGCCATGGACCCAGTTCAACATATAGCGGATATTGCTGTTCACATACCAATTCAATCCAAGAGTGAAGTTTGTCTGTCGACCGCCATCGACCGCGCCCGGTTGTGAGGCGAGTGATTTGCCCGAGATGAAATCATCGACCAGACTGACCGAACTGACCCGGGCGGCGATTTCCCACGCACCCCAGCCGCCGCGCGAGATCGAGAAGTCATGGTCCGGGATGATGCCGGCATAGGCGCCGGTCGCCGGGTTGTATCGGCGTGCCTCGCCGGTCAACGTCCAGCTTGCTTCGCCATAGCCGCCTTCGAAACTCGAATTGGCCAGGCCGCGGCGATCAATGTCGTAATGGAAGTATTCGCCCTGAAAGAACAGGCTGCGAAACCCTGCCGCCGCTTCGAGATTATAGATTTGGGCACCGGTTACCGGGTTGGCGAGGGTGCCAAGCGTGCCGGTATTGAGCAGGGTCGTATCATCGACGCGCAGTTCGGGCGCATCGCTCAAGGTGATCGCGCTCGCAGTGCCCGGACCGGTATTGGGTGCCTTTAGCAACTCCGAGGCCCCGGCGCCCAAATGGACCGAGTAATCGTCGCCCTGGAAGACCTGATAGGTCGCGCGCTGATAGGCGCCGAACTGCTCGGCCGTCAGATTATGTGCCTGACCCTGCGCCGGTCCGGTGGCATAGGCGCCGATCCAGTATCGGTCGTTCCAGTTTCGTACACCGACATTCGAGCGGAAATCGCCGGCGGCGATGCCGGTCGCGATCACCGATGGTGTGGCGCGTTCCAGAAACATGATGTCGTTGGAGCTGGTCGCCTCGTCGAGTGAGAAGAATGTGTCGGAGTAGCCGAACTCAAGCGCCGTGTTGTGAAAGCCGGTATAAGCGATCTGGGCGGTCTGGATGCCCTTGGGCGTATTGTCCTGTGAATTGCCGGCGTCATAGATGAACGCATAGCTGAAATTGCCGTCGACCTGACCGGTGACACCGATCCGGGCGCGGCGCGCATTGAAGCCGCTGCTGAGATCACCCGGCCCGGTTACCTTCGAATCGGGACGCACATCGAGGTAATCGCCGGCATCCAGATGTAGCCGCCCAGTCAGGCCGATCGTGTTCTCGCCATCCGCGCTCGACAGGAAAAAACGGTTGTTCGGGGTCTTGACCACCTTTGGTGCGTCATCGGCGGCGGCTGAGGGAACGGCTGCGGCGATCGACGCCGGTTTGGCCGCGGGAGCGGCAGCGCGCTCCGCCTGCTCCGCGCGGACCTGGTCCTGCAAGGCTTGCAGTTGCTGCTGAAGTTGGCGGATTTGTTCCTGCTGCGCGTTCAGCAGTGCCGAGATATCGGTATTTTGGGCCTCCGCCGCGACCGGCGCCATAGCGGCAAGCATCGACATAACGATCTTCGGCCAGCGACGGGAATCGCCCTTGCGACCAACCAAATCCATTTCCACGAGACCTCCTGCTAGCCAATGCGATCAGGAGTCCGGTCAGCCCATCACAGTACCGGACCAGGCATCGCGAAACTACAAATACAGACTTTAAAAGATATTTTAAATAACAGAATTATTACGTTATTTAGATGCGGGCACCACCGCGGCGGAAGATGGCGCCGCCGCCGGTCAGTCTTCTTCGGTCAACCACTCGATCAGGGCGCGGTTTACCGCCTCGGGCTGTTCCAGCGTCGAAAGATGGCCCGATCTCTCAATGAGGCTGAGCCGAGCACCGGGAATACCGGCGGCAATCTCCTCGGCCTGTGCGGGCGGAGTCAGCACATCGGCGTCGCCGCACAACACCAGCGTCGGTACGCCGATCGCGGCCAGTGACGGCCGGCTGTCGATCCGGCCAAGGATCGCCTGCTGCTGGCGCAGGAACGCCGCCTGCCCGACCCGTTCGGCCATCGCGGTCACGATGTCGGTCAAGGGTGGAACCAGATGCTTTTCGTGCAGCATCAGCGGCAGCAGGCGCGGTGTCACACCCTTGAAGCGGCCGATCTGTGCCAGTTCGATCAGGCCGAGGCGGCGTTCCCGCTGTGCCTCGCTGTCCGGGCGCGCGCTGGTATCGAGCAAGGCCAGTCGGCTCACCCGCTCGGGGGCGCGGCGCAGGATCTCGAATGCGACATAACCGCCCATCGAGAGCCCGGCGAGCGCGAAGCGGGCCGGGGCGGCGGCCAGCACCGTCTCGGCCAGCGCCGCCATCGTATCGGCACCGGTCAGATCGGCCACGCGAGGCTCGGCAAATTCCGTGAGCGCCGACAGCTGATACTGCCACAAGGTAGCATCGCACAGCAGTCCCGGCAGCAGGATCAGCGGCATTTTCCCCGTCATCGCGGTCTCCTCTGGCGACTTCTTTGTGATTAAAGAGCCGCACCCACCGCTTTTCAATCAGGAAACGGTGCGGACATGGCTGTTTTGACCAGTTGTAGCGCCGATGGAATTTGACTTTCGGGGCGAAAGCGTTCACTAAATCTCCCGACTTCCATGTGAAATCTGACCGGAACCGGAACGCCCTTGACCGACTTTGCTGAACTTGGTTTATCCCCCGAACTTCTGAGCGCCGTGGCCGACGCCGGATATACGACCCCGACGCCGATCCAGGCGCAGGCCATCCCCTATGTGCTGATGGGGCGCGACGTGCTTGGCTGCGCCCAGACCGGCACCGGTAAGACCGCCGGCTTCACCCTGCCGATGATCGATATTCTCGCCAGTGGCCGCGCGCGCGCGCGGATGCCGCGCACTTTGATTCTGGAGCCGACGCGCGAACTCGCAGCGCAGGTTTCCAATGCTTTCGAAATCTATGGCAAGCAGCACAAGCTGTCGATGGCACTGGTCATCGGCGGCGAAAGCATGTCGGATCAGGAGCGCAAGCTTGATCGCGGCGTCGATGTGTTGATCGCCACACCGGGACGCCTGCTCGATCTGTTCGATCGCGGCAAGATCCTGCTGTCGGACATCAAGATCTTGGTGATCGACGAGGCCGACCGCATGCTCGATATGGGCTTCATCCCCGATATCGAACGCATCGTCTCGATGCTGCCGAAGATCCGCCAGACCCTGTTCTTTTCGGCCACCATGCCACCGGAAATCCGGCGGCTGGCCGATGCCTTTCTGATGAATCCCAAGGAAATCAGTGTGGCCCCGCCGGCCTCGACCGCGATCAATGTCGCGCAGCATCTGCTGATGGTCGATGAGATGGACAAGCGCGCGATGCTGCGCCGCCTGATCGAACAGGAAGACGTCAAGAACGCGATCATCTTTTGCAACCGCAAGCGCGATGTCGATATTCTATTGAAGTCGCTGCAAAAGCACGGCTTCGATACGGTGGCGCTGCATGGCGACATGGCCCAGGCCAAGCGAACCGAGACCCTGGATAAATTCCGCAACAACCAGGTCCGCCTGCTGGTGGCAAGCGATGTCGCGGCGCGCGGCCTCGATATTCAGGGCCTGTCGCATGTCTTCAATTTCGACGTGCCGATTCACGCCGAAGATTACGTCCACCGCATCGGCCGAACCGGCCGCGCCGGCAATCTCGGCCGCGCCTTCACCCTGGCGACGCAAGATGACGGCAAGAATGTCGCGGCAATCAGCAAACTGATCGGCAAGGATATCCCGGCGATGACTCTCGAAGGTTTCGAGCATCCGGCCTTCGACGAAGAGGCTGGCCGTCGCCGCGGACGCGGTGGCCGCCGCCCGGCACGCAACGGTGCCGAGACTCGGCCGCCGCGGGCCGAGCAGCCGTCCAC
>JBAVTK010000201.1:0-3301 GCA_049696095.1 Aliidongia sp. | reverse complement strand
TCCCATTACTTTTACGTTTCAAGTTCTTCAAATCTGAGGTTAGATGGGAGAGAAAATAATCATAGGACCTTTCAATAAAGGACTACGCAATGATCGCATTCCCGCTTATATTGACAATGATTCTTTTCCCACTCTTATTAATGCTTACCAGTGGAGAGGAAGGATAAAAAGGAAGAGAGGTACTTCTTTTCTAACCCAACTTCAAAGATTTTTCAATTCCACTTCTACTTCATATAATTCAGGTTCTACGACAATCACGGTAGATGCAGGTGGTAATGGAAATTTACTAACTGGATTTTCTCTGCAAGTGGGGACAATTGTTCCAGGAAGTGTCGTAATAACCGATACAATCACAACGATCGTCTATACAGATCCGGCTATGAATGGGAGTTTATCTCCTAGCGGAACAATCAATTATGCCACTGGAGCAATTTTAATTGCAGCTTCTGCTGGCGATACAGTGACAGCTAGTTTTCTTTATACACCTGAATTACCTGTGATGGGGTTAGAAGATTTGGTTTCTCCAACTTTAAATTATCCTGGTGTAATAGCATTTGACACGAAATATTCATATTATATACCAAATACTTTACCCAACACGGCTTATGATGTAAGTTTCTATAAGAACCCTCCCACGGGGACTTACCCCGGATACATAGCGAAAGCTACTCCAACCCCTACAATCTGGAATGGGCAAAATTATCAGCAATTTTGGACTACCAACTATCAAGGAGCTTTGTGGGCTACAAATGGAGCGACTGAACCATTCACTGCACCACCTGTGGGAATGCAATTCAAACCCATAGTTACAGTTACCGTAACATCAAGTGGTCCTCCTGCTATTGTCAACTTAACAATTATAGGACACGGCCTCGTTCAAGGCGATTTTCTTTTCATTAACGAAGTAGTGACCACCACTGGGATCAATTATCAAACTGGATATGTAACTACTGTAGTTAGCGCCAATGTCGTAACAGTAGAATTTCCAAATGCCACTATCACTACAAATGGAACGGGTGGAATTGCTCAATATTTAACAAATATTGCCCTACCTGGCGTTGATACATTGCGTTGGTATGATGGTGATCCTACAAATATGAATGCTACTAATCCAGTGTTAAACGGCCATCTTGGATGGGTTAATTTTGCCCCTCCCTTATCACAATCAAACTTTTCAATTGGCGATGCACCTACTTCCGTTTATTATTTGGTAGGAGCTAAATTGATTTTTCCTTTCAAAGATAGACTAATCTTTTTTGGTCCCATCATTGAAAATTCCAGTAAAACAATTATATACCTGCAAGATACAATAGTTTATAGCCAAAACGGGACGCCATTTTATACTGCTTCCTATACCAATACGCCTTCTGCTACTGTCGATACTCCTACGAATTCAACAACAGTTTTCAATCCAATATTAGTTCCTGTAAATCAAACTGCCACTTCTCCCGCGTATTTCGAGGATTCCACTGGATTTGGGGGATTTCTTACTGCTGGAGTCGATCAAGAAATTACTACTGTAGGTCGCAACGAGGATGTCTTAATCGTTGGCTTTACAACTCTCCAGTCTCGGTTATTTTATACTGGAAATGACGTGCTTCCTTTTAACTTTTTCATCGTTAACTCCGAACTCGGTTCTGGAAGTACTTTCTCTGCCATTACAATGGACAAAGGGATTATTTCTAGAGGTAATAGGGGCTTGATCATAACGAGCCAAGTTGAAGCTAGCCGTATCGATATAGAGATACCAGATGAAGCTTTCGAATTGCAACTTATCAATAACGGCGCTCAAAGAGTATGTGCTCAAAGAGATTTTATAAATGAATGGATATATTTCACTTATCCAACAAATTTTATCAATTATGTTTTCCCCACTGTGACCCTTCAATATAACTACAGAGAAAATACCTGGGCTAAGTTTTTAGAATGCTACACCACTTATGGAACTTTTCGTCAACAAACTGGCTTTACATGGGCTACAGTTGGGGAAACTTTTGCAACATGGGCAGAATGGGATGAGCCATGGAATTCTGGGGCTTCAACTGCTTTACAACCTAAAGTTATAGCAGGTAATCAGCAAGGCTTTGTAAGTGTCAGAGATGAAGGAACAGGAGAAGAGCAGTCTTTAGCAATCAATAATATTTCTGGCAATTTGGTAACTTCAAATAACCATTGTTTAAATACGGATGATTACATTCTCATTACTGGGTGCTTAGGGACTGTTGGACAAGTAGTTAATTCTCAAATTTTTCAAGTCAATGTCCAAAGTCCTAACACTTTTACCTTGTTTCCTATATTGTCAAGCGGCTTTACATATCTGGGTAATGGTTTCATCACACGTTTGTATATTCCTTTCGTTCAATCTAAACAGTTTCCTGTTGCATGGGAGACGGCAAGAAAAACTCGCTTGGGACCTCAACAGTATTTGCTAACGACCACTTCTAACAGCCAAATTACTCTTCTCATTTTTCTTAGCCAAGATCCTGGAACTGAATATAATGCTGGTCCAATTATTCCTGCTGATGATAGTGATAACGATTCATTGATTTACAGCACAATATTGTACACTTGTCCAGAAAGTACGAATCTTGGTCTTACTCCATCAAATGTAAATCTTCAAATGCCCACTGCTCTTACCCAAAGTAGAATTTGGCATCGTATTAATACCTCACTCTTGGGTGACACGGTGCAAGTTGGCTTTACATTGTCACCAACCCAGATGACTACTTATTCAAATAATGGACCAACATTAACTATAACTAATATAACACAAGCAAATCCTTGCGTTTTGACATGCATTAACAGTTTAAATACAGGTCAGTTGGTGTTCATTACTGGGGTTCTTGGAATGACGCAAATCAATTTTGATCCCGAAGTCCCTAATTACTACAGTATTTTATCTGCTACCGGGACATCCGTCACCCTTAATTTGAATTCAACTGCTTTTTCACCATACATATCGGGGGGACAATTACAAGTTGTATTTCCTCAATATCAATTTGCTGAGATAGAGATCCACGGGATAATTCTCGATGTTCAACCCTCTTCTATGCTGGCCTAGATATGAGTGCAAATATAGTCAATCAAGTAGCCTTCTTACCCTTAGCACGTAATTTTCCCGCAGAGATTAAACAATTTACCGTGGAAGTTAATAAGTCCTATGTAGAAATTGCTGGAGCAGTCAATTCCAAAACAATAGGTGTCTTTTCCACAGTAAGCCCAGCAATTGATGGAGAAGAATGGTTTATTTCAGGTAATAGTAGACAACAGGGTCTTAGGCAAGTTTACACATTTACTACTA
>JBAVTK010000200.1:0-13353 GCA_049696095.1 Aliidongia sp. | reverse complement strand
GACCCGCGAGCGCCCCGGTCAACGCCTCGAAATCGACATGGACGGTGAGATCAACCTCACCCGGCTCATCGAACACACCGACCGATCGGTGCCGGCGCACGGCCTGGAGCGTCTCGCCCGCAGTCGTGCGGGCATGGCCGTAATCGATCACGAGCGCGGCACCAGGGCAGATGGCAAGGCGGCGACCGATCGCCTCGGCAATCGCGAGGCCGGCCTCGGCCGTCTCGAAAATCGCTGCTTCATCGGCCGGCGGCGGTGCTACTGGCGGCGGGGCAGGGGGGCCGAGCGTAAAGGCAAAATTGCCCGCGCCATCAAGGCCGACAAGACGTTCGTGCCAGACGCCCGCGCGTCGTTGCCATTGCCGGATCGGCAGCGCATCGAAGAACTCGTTGGCGACCAGCAGCAGCGGCCCCGGCGGCACCGTGTCGAAATGATCGTGCCATTGCGGGGTGACGTCCGGGTGGCGCGCGGCCAACCGGGTGCGCTGGCTGGCGCGCAGCACCGGGCTGGTTTCGACCAGATGCAGACGCAATGCCGCGCGCAGCTTCGGCAGCACGGCCAGCGCGCGCAACAGATCCGCCATCAGCGTGCCGCGGCCGGGGCCGAGTTCGACCAGTTGGACCGGATCGGGACAGCCCATGCGCTGCCATTGGTCGGCACACCACAGCCCGATAAGCTCGCCGAAGATCTGGCTGATCTCGGGCGCGGTGATGAAATCCCCGGTCGCCCCCAGCGGATCGCGGGTCATGTAATAGCCGTGGACCGGATCGCCCAATGCCGCCGCCATGAAGCGATCGACCCCAATCGGACCGTCGCGGCGGATCAGTTCGACCAGTTTTTGCCCGAGCGGGGTCACGCCGCGGCGGATTCCGGCAGCTTGCGGGCGTGCCAAATCAGCCAGAGGCCGCCCAGGATCATCGGGATCGACAGCAACTGCCCCATTGTGGTGCCCAGGAACAGGAAACCCAGTTGCGCATCGGGTTCGCGGAACAGTTCGCCGATACTGCGGGTCACGGCATAGCCCACCAGGAAAACCCCGGTCAGCGCGCCCGGCCGCTGGCGCAGCCCGCGCCGTTGCAACACGAAAAGCAGGATGAACAGCAGCAACCCTTCCATCCCCGCCTGATAGAGCTGGCTCGGATGGCGGGGCAGTTGTGACGGGTCATGTGGGAATACCATGGCCCAGGCGACATCGGTCGGCCGGCCCCACAGCTCGCCATTGACGAAATTGGCGAGCCGGCCGAAAAACTGGCCGAGCGGCTCGGCGCAGGCCACGATGTCGGCCAGGCAAAGCAGCGGGATGCCGCGCCGTCGGGCGAACAGCCACATGGCGATGGCGACGCCGGCACAGCCGCCATGGAACGACATGCCGCCATGCCACAGCGCCAACGCCTCAAGCGGCTCGGTCACGTAATATCCCGGCCGATAGAACAGGACATAGCCGATTCGGCCGCCGAGCACGACGCCGAGCGTCGCCCAGACCAGGAAATCATCGATATCGAGCCGCGTCATGACATGGGGCGGCCGCTTGATCAACGCCAGGCAATAACGCCAGCCGAGCACCAGGCCCGTGATATAGGCGAGCGCATACCAGCGGATTGCGAACGGCCCGAGCTGAAGCGCCACAGAGCCGATATCGGGATAGGGGATCGTGAGCATCATCGGTAGATATCCGGCCGCGTCAGAAAATCCTCGACATAGTGCCGCACGCCGTCCTCCAGCCCGGTCATCGGTTTGGTGTAGCCGGCCGCGCGCAGCCGATCGAGCTTCGCCTCGGTGAAATATTGGTAATTGGCGCGCAAACCGTCGGGCATCTCGATATAGCGCAGTTGCGCCTGCGTACCGAGTGCCGCGTAAACGGCGTGGGCCAGATCGGCAAAGCTGCGCGCCTGACCGGAGCCGGCATTGTAGAGGCCGGCGATCCGCGGCTGATCATGCAGCCAGAGCATGATATCGACGACATCGTCGATCCAGACGAAATCGCGCTGTTGCCCGCCATCGGGATAATCCGGATGGTGCGATTTGAACAATGTGGCATGCGCGCCGGACGAGATTTGCCGGTGCAACTGGAGCGCCACGCTCAGCTGGGTATTCTTGTGATATTCGTTCGGGCCATAAACGTTGAAGAACTTCACCCCGGCCCATTGCGGCGGGCACGGATAGCCGCGTTCGACCTGGCGGGCGACCCAGCGGTCGAACAGATGCTTCGACCAGCCATAGGCGTTGAGCGGTTTCAGCCGGGCCAGCACCTTGCTGTCGGGATCATCGTCGAACCCCTCGGCACCGTTGCCGTAGGTGGCGGCGGACGAGGCATAGATCAGCCGCACCCGGTTGTCGGCGCACCAGCGCCACAGACGCTGCGACAGGGTGAAATTGGTCTGGATCACCAGATCGATATCGGTCTCGGTCGTCGACGAACTGGCGCCGAGATGAAAGACCGCCTCGATGCCTGAGCGATGCTGGATCAGATAAGTGAACAATTCGGCCGGAGGCACGATGGCGAGCAATTCGCGCTTGCCCAGATTGCGCCATTTGTCGCCCTGGCCCAGATGATCGACCACGACCAGCCCGGACCCGCCGCGCCGCTCAAGGCTCGCGACCAGATTGGACCCAATGAACCCGGCCCCGCCGGTAATGACGATCATGGCGCGCGACAATCCCCCGAGCGGGCGAGGCCGCGCCGGGCTGGCGCGGCGGAGCGATCTTATAGGCGCAAGGCTTGGTGCCGAGCAAGCGGCGGCGGCGCTCTCAGCGTATCGATCCTGGTCATTCCGGCACGGTAGTACTCGTGACAATTGATTGTCTTATCGTGTTTTGTTAGAGATGGATTATCGCGCTGGGCGCGACCGCGCGGACCGCTTATCTCCCTAATCGTCTGTAGCCGTTTGAGCGCTCGCTACTGGAGGCGAATATGAGCTTAGTCAAAGCGAAAGGTTTTTTTCGGCTTGTTCAAAATGTTGGTGTGACAGCGGCGGCGATATTTGTCCTGGCCGGTGTCGGCCAGACCGCTTCGGCCCAAACCGTCTCTTTGACGGCCGGGATCGCGAAGGGCGGGATGAGCTGTGCGCCATCCAATAACGGTACGGGTCACATGGTCTGTCTGGAATATGCCAGCAGCGGAACCCTCATCGGCGTCTCCTGGGAGGCGCCGCCCGCGGTCAATGGCAGCGAGGCGCCGAACACGATCGATACGCTCAATCCGCTCGCCACACCGGCGGGAACGCCGATCGGCTCGCCCGGTTGCGGCCCTTCCAATGATGGCTCGGGTTCGGTCGCCTGCCTGGTTGTCGCCAAAACGAGCAGCGGCTTCACTTTGCAGGGCATCGCGTTCAGCCCACCGGCCACGGCAACGGCGACCTCCCATCTCCAGACACTCGGGACCGAAGCGGCGACCGCGACGATCGGCAACCCGAGCTGCGTCAGTGCCAACGCGAAAATAGCCGGGACGGGTGGAACCTTCGGGGCGGTCGTCTGCGCTCTTGTCATGAATGGTGCGCTCTATGGCGTCGGATTCGAACCGCACACCAATACCACGACATCTCTGGTCGCCCTGTCCTTGGGGACGGCTTTCACCGGCGATCCGAGTTGCACGGCGACGGCAACCAATACACCTGGCGTCTGCGCCGTCCGGCAGGGAAATACGCTCGAGGGATTTACCCTGCTGTTCAACCCGCCGAACGGCAACGCGGCCGCCACCTTGACCGTCGGCAATGCTTTAAGTCTGGGCAACACGACCGTCACCAGCGATCCGAGCTGTGCCACCCCGGCCAATGGAAAGGGTGCCGACAATACCTTCACGGTGACTTGCGCGGTGGTTGGCGGCAAGGCGTTACTCGGGGTCTCGTTCGACCCGCAGGATAAGACCGTCTCCGCGTTCCAGACCTTGGGCGACCCGCCGGATGCTGGGACATGGATGGGCGACCCCGGCTGTGCCGCCACGAATGATGGCAGGGCCCAGTTCGAGGAACTGGTCAGCTGCGCCGCCGCTTCAAGCACGACCAACCTCTTCGCGGTGAGTTTCGATCCGCGCGGCCCGGTGAGCTTCGGCATCAACGGGGCGTTCGAGACCAATGCCGAATCCGGCCCGAGTTGCCTCCCTCTGGCGATCGACGCCGACGAACTCTATTGCGGAGCAACGGTTGCGAGCGGCGCGTCGGGCGGCTTCATGCTGCCCGTGGGCATCCTGCCCCGGCACGTCTCGACGGCGGTATTAAATGCTCTGCAATGACCGCTTGGGTGCCGCACCGCCAACATCTTTGCCTTCACCCGGCGATCGCGCCTGTCACATCGATAATTCCCTAAAGCTTCAAAAATAACGGAGATTCAAAATGCGTAAACTGGCAATTTCAGCAGCTGGATTTCTTATATCTCTGGCGTTATCGACGCACGGATATGCGACCGCGGTATCCGTAACCGGCACCGTGACCATGGTTTTCGTCGATTCGACGGAAGACAACAACCCGGCAGAAACGGTCTTCTTCAAATTTCAGCCGCCCGCCGGCACGGCGCTGACGACCGGATGCCCGCAAGGCAGCACGACGACCGCAGGAACGGTTGAAATTTTCGAATTCGAGCCGGCCTCCGTGACCGACGCTCAGACTCGAAAGAACCTGCTGACTCTGCTCTTCGCCGCGCGGACCTCGGGCATGCCGCTTCAGGTCGCTTTCGACAATGCCGGCGCCTTTTGCGGAACATCGGGCTTCGCCGTGCCGATCAATCTCGGTCTGTAATCGGCGCTTGGGCAGCGGCGGCCGGGCCATCGCCGGTCGGGCCACGACGTTGATGTGGTTGCGCATGATGGCGCGACCCGACATCGTCATGCATCGCAAAATGACAATCCGTGGTACCACGCAACATGCAAGGCGTGGCTCTGGCAGGATGAGAAGCAATCCGCGACACCGATATGGTGCGGTCCGAGGCTGCGGATTGAGGTTGGCTGGGCCATGCCGGTAAAAGTAACTGATCGTTAGCCTGAATTTGGTGGTCCGACCGATACGGAATGTGAATTGTTCGAGACCGCTACGAAGCGGTGCCTTGGACGGGTTTTTGCAGGGGAGCCAGCAGGTCGCCGCCCGGACGATCCTTATGGAGGCTGTTGATGGGGCATTATCTGGTCACCGGCGGCTGCGGCTTCATCGGTTCCCATCTGGTCGATTCTTTGCTGGGCGATGGGCATGCGGTGGTCGTGGTCGATGACCTGTCGAGCGGCCATCGGCGAAATCTCGACTCGCGCGCGCGCCTGCTTGTCGGCGACGTGGCCGATCGGGCGCTGATGGCGCAGGCGATCGCCGGGGCCGATGGCTGCTTTCATCTGGCGGCGATCGCGTCGGTCGCGCGCTCGAACGAGGATTGGCTGGGCACCCACCGCACCAACCTGACCGGCGCCATCACGGTGTTCGACGCCGCGCGCGGGGCGGTCCCGGTGCCGGTCGTCTATGCTTCGTCGGCGGCGGTTTATGGTGCCGCCGACGAGCCCTATCTGACCGAGGATACGCCGACGCGGCCG
Organism: Aliidongia sp.; assembly: GCA_049696095.1. GTDB lineage: Bacteria > Pseudomonadota > Alphaproteobacteria > ATCC43930 > CGMCC-115725 > JAXDMU01. Next base: position 7,847 of record JBAVTK010000200.1, on the reverse strand, counting down.
TTGACGGCCTATGGCGCCGACAAGCTCGGTTGCGAATTGCATGCCCGCGTCGCCAGCCATGTCCATGGCATCGCGACCACCGGGCTGCGTTTGTTCAACGTCTATGGTCCCCGCCAGGATCCGCATTCACCCTATTCGGGCGTCATCTCGATCTTTGCGGAACGCATCGCGGCAGGCCGACCGGTGACGATCCATGGCGACGGGCGCCAGACCCGCGATTTCGTCTATGTCGCCGATGTCGTGGCCCATTTGCGAGCGGCGATGGACTGCAATCGGGCGGGCGCCGCGATCTACAATGTCTGCACCCGTCAGGCGACGTCGGTCTTGGAACTCGCCCGCCTGCTCGCCCAGAGCCTGGGGGTCGCTGCGGAAGTCTTGCATGGCCCGGCGCGGCCTGGCGATATGCGGCGCGCGATCGGTTCGCCCGACCGCGCGATCGACGCGCTGGGGGTGCGGGCGAATATTCTGATCGAAGCCGGTTTCGATCGGCTGCTTGCAGCCGGGCGACGGCCGCGGGCCGGAGGACAGACGGTGTGACGATGGCCGATTTGGAAGAGGTGCTCTGGACCGGCGAGACGACGCCGACCCTGGCCGGCGTGCGCGATCTGCGTCGGTCCTTTGCCGACCGGATTGCCCAATTGCCGCTTGCTCGTGAGATCGGCGAGGATCTGAGCGTCGCCCTGGTCGAGATCGGCGTCAATGTCGCGGCCCATGCCGATGGTGCCACCCGGCTGGTCATCGAATTGAAGCGGCACGATGCGGAATGGACGCTGACGGTGGCCGATGACGGCACGCCGCTGCTGCATGATGCCACCAGCCTGCGCGACCGGGGCTTGCGCCATCCCGACCCGTTGCAGGAATCGGGGCGGGGCCTCTACATCGTGGCCTCGCGCTTTCCGCAGAATCTCTATGTCCCGCGCCATTGGCGCTCACATGCCACACACGATGACGTCAATCGGTTCATGGTCCGCGCCGTGCCGGTCGATGCGGGCCGAACCTCGCGCATCCTGGTGGTCGATGATGATCCGGTGCAGCGTATGGCGATCGATCTTTACCTGCGTGGCGACTATACCGTGATGGCCTGCGCCACCGCGGCCGAAGCCGAACTCGAAGCCAAATTGCAGACGCCCGATCTCATCATCTCCGACATTCATATGCCCGACGATGACGGACTGGCATTTCGCGATCGGGTGGCGCGGGAAACCGAACTGGGGCTGGTGCCGTTCCTGTTTCTGACCAGCGACCGCAGCCCCGGCGCGCTGGCCGCTGCCAATGAATCCGGCATCGATGACCTGCTCTACAAGCCGCTCGACAAGCGGCGCCTGCGTGGCGTGCTCGACCGCGTGCTGCGGCGCCAGCAGCAACTGAAGATGTTGCGCCGGCATGAGCAGACGGCTGGTGCCAGCCTGCGGTTTCCCTCGCAGACCCTGCCGGATCGCGTCGAGCGCTATTCGCTCGCGGCGCGGCGGATTTCGGCCAACCAGTCGATCGATGTCAATCTCGGCGGCGGCGATCTGATCTGGCATCGCCATACCGCCGACGCCTTCCAATTGCTGATGTGCGACGCGATGGGTCATGGCGTCGGCGCCTGGCCGCTGGCCATGGCCAATCTGGGTTTCGTGCGCGGTGCCGCACTCGGCATGGGCAGCGAAATCGGGCCGGGCGATTTCATTGCCAACCTGTCGGATCTGTTGAGCGAGGAAGGCATGCTCGACGGGGCGGCGCTGACCGTGGTCGGCTGCTGGCTCGGTCCCGACGGTGCCGTATCGCTGGCCAATGCCGGACAGCCTCATCCGTTCCTGGTCGGTGCTGACGGCACGCGCGAGATCGATGTCGAAGGCGGTTTGATCGGCCTGCTGCCGGGGCAAAAATATGAAACGCGGCAGGTCATGCTGAGGCCGGGTGATCGATTGGTTCTCGTCACCGATGGCTTCATTGAGGATGCTGATCCGGACGTGGCGCGGTTGGCGGAACAGGCTTTGGTCGCCGATCTGGCCGATCTGGCCGGCCGGCCGGCCGCGGTCATTGCCGACGGGTTGCTGCGCGCCCATTTGATGCGCAGCGGCGGCCGCACGGCCGATGATAGCATGGTCTGCGTCATCGGTTTCGACTGACCGCCAATCAAGCCATCGACTTCAGTGCTTTGCCGCCGTGATCGCGGCCCCGAGGGAGTGTCACCCAGTGCCTCAATCGTTCGTCCCCGGCCGTCCCGCCTATTCCAAGGCCGAGCTTCTGCAACAAGGCACCGCCTGCCATCGCGCCGGTCAGTTCGAACAGGCCGAGACGGCCTATCGCCAGATCCTGGCGCTGGATCCGCGCGAACCGGAGGCGCTGCATCTCTTGGGCCTGGTCGCCGATCAGACCCAGCGTCACGAGGAAGCGATCGATTACATCGCCAAGGCGATCCGGCTGAAGCGCGATCGCCCGCATTATCACAACAATCTGGCGCTCGCCTTGCGCGCGCTCGGGCGGTACCGCGAGGCGGAGCAAGCCTGCCGGACGGCGCTTCGGCTCAAGCCCGATTACCCGTTGGCGCGCAATAATCTAGGCATGATTCTGCGCTCGACCGGCAAGCTGGCCGAGGCCGAACTCTGCTACCGCGACGTGCTGCGCCAGAATCCGGATTTTCCGGAGGTCTACAACAATCTGGGCAATCTGCTGTGCCAGCGCGGCCAGGTGGTCGAGGGCGAGCACTGCTTTCGCGCCGCCCTGCATTTGCCGGCCAACCCAGCACTCCATCGCGAGGTGCGCTACAATCTCGCTCAGGCGCTGCTGCTGACCGGCCGGCTGGAGGAAGGCTGGCAGTATTACGAGGTGCGGGCCGAGGTGAGCGGCGCGGTGCGGCGCGATCTCTCGGCGCCGCTCTGGAACGGCCAGCCGACGGGCGAGCGGGTACTGCTGCTTCATGCCGAACAAGGGCTGGGTGACACGCTGCAATTCTGCCGCTATGCGCCGATCGTCGCGCGTGGCTCGACACTGGTGCTGGAGGTCCAGCAGCCCTTGGTCCGCTTGCTGTCGAACTTGCCCGGTATCGCTGCAATCATCCCGCGCGGCGAGAAATTGCCGCGCCACGACGCGCAATGCTCGCTGCTGAGCGTGCCGCGAGTGCTTGGCACGCGGCTGGAGACGATTCCCGGCGAGACACCCTACCTGGCGGCCGATCCGGTGGCATCCGCGGCCTGGCGCGCACGCCTGGCCGGTCTTGGCGGGCTGAAAATCGGGCTGGTCTGGGCCGGTGGTTCCCGACCCGAGCTGCCGTGGGCCGTTGCGGTCGATGGCCGCCGGTCGATAACGCTGAAGCAAATGTCGCCGCTGGCCGGTGTTGCGGGCGTGAGTTTCGTCTCGCTGCAAAAGGACAGACCCTCAGCGCAAGCGGCCGACCCGCCGGCCGGGCTGGTGCTCCATGATTTCACGGCGGAGCTGGACGATTTCACCGATACCGCCGCCCTGATCGTGGCGCTCGATCTGGTGATCAGCGTCGATACCGCCGTGGCCCATCTGGCCGGGGCGCTGGGCAAGCCGGTCTGGCTGCTCAACCGCTTCGACAGTTGCTGGCGCTGGCTGCTCGACCGCGACGACAGCCCATGGTATCCGACCCTGCGGCAATTCCGGCAGAAGAGTGCCGGCGACTGGGCCGGCGTGATGGCGGAAGTCCGCACCGCGCTCAGCCAACTGACCGGAACCGACAACGGAGACATATGACCATGACCGGCTTTTTCCAACCACCGCTGCACGGCCTGGCCGATGATCCGTTCATGCGCGACGGCGACGACAAGCTGATCCGTCGGGCCTATTGGCTCGATCTCAGCGATCGCTCGCTGATCCAGGTCATGACCGACGGCATCGGCGCGCGGCTGACGGCGGATGAAAAGCGGGCTCATCTGGCCGATATCCGGCGGCCGCATTTGATCGATGTGATTTTGGCCCCGGAGATTTTGCCGCCGGAGGGGCGGTGAGGGGGCTCAGCGCGATTCAGGCGAGTGGCTCTAAGGACGGCCTTTGACGTGCGCCGAAAAGGCGATAAGTACCTCCTGACGCGAGCGGAGAATGGCGAATCAACCGACAAGCGCGCCGGCGTCGAGCAGCTCACGGTGGCACGGGCGGTTGTTGCCGACTTTGTGCGCCGCTACGCGGTGCTGGGCTTTGAATGCACGAGGCTCGAGATCCGGAAACTCGCCTATTTTGTGGAGACCAGCAGCGCGCGGCGACCGCCGATGAAATCGGTCGATGAGGCTCGCGCACTTCCGAGGAGGCTCGCCCCCTCGGAAGCACCGGGTCGAAGGTTTAAGGCTCAGTCGAACGGCCCGGTGACGCTCCTCAACGACGCGACGGACGGATAGCCCCGCGCGGCGGCCATCACCGCTTCCACCTTTGGCCGCGCATCGGCCATGGCCCCGTCGCGGCAGGTTCGGAAGCCCCGCACCTCGATCAAATCGACGAGATCGTTGGTCGGGCCACCGCACACCCGGATAGCGGCATGCTCGACCCGGCGGATGAATGCCTGTCGGCCTGCCTCGGCCGCAAGATTGAGGTCGTCAAACGGCACCAGCTCGGTACGCGTTATGGTATTGGGTTGCGCATAGATGACAATATCGGAAGGTGCGCCTTGGAACTCTTGTGCAGACGCCAAATTCAAGTTGAACGCGAGTAGCGCGGCTGAAAAGGCAATCGAGGCATAGTGTTGTTTCATGGCAACTCTCCTCATTTGTCCTCTAACAACGGATACCAGATATTTGGTCCAATGAATTTGACGATCCCGGTGCGACAAAATGTGAGTACTATTGTGGCCGTACTTACTTGAATCAAAAAGAGTATTTCAATGTCGTTACCGCTGTGGCGGTAACATGCAAAGCCCATTATACCAATGATTGATTGGAAGAACCTGAGCCCATCGCCCTGGCTACAGCGCCGTCCGAACCGGTCACCTTGGCTTACGGCGTCGTCCCTTTGTTCACAAATCGTAGGTCATATGCCCGGCGATAATCCAGATCCGCGGGATAGACCCCGGCCCCACTGGCGAACGCGAAGAAATCCCGCCAGCGTGCATCGGTCATGGCACCGATGCCGAGCGTCGCCGCATCGCCTGACGAGATCAGGCCATATTGCTTCATGCCCGTGATCGCATGGGCCAGGATGGCGTCGGTCATTTCGGGATTATCTTGCTTGATCAATTTGTTGGCCGGTTCGGGATCGGCACCGAGATAGCTGGCCCAGCCCGCCATGGTGGCGCTGACGAAGCGCTGGACGAGATCCGGCTTGGTCTCGATCATGGTCCTGGTCGTGGCGATCATCGCGGCATAGCCGGCGTAGCCCTGATCGGCCAGCAGGATAGTGACCGGCTTCTCGCCGGTCGCCAGCTCGATGGCATAGGGTTCGCTGGTCAAATAGCCCTGCTGAATCGCGTGACGGTCGGCCAGGAACGGCGCCAGGTTGAAGGTGTAGGGGCGGATCTGGTCGTCGGTGAAGCCGTAGCGCGCGGTCAGGAATTTCCAGAAATTCTCGCGCGAGGCGGCCGAGATCAGGATCGGTTTGCCCTTCATCGCTTCGAGCGTGTCGTTTCCCGCGCCTGGATGGGCGATCAGGACTTGCGGATCTTTCTGGAACGCGGCGGCGACCGCGACGATCGGCACCCCGGCGCGCACCATGTTCAGCGGCTCGAAGCTGTTCGATTGTATCGCGAAATCATAGCGTCCGGCAGCGAGCAATTGCGCCTGATTGAGATTCGGCCCACCCTGCCGGATCGTCACGTCGAGATGGTATTGCCGGTAGATGCCGGTGGCGAGCGCTTGATAGAGCCCGCCCTGTTCGGCCTCGGCCCGCCAATCGGTGCCGATCGTCACGACATCATCGGCCAGAGCCGTGCCGCCGCACAACAAGGTGGCCAGCGCCAGCATCAACAGTTTCATGCGGTTTCGCTCCCGAGAGCGCGACGGCTCCGGGACGAAGCCTGAATCTTGCGCTAGGTGATCGTTCAGCGGAATGGTGGTTTGGTCCAGTGGAAATCGAGCAACACGCCGCGCTCGAAGCGGCATTCGACGGCGACGTCGCGCGCGAGTGCGGCGCTCGGCTCGATGTCGCGCGTCCCGTCGATCGTGATGGTCGTCGTGGTGATCGAGTTGGGCACGATCTTCTTGGCAGTGATCGCAATGTCGCCGCCGGGGAACGCCTCATCCAGCAAGCTGGCGCATTGCTCGCCTGGATCGGATGGGCCAGTCAACGCCTTTGGGGCCAGACCACAACCGGCCAGCGTGAGTGCCGCCTGAACGAGCAGCACGAACCGCCAGTGCTGTTTAATTTCAGCCGTGATGCTCATTGGCCCCCTCATTTACGCCTGTTCGCGTGTTGCATGGAACTGAACATCCGGCCAATCCTTGATCGTGCGGTTCAATTCCCAGGCATTGCGCGCCAGGAACACCGGGGCGCCGTCGTGATCCTCGCCCAGGCTGCCGCGCAGCTCGTCGAGAAAACGCTTCAGCTTTACCTTGTCCGGACAGGCGACCCAGCGGGCGGTCTCATAAGGCGCTGCCTCGAAATGCATCTTCAGATCGTATTCCGAGCGGATACGTTCGGCCAGCACCTCGATTTGCAACGGCCCGACCACGCCGACGATCCAATCCGCCCCGATCAGCGGCCGGATCACGCGGGTGATGCCTTCCTCGGCCATCTGTTCCAAGGCGCGCTTCAGATGCTTGCTCTTCATCGGATCGTCGAGCCGCACCCGGCGCAGGATTTCCGGGGCGAAATTCGGGATGCCGGTGACTTTCAACTCCTCGCCCTCGGTCAGCGTGTCGCCGATCCTGAGCGTGCCGTGATTGGGAATGCCCAGAATATCGCCCGGATAAGCCTCTTCGGCCAAATTGCGGTCGCGCGCCAGGAAGAACACCGGGTTGGTCACCGCCATCATCCGGCCGGTGCGCATATGTTTCAGCTTCATGCCGCGCTGAAACCGGCCGGAACACAGCCGAACGAAGGCGACGCGGTCGCGATGCTGCGGGTCCATATTGGCCTGGATCTTGAAGACGAAGCCGGTGACTTTGTCGTCGAGCGGGCCGATCGGGCGTGGCTCGGCCGGCTGCGGCCGCGGCGGCGGGGCGAGCGCGCCCACGCCATTCAGCAATTCGCGCACGCCGAAATTATTGACCGCACTGCCGAAGAATACCGGGGTCAGATGCCCGGCGCGATAGGATTCAAGATCGAAAGGCGGGCACAGCCCGCGCACCATCTCGACATCCTCCTTGAGCCGGGCCAGTGCCGCCTCGGGCAGCAAGGTCGCGAGTCTCGGATCGTCGAGGCCGTCGCAGCGCACCGGTTCGGTCACGCGCGCGCCCTCGCCGCGATCGAACAACAGCAACGCATCGTTCAGCAGATCATAGGTGCCGAGGAAATCACGACCCATGCCGATCGGCCAAGTCGCGGGCGTGACATCCAGCGCCAATTGCTGCTCGATCTCGCCCATCAATTCAAACGGATCGCGCGCCTCGCGGTCCATCTTGTTGACGAAGGTGATGATCGGCACGTCGCGCAGGCGGCAGACCTCGAACAGCTTCAGCGTCTGCGCCTCGATGCCCTTGGCCGCGTCGATCACCATGACCGCGCTGTCGACCGCGGTCAGGGTGCGATAGGTGTCTTCGCTGAAATCCTGGTGGCCTGGAGTGTCGAGCAGATTGAAGGTCTTGTCATCGAATTCGAAGGTCATTACCGCCGAACTGACCGAGATGCCGCGCTCGCGCTCGACCGCCATCCAGTCCGACCGCACGCGGCGGTTTTCGCCGCGCGCCTTGACCATGCCGGCCTGCTGGATGGCACCGCAAAACAGCAGCAGCTTTTCGGTGAGCGTGGTCTTGCCG
>JBAVTK010000199.1:0-3109 GCA_049696095.1 Aliidongia sp. | reverse complement strand
GGCGATCGTTGCGGCCAGCGCACCGGCCGGCAGGCCGCCGAATGCACTCGCCGCCATGATGATGGCGTTTCGGCCATCGACCCGGACACCGGGCGATGGCTCGATCGAAACCAGCATGATGGCAATCGCGATGACGCCGAACAACGCCCCCAAGCCGAGCCGGTAGGCGCGGCTGCCGAGCGGCAGCCGGCTGAGGCACAGATCGTGCAGAAACGACAGAACGAGCAGCACGGCCACGTTCTGAGCGATGGTCAGCAGAGTCGGCAGATCAGATGGCAAAGGATGGGATCTGGCTGGAGGAAACCGCACGGAAGTGAATGTCCAATGAGTATCACGCGGATTCGTGCCCAGGCAAAGCCCTTGCGGACATGCGCAAATCAACGGCCAAGGAAATGACGCGATGACCTGCGGTGCGGTCGATCCCAGGTCGCCCAGGATGATCTGACTGGCCGGGAACAAGCTCTGATCGAACAGTCTTGCTGCCGACCCTTGCATTACCCCGCCGGCGCATGGAACATCCGGCCGGAGACCGACAGGCCGGATGCTGAGGTGACGCGAGTATGTTTGCAGTGATTTTGGGCGTTGCCCTTGCGGCATTCACTTATGGTGGGCTCAGCGAAAGGCTACCCGATCAGCATGGGCTGGTGCCCGATTGGGTCGAAGCCGCGGCGATCGGGCTAGTCTTTGGGTTGGGCGCGCTGCGCGGTTCCTGGTCGATCGCGGCCCGCTGGTTGCTGCCTTTTCCCAGTTTCCTGCTGTTTCTTAGCATTTTGACCGATCGGCACCCGCCGATGCCATTTTTCGTGTCCTTCGTCTTCGCGCTGTTCTATGCGCTGTTCATCACGGCCTATGCCGCATATGCGGCGGAAAAGCCCCGTTTGGGCGCGCGCAGCAATAGGTAAATTGCTCTGAAGGTTTTTCTCGGAACGGGCGGTGTGTGGATTCCGGTTGGGGCGCATACTGGATATAGTTGGCTCATGATCGATGAGTCGTCTATACGCGAGCGATATGCCGCGATTCGTCCCTCGCTTGACGAGCGGGGGAGTCGGTTATGGGCGACGGTGCGGTCTGCGGGCTATGGCGGCATAGCAGCGGCAGACGATACTGCTGGATGACCTGAAGCGGTTGGTTGAACCCGCGCGACGATGGGCGACCCGATGCGCCCGCTGCTGTGGGTCTCGAAGAGCCACGCGGAGTTGGCTGTGGCGTTGCGTCCCACAGACCTCCGGCGTGTTTAATGCGCTGAACCTCGCCGTCGTCAGATCCGCGTGGCGAGCCAGATCGCCAACCGCGAGCCGGTCTTGATTGCGGCAGTCAGGACTTCATAGCCGGGCGCCTGTTCGGCGCCGTGTTCGAGGCCGGTGTCGCGATGCTCCAATTCCTCGGCGCGGAATTTCTCGATGGTTTGCTTCAGGTCGGGCTCGTGTTCGCCTAGCGCTTCGCTCTGCTGGCGGTAATGCTCGTCGATCACTTCCTCCACCGCGACGGTGCAGGCCATGGCGGCGCGCTCGCCCATGAGAGCGGTGGCAGCACCGAGCGCGAAGCCAGCGGCGTCCCAGAGGGGCCCGAGCAGGGTCGGCCGCACCCGGTGCTCGACCAATAATTTGTCGAAGGCGGCGCGGTGTTCGCGTTCCTGGGCCGCCATCTTGCGGATCGTGTCGCCGACCGGGCGTTTGCCGAGCACGGCCAACTGGCCGTCATAGATCCGGGCGGCGCCATGCTCGCCCGCCTGATCGACGCGGATCATCCGCTTGATCTGGTCGTCGGGCGGCGGATCGCCGGGCAGGGTGCGGTCGAGCGTCGGGCCGGGGCTCATGCCGTTGCCTCCATGGGTCTGGGCCGGCGCCGGCCCAGCCAGCACAAAGCCACCATCAACAGCGAGGCGACCAGATTCCAGCCGGCGAGCGAGATGCCGAACAGGCTCCATTGCGGCTCGTCGCAGCGCACCACCGGGGTCGCTTGCAGGCTTTTCAGCAGATCCTCGGCCGAATGCCCACCCAAGGGGGCTGCCGTGCAGGCGGTCGGGCCGGCGAAGACATGCTGTTCGACGCCGACATGGTAAAACGCAACGCCGCTCGACGCCGCGAACAGCAAGACAAAGGGTAACACAGCCGCCCTGGTCAGGCCGGGCTGGCGCAGCACCAGCACCAAGGCGGAGAGCGCGATCGCGGCATACCACGGCCAGCGTTCGAGCAGGCACAGCTCGCAGGGGATCAGGCCGACGCCATATTCGAAGATCAGGGCGCCGCCGATGACCAGCACCGACAGGATGAAAACGGCAAGGGCGAGCGGGATGGCGCGCATCGTCAATCCTCAGAAATAGCGAATCAGCACGACACCGCCGACAATTACGCCGGCCGAGACCGTGGTCACCAGCGTCAGCCGTTCCTCGATGAAGATCCGGCCGCGCTCGCCGAACGCATAAAGCACGATCGCCTCAAGGTAAAACCGCATGCCGCGCGCGATGATCGAGGCGAGGGTGAATTGCGCCAGGTTGAACCGCAGAAAGCCGGACAGGATGGTCACGAGCTTGAACGGGATCGGTGTAGCACCCTTGAAGATGATCGCCCAGAAGCCGTAGCGCGTGAAAAAATCCTGCAACCGGTCAAAGCTCGCCTGGCTCGACAGCGTCGTGATGATCGCCGTGCCGAAGCTGTCGAAGGCGTAATAGCCGATGGCATAGCCCAGATAGCCGCCCAGCACCGAGGTAGCCGTGGCCACCGTCGCGAACCAGAAGATGCGTCGCCGGTCGGCCAGCATCATCGGCACCAGCAGGAAATCCGGCGGCAGCGGAAAGAACGAGCTTTCGGCAAAGGACATCAGCCCCATGACCCAAACCGCATGGGGCTTGCCCGCCTGATCGAGGATCCAGTCGTAGAACCGTCGCAGCATGCTGACTCCGTCAATGGCTTTGTTCGATGTAACAGGTGGCCCGAGCCGGCGCAATCGCTACCCCCGCGACAAGGTGGTACGCTCCCGGCATCGCCGCAGGCGCCGGGCCATGGCGTCATCGGCCCCGAACATGAACTTGATGGGAGCGCAAGTGTGCCCTTACCGACCGCCTTGCTCGATGTCCGCCAGATGGTGGAAGCCGATCGCCTGACCATCG
>JBAVTK010000198.1:0-2961 GCA_049696095.1 Aliidongia sp. | reverse complement strand
CAATGAATGTCGGACACGCTTTCGCCCAGTCGCTGGCGCGCCAGATCGTCCCAGCCCCAGTCAATTGATTTGGCGACGAGGCCGCCGGCGGTGAGTCGCCAGTCGCGTGGCCGCAAATTGGGGTGGGTCCCGAGATCCAGCACAGGCCAGTCGCGCACCAGTTCCTGCCCCGGCGGCAGGCGCCGACGTTCGGTCGGTTGCGGTATCATCAGGCGATCGTCACGCGCCCAACGTTCCTTCGCGGCGATCAGCTTGTCACGGTCCATCGCATCAGCATGGAACCAATTTCCGGCACAACCAAGGCGGATATTATCACCTTTTGGTGAGCAAGCAACCGCTGGCACCGGCCCGCAATATCTGCTGCTACTCAGACTATCCCTACAACTCGTCCGGGGTCGGCGCCTCATCGCGTTCCGGTGCGCCTTCGCCCAGCGACACCGGCGTCGGGCTGGCATCGAGCAACCCGGCGGCGCGCAGCTCGTCGCGGCTCGGCAGGTCGCGCAGGGAGTCCAACCCGAAATGCAGCAGAAAGGCATCGGTCGTGACCCAGGTGACCGGGCGGCCCGCCGTCTCGCGCCGGCCCTTGGGCTGCACCCAGCCGGCTTCCATCAGCAGGTCGAGCGTGCCCTTGTGCAAGCCGACACCGCGGATTTCCTCGATTTCGGCGCGCGTCACCGGCTGATGATAGGCGACGATCGCCAAGGTTTCGGTCTGGGCGCGGGTCAGTCGGCGGCTCTGGATCGTATCGAGCGCGAGATGACCCGCGAGATCGGCCGCCGTCCGGAAGGTCCAGGCTTCGGCGACGCGCGTCAAATTGATGCCGCGCGGCCGATAGAATTGCCGCAATTCCTCAAGCAGCGGAACCAGCGCCATGCCGTCGGGCATGCGGCTGGCCAATTGCGCCTCGCTCAGCGGCTCGGGCGAGGCGAACAGCAGTGCCTCGATCAGCCGCAGCGCATGGGCGCGATCCAGTTCGGCATCGGTCGGCTCGCTCATGCCGACGGCCCGGTGCGCAGGAAGATCGGGCTGAAATGGCCGTCCTGGCGCAGCTCGACCCGGCCGAGCTTGGCCAATTCCAGGCTGGCGACAAACAAAGCGGCCAGCGCCGAGCGGGTCATGATCCCGTCGCGCAGCCGTGGTGGCAGAAACGCTTCGAGCTGCCGCCAGTCGATCGCGCTGCCGATCAGCCCGCCCAGACGGCGCAACGCGTCTTCAACCGTGTAATATTCCGGCGGCCGGATTTGCAAGGCGGCCGGGTGTTCCTCGCGGCAGGTCGCGGCATAGGCCGTCAGCAGGTCATGCAGACTGACCTGATAGGCCGGCCGGGCAGTCGCGACCAGCCCCTCGGGGGCGCCGCGGGCGAACACGTCGCGGCCGAGCAGCGGGCGTTCGAACAGAGATTTGCCGGCCTTCTGCATCGCTTCGAGGCGCTGGAGGCGAAACTGAAGGGCAGCCGCCAGTTCGGCCCCGGATGGCTCGTCATCGGGCGGCGGATCGGGCAGCAGCATCCGCGATTTCAGATAGGCGAGCCACGCCGCCATCACGAGATAATCGGCGGCCAGATCGAGGCGCAGCGCCTCGGCCCGCTCGATGAACGCCAAATATTGATTGGCGAGCGCCAGAATCGAGATTTGCTTCAGATCCAGCTTCTGTTCACGCGCGAGCGCCAGCAGCAGGCTGATCGGTCCTTCGAAGCCGTCGAGATCGACCAGCAATTCCGTGCCGGCCGGGTCCATCAGCCAGGGCCGATCGTCGCGCGCAGGACCCCACCCAGCCAGTCGGCCGGATATAGCACCAGCGGCCGAAACAAGTCGAGATCGAGATGCAGCGCCTGACCGACCATCGGCAGCAGAAACAAGGCGGCCATAATGATCGCAAAGCCATAGGGTTCGACCGAGGCGAGCTGGCGCGACAAGGGTTTGGGCAGCAGGCCGACCGCGACTCGCCCACCATCGAGCGGCGGCAGGGGCAGCATGTTGAACACCGCAAGGATCAGATTCAGTTCGAAGGAATTCACCAGATTATGCGCGGCCCACGCCACCGCGGAGTCCGGCAGATAGGGAACGGCACGAAACAGCGCGATCGAGACGATGGCGAGCAGGATATTGGTTCCCGGCCCGGCGGCGGCAACCAGCACCGAATCGCGGCGCGGATGATTCAAGGCGTTGAAATTGACCGGTACCGGCTTCGCCCAGCCGAACAGGAAAGTGCCGGTCATGACCCCCAATCCCGGCACCAGGATCGTGCCGACCGGATCGACATGGCGCAACGGATTGAGGCTGACCCGCCCGAGCCGGTCGGCCGTCCGATCGCCGCACAGCCGGGCGACATAGCCATGCGCCGCCTCGTGCAGCGTGACCGCGAACAGGATCGGCAGAATCCACACCGTAACCTGTTGCAGCGCCTGTGCGATCATTGGGTTTCTCCAGCCATCAAGGTCTCCAGTTCGCCGAGCAGGGCAGGGCCGTCGATCGGTTCGGGCGCGCGGCGGCGGGCGAGCGCCTGGCCAAAGCGGGCCAGTGCGTCGGCGCTCATTGGGCCGATCGCGGCAGCGATGTCGGCCATTTCATCGGGGTCGCCGTTGCAATGCAGCGCCAGATCGCAGCCGGCGGCCAGCGCCTGCGCCGCACGGTCCGCCAAACTACCGCCCAGAGCCTTCATGCTAAGATCGTCGGTGGTGAGAATGCCGGCAAAGCCGATGCGGGCGCGAATGATGTCGGCGATGACCAGCGGAGACAGAGTCGCCGGTCGGGTTTTGTCCCAAGATGAGTAGACGACATGGGCCGTCATGGCGAACGGCGCGTCGCGCAAGGCGGCGAACGGCGCAAGATCACGGGCCAAGTCCGCGGCCGAGGCGTCGATCACCGGACAATGCTCGTGGCTATCGACCAGTGCCCGACCATGGCCGGGCAGGTGCTTGATCACCGGCAGCACGCCGCCGGCCGCGAGCCCATCCATGAC
>JBAVTK010000197.1:0-6801 GCA_049696095.1 Aliidongia sp. | reverse complement strand
CGGCTCCCAGGCGCCAGGCACCCGCAGCCCCGGCCGCACCGCAACCAAGGGCGCCAACAGCGGGTCGCGGGCCAGATGCGTGTCGATCGCCGCGGCATCGGCCGCCAGATCGAACTGCCGGATCAGCCGATCGGTAATGGCGTCGAGCGCACCGGCCACCGGGAAGCGGATCATCGCCTCAAGCGCCCCGTCCCGCGGCCGCACTTCGACGATGCCGTGGCGGCCATCGAGCGCGATCGTGCGGCGATAGCAGTCGCCCGCGACACTCTCGACGCCCGGAATGGCGCGCGGGCCGAGAAAGCCCAGCAGCAGCGGCCAATCGAACGGCGGTCGATAGGGCAGCCGGATGACGACACCGCCGCCCTCGACGGGTACTCGGTTCAAAGCGCGAACGCCGCAATTATGATCGAAATTCATCTTGAGGATTATGCCTGGATCGGCGGGGCGGGCTCAACAGCCAGTGCGGGTTTTCGCGAAATGGGCCATGGGCGGCCCGCTTCGGTGGCCGCCCATGGCGCGTATTTCCGATCCCGGCGCTACAGAACGGTCAGCATATCGGCGACCAGCGGATGACGGACGATATCGCCATCGCACAGCCGGACCACCGCGACACCGGTCACCGCTTCGAGCCGGCGGGCGATTTCGCACAGGCCGGACAGGCCGTCGAGCAGGTCGCTCTGATCGGGATCGCCGGTCAGCACCATGGTCGAATGCCAGCCGAGCCGGGTCAGCAGCATCTTGATCTGGCCGTAAGTGCAGTTCTGCGCCTCATCGATCACGACGAACGCATTATTGAGCGTACGGCCCCGCATATAGGCGATCGGCGCGATTTCGATCGTGCCTTCGGCCAGATATTGCCGGACCCGCTTGCCGCCGATCCGTTCGTTGAGTGCATCATAGAGCGGCCGCAGATACGGCGCCAATTTCTCGTGGAAATCACCGGGCAGAAATCCCAAGCTCTCACCCGCCTCGATCGCCGGGCGCGACAGGACAATCCGGTCGATCTGCCCTTGCTCCAAGGCCTCGACCGCCGCCGTGACCGCCAGATAGGTCTTGCCGGTGCCCGCCGGCCCCAGTGCCACCGTCAGATTATGGCTGTCGATCGCCTTCATCAGCACGCGCTGATTTTCGCTTTGCGGCCGGACCTTGCGCAGATAGCTCTGCTCGCGGCTGTCATCATCACCCCCATCGGCAACGATCGGGTGCCAACCGGCGGGCGATTCGCCGCCGAACAATGGCGCGATCTTGGAATCGAAGCTGCGCGCCGGCTGTGCGGCGCGGGTCGAGCGCTTGGCCATGATGTCTCCTGGGATGACAGGGTCCGAGATGGGCGGGAGACCGGAGCGAGAGCGGGCTCCGGATGTGAAAAACGCCTCACCGCAGGGCGGAGAGGCGTCATGGCTGCACGGCACAGGCAATGCCGAACGGTCGGGGAGGTGTGTGGGCGGTGCGTGGCGCAAAGGTGAAAAACCATCTGCCGGGGGCACTAAACGAACCGAACTCTACCGGACCTATCGGGCAATGTCACTGCTAATCGTGACGAACCGGGTCAATCACACAAGATGATGATTTCTCAGAGACCATCCCCCGCCTCAATCGCGACGACATCGCCGGAAATCCGCCCACCACGCTCGATCTGAAGCTGGGCGTAACGGATCTTGCCCGTGACTTGGGCCGTGGCGCGAACGATCAGGTTGCGGACAATGAGCGCGCCGGCGAACTGGCCGCGGATATCCGCCTCGCCGATCGAGGCGGAACCCTTGAAGAGCCCCGTCTCGGCGATATGAAGATCGTCGCAATCGCTCAAATCGGCCTCGATCGTTCCTTCGACCAGCAATTGGTCACAGGCCGAGATGGTACCCGACAGCTTGATCTCGCGGCCGACGACCATACGGTGCACATCCGCGTTGTCGCGCCTGGCCCGGCGCGGCGGCAAACCCGAATCGCCGGTTTGCGCCAAGCTTGTCGGGGCCGGCGCGGCGATTCCCATGGGGGAGGCCGGCGGCTCTTCAGGAATCACGGCCGGTCGCGGCCCATTGAAGAAATCATTCGGCTCGGCAGAATCCGTCATCGATCGCTCCTTGAACTAGCACAGTCTGATTCGCGCAGACTGAACGCCGGGACATGCAATCGGCAAGCGCCATTTCATCGCCGACCGATTGTTTTATAAATCGCCAATCGGCCCGCAGCGGAGCGAGCCGACCTCGACACCGGCGACATTGTGCAAAATCGGGTGCAGGAACGGGTGGAGCGCCGTGCGCTGAGCGGTATCGAAGCAGCCCAGCCGGTCGAGCAGCGTGACCATCAGAAGCTGTGCGGCACGCGCAGCACCATCATCGATCTTGAGCGCAATTCCGAGGCCTTGGCCCGGCAGGGCCGCGCAATAGACGCCCTCGGCGCCACCCTTGAGGCGCACCGTCTTGCCGGCAACCGACATGACGTTGTGGCACAGTCCGGTCGCACCATCGACCATGATCGGCGCCGCCGCCATGGCATCGAGCAGCCGGATCGCGGCGGCACGGCGCTCCTCGTGCAGGCCCGCGGGGTCTGCCAGCCGGGCGAATCCGAGCGCCATGCCATGCAGGCTCATGCCGATGACCGGAATGCCGCAGCCATCGCGGCCAACCGGTGCCCGGCTGAGATCGAGACCGGTCATCTCGCTCATCGCCGTCGTCACGCGTTGTTGTACCGGATGACCCGCATCGATATAGCCGCGCGTCGGCTCACCCAGATGTTTCGCCGTGGACAGGAAGCCGGAATGCTTGCCCGAACAATTATTATGGACAGCGGTAGCGGCCGTGCCGGCCCGGATCAGCGCCTGCGCCGAGGCGAGGTCGCTCGGCAGATGAGCACCGCATTCCAGATCGTCCGGCCCGAGCCCAACCCGTTCGAGCCAGCGCGTCACGGCCTCGACATGGACCGGCTGGCCATGATGCGAGGCGCACGACAGTGCCAGTTCGGTGCCCGCCAGCCGATAGGCGTCGGCGGCACCGCTCTCGACCAACGGCAGTGCCTGCAACGGCTTGACCGCCGAGCGCGGATAAACCGGCCGCTCGATATCGCCCCAGGATCGGACGATCCGGCCGGCGGCATCGACGATCGCGACCGCGCCGCGATGCCGGCTCTCGACCAGCGCACCGCGCAGCATTTCGACGACGATCGGATCAAGGCTGGCGGAGTCGGTCATCGCGGAACTCGAAGGACAATGGATAAGGTCGGCGCACACCCTGCCCGACCGATCGGGTCCGGGGCAAGAGCGATGAGCGGCAATCATCAAGCAATCCGGTGGGAAGAATGCGGCGCGCGTTGGCGCAATGGAAGATATCATAACGCTGCTTAACGCTCGGTCCGAAGCTCCGAAACGGCCCGCGACGTATAAGAAACGGAAGACAGGTTGAGGCAACCCCATGTTTGATGCGAACGGAAAGCCATTTGGGCAGGGAGATCACGTCACAATTGGACGCGGCATCAATGGGGTCGTAGTGTTCTCCATCGACACCGATGAATTTTCGACCGAATTTCCCAAGGATGATTGGAGCTATCTCGGAAGCGGCATCATGGTGAAAACCGAGCGAACGGGCTTGATCCATCTTGCTGTCAGCGATGAAGATCTCGAAAGCATCACCAAATTTTCAAACTGAGGCACTACCTGTTTGGGATAAGGCTTGCATCGCACCGGCAAGCCGCGACGAATGTTCCCTGGATCGAATTTTGGTCGCGCGAGCGCCGCAATTCCGCGATAGCTTCGGTCTTCTGACGATACCAACGGGGTAAGAGACGAACAATGGCAAAGTGCTCCCTTCTTGCGGCCGCTATCCTTATGGTCGCGACGCCGGCCCTGGCCGAGACCCCTGCCCCCAAACTGCTGGGCGAATATAAGGATTGGTCGGCCTATACCGTGGTCGAGCCACGCGGCGAGGTTTGCTATGCGGTGAGCAAGCCAAAGAAGCTCGAACCGGCCAAAATGAAACGCGATGCGACCCATCTGCTGGTAACGCACCGCCCGGCGGAGAAGCAGAACAACGTCGTGTCGGTCGAACTCGGCTATAATGCCGCCAAGGATTCGGCGGCCGCGATCATGGTCGGCAAGGACAAGTTCGATTTCTTCACCGACAAACAGACCGCCTGGGCGCGCGACAGCGAGACCGACAAGGCGGTGGTCGGCGCTATGGCCAAGGGGAGTGAAGTGACCGCCAAGGCCAAACCGGCCGGCGGCGGCGAAACCGCCGATACCTATTCGCTCGCCGGTTTCGGCGATGCGCTGGCCCAGATCGACAAAGCCTGCAAGGTCAAGCGCTGAGCTTGGGGCAGCCGAGCGGCGGTGCTGCTTGGCTTCCGACCGGGTCAGGCGATATAGTCGCTGCCCGCCCGCATGAGATCGAGCCCGCCCGCGATGACCAGCCCAGAGCCGATAACCACCCCGACCCGCATCAATCTGGTTGGGCTGACCCGCACCGAACTGGCGGAAGAGTTGGCCTCGATCGGCGCCGAAACATTCCGCGCGCGGCAGCTCTGGCAATGGATCTATAATCGCGGCGCCACCGAATTCGAGGCGATGACCTCGCTGTCGAAGAAATTCCGGGCGGATTTGGCCGAGCGCTATATCGTCGCACGGCCGGAGGTAACGCGCGATCTGGCCTCAACCGATGGCACGCGCAAATGGCTGTTGAAATTCCCGGACGGCCAGGAGGTCGAAAGCGTCCATATCCCCGAGGATGATCGCGGCACGCTCTGTGTCTCGTCCCAGGTCGGCTGCACCCTCACCTGCAAATTCTGCCACACTGGCACGCAAAAGCTGGTGCGCAATCTGACCTCGGCGGAAATCGTCGGCCAGGTGATGAATGCCCGCGACAAATTGGGCGAATGGCCGAGCCCGGCCGAGGACCGGCAACTGACCAACATCGTCATGATGGGCATGGGCGAACCGCTCTATAATTATGAGAATGTCGCCAAGGCGCTGAAGATCGTCATGGATAATGAGGGGCTGGCGCTCTCCAAACGCAAGATCACGCTCTCGACCGCCGGCGTCGTGCCGATGATCGAAAAATGCGGCGCGGAACTGGGCGTCAATCTCGCGGTCTCGCTGCATGCCGTGACCGACGAATTGCGCGATGTGATCGTACCGATCAACAAGAAATACCCGATCAAGGAATTGCTCGATGCGTGCCGGACATATCCCGGCTCGTCCAATGCGCGGCGCATCACGTTCGAATATGTCATGCTGCGCGACATCAACGACAGCGCGGCCGAGGCGCGCGAATTGGTGCGATTGCTCGCCGGCCTGCCGGCCAAGGTCAATCTGATCCCATTCAACCCGTGGCCGGGCGCTCCCTACGAGTGCTCGACCGGGCCGGCGATCAAGGCGTTCGCCGAGATCGTCAATGATGCAGGATATTCCTCGCCGGTGCGTGTGCCGCGCGGCCGCGATATCCTGGCCGCGTGCGGGCAGTTGAAGTCCGACAGCATCAAGCTGCGCAAGAGCGAATTACTGAAGCGCGAGGCCGAGGCGACCGTCGCGTGAATGCGCGCGTCCGCGGCAGCGACCGGGCGTTTCGTTAAGACTATTTTACCACCACGCCGCTAGGTATTATGCTAAAGCACCGGCAAAATAGCGGCGGCGGGGATGGCGGCACCTACCACGGATATAACAAACTGGATGCATCTTTTCCGCTGGATCGTCAAACTGATCCGCGACGATTATGGCATCGACGAGAGCAAACTCATCCGCACCGCGACGCTGGAGACCGATCTCGGCCTGCAGATTGAGCAGGTCGAGGAGTTGCTGGACACGGTGCAGGAAAGCTTCCAGATCCGCTTTCCCCCCGGCACGCTCGACGAGGTGCTGCGGCTCGAAGAGCTATGCCTGGTGACGAGCTGGCTCAAGGGTTTCTACAAACGCCCGCCCTTCATCGGCGACGCCTTCGAGGCACGCTGCCGCCAACTCAATCCAGGGGCGCAGGCCTGAGTGCGTGAGCGCTCCCTGGTACAATTCCAAACTTGCACAGCCAATCGCGATAAGATACTATGCTGAATTTAGCAAATTCGGCCGTAGGAAGCGATTATGGGGTGTCGCGCGTGCTGTACGGCGATGAAGGCCGATGACCGGTTCTGTCCCGGTTGTGGCACGCCGGCCGTGCATTCCCGGTGCGCCGCGTGTCGGCATCGAAATCGCGCGGATGCGTCTTATTGCGCGCAGTGCGGCCAGGCCTTGCCCCCACCCTTGACGAGAAAATCGCCCCCCGATCCGGCGGACGAACTCAAATACCTCACCTTGCTGCGCGCCGATCTGGTCGATTCGACCGGGCTGGTCGCCGGCCTTGGGCCGGAGCAGGTGATGGCGCGGCTCGAACCGTCGCTGGCGACCATGCGGGCCGCCGTTCGGGGCTTCGGCGGGATCGTGGCGAAGGAACTGGGCGACGGGCTGCTCGCCGCCTTCGGGGCGCCGCAAGCCGACGACAATCACGCAACACTCGCCTGCCACGCCGCAATGGATCTGGTGCGCCGGATCGACGGGCTGGGCGATGCGAACATACGGGTCCGCGTCGGCCTCCATTCCGGCATGGTCGTGGCGCAAATGACCGCCACGGAATTTTCCTCGATCTATGATTTCCGCGGGCCGGCACTGATTCTGCTGGAGCGACTGCAAGCGGCGGCGGAGCCGGGGCAGATCTATCTCTCCGACGCCTGCCGCAAGCTGGCCGAGGGGCATGTCACGGTCGAAACCCTGACACCCCGGCTGCTCAAGGGCTTTCCCGAGCCGGTGCCGCTCCACCGTGTGGCCGGGGCCGGCGATCCGTCGCG
>JBAVTK010000196.1:0-2862 GCA_049696095.1 Aliidongia sp. | reverse complement strand
GGGTGGCGGTGGCACTCGGCGTCCTCGCCGCCATGGTGGGGCTCGGCCGGTGGCGCGGCATCGTTGCCCTGGTCGCGGCCCTTGTCGTTGTCGCGGGCATCGCGATGCTTGCCCGCCGCCAGATCGGCGGCTACATCGGGGATGTGCTGGGTGCTGCCCAGCAGGCGGCCGAGGTGGCGGTGCTACTGGTCGCCGCCGCGCAATCGCCTTGAGAGGTCGCAGGAATGTCGCGTTTATTCGGTCCCAACACGGGCCCGCCGCCGACCCGGTGGTGGTGGGTCCGCCATGCCCCGGTCGTGATCAATGACGGGCGATGCTATGGCCAGACCGATCTGCCGTGCCGAACCGACAATGCAGCAGGCTTTCGGACGCTGGCCGAACGCCTGCCGAAGCAGGCCGTCTGGGTCGTGAGCAATCTGCTGCGCACTCATCAGACGGCGTCGGCGATCGTCGCCGCCGGCCTGCCGGGGCCGGAGGTCATTCCCGGACCGGGCGCCCAGGTCGAGCCAGGTCTGGCCGAGCAGCATTTCGGCGAATGGCAGGGCCAGACCTATGCCAGCCTGGCCGAGCGGCGGGCCGAGGAATATCATCGCTTTTGGTTTGCGCCGGCGCGCGAGCGCGCGCCGGGCGGCGAGAGCTTTGTCGATCTGGTCGAACGGGTGGCCGAGGTCGTGCAGCGGCTGAATCGCGATTTTGCCGGCCGGGATATTATCGCCGTTGCCCATGGCGGCACGATCCGCGCGGCACTCGGCTTGGCGCTCGATCTGCCGCCGGAGTTGGCGCTCAGTTTTGCCATCGACAATATTTCGCTGACGCGGCTGGATTATTTCGACGATCCGGCGGCCCGGCACGGTCACAGTTGGCGGGTCGCTTCCGTCAATCAGCCCGCTTCGTGATGGCCGTCCCGGTCTTCGATGCGAGGTTTCAGAAAAAGCTGCGGGATCTGATCGCCTGGCGTCGGGATGTGCGTGAATTTCGCACCGACCCGCCGCCTGAGGGGACGTTCGAGCGCCTGGTCGAGACCGCGAGTCTGGCGCCCTCGGTCGGGCTCAGCCAGCCCTGGCGCTTTGTGCTGGTCGAGGATCGGGCCCGCCGCGCCGCCGTGCGCGATGATTTCGCCCGGTGCAACGAAGCGGCGCTCCAGGCGCAGGCCGAGGCGCGCGCCGGTCTTTACGCCCGCCTCAAGCTCGCCGGCTTCGATCAGGCACCGATCCAATTCGCGGTCTTTGCCGACCGTTCGACCGAGCAGGGACATTTACTTGGCCGCCGGACCATGCCGGAAATGGCCGAATATTCGACGGTCGCGGCGATCCATACGCTCTGGCTCGCGGCGCGCGCCGAGGGGCTTGGGCTCGGCTGGGTCTCGATTCTCGATCCCGACCTCGTGACGCGTGTGCTCGACATTCCGCCCGACTGGCGCTTCATCGGCTATTTCTGCCTGGGCTATCCGGCGCGTGAGGATGACATCCCGGCGCTGGAGCGCGCGGCCTGGGAACATCGCCGCGATGCGACCGGGTTCATCGTGCGGCGTTAGCAGGGCCACCTGCTGGCGCGGCACGGTGGTGAAATCGGAGGTTTTTGTGCTACACAGCGAACCGCCCCGCCTCCGGAAAGACGAGACGATGCCCCTTCCTGCCCGAATTGCATCATGACCAAGGATTTGCGCATCGCGATCGTCGCGTCGGAGGCTGAGGCCGCGCAGGCGGCGCTTGCCGAATTGTCTCAGCGCTACCCGACTGTACCGCCGGGCGAGGCCGACGTCATTGTGGCGCTGGGTGGCGACGGCTTCATGCTCGAGACGCTGCATCGCCATCTCGACCGGCATCTGCCGATCTATGGCATGCATCGCGGCAGCGTCGGCTTTCTGATGAATTCTTATTCGCCGGACGATTTGCTGACGCGGCTGACCCGCACCGATCCGGTGCGGCTGCACCCGTTGGCGATGCAGGCGCGCTGCGCCGACGGCGCGATCCATACCGCACTCGGCATCAACGATGTGTCGCTGCTGCGCCAGACGCGGCAGATGGCCAAGATCCGCATCAGCATCGACGGGGTATGCCGGCTCGACGAGTTGATGTGCGACGGCGTGCTGGTTGCGACGCCGGCCGGCAGCACGGCCTATAATCTCTCGGCCCATGGCCCGATCATTCCACTGGCCGCCGATGTGCTGGCGCTGACGCCGATCAGCGCGTTCCGCCCGCGGCGCTGGCGCGGCGCCGTCCTGCCGTACACCGCGACCGTCACCTTCGAGATTCTGGAGCCGGGCAAGCGGCCGGTCAGTGCCGGGGCGGATTCGACCGAGGTGCGCGATGTGGTCTCGGTCGAAATCCGCCAGACGCGCGATGTCGAGCTGACCTTGCTGTTCGATCACGAGCACAATCTGGAGGAACGGGTACTGAAGGAACAGTTCCTGGCGTAAGAATGCGCTTTCCCTCTCGCGCCCGGCCGCCCGCTTGACTATTCTGCGGCGCGTGAAGCTTGCGCGCGAGAGGAGCCGCCTTGTCCCTGGTATCCGAAGACGCCTATCCCGTCGAACTCGATGCGCCCGACATCTCGCGCCGGCGCGCGGGCAATACCGGCATTCCCTATTTCACCCGCTTCGAAAGTGGCCGGCCGGGACCGCATGCGCTGGTGCAGGCGTTGACTCACGGCAACGAGTTGTGTGGCGCGATCGCGCTCGAATTTCTGTTTGAGACCGGGTTCCGCCCGGCACGTGGGCAGGTGACGCTCGGCTTTGCCAACATCGCCGCCTATGAAAGCTTCAATCCGGCCGAGCCGCAGAATTCGCGCTATGTCGATGAGGATTTCAATCGGGTCTGGGACCGAGTGACGCTCGAAGGTCCGCGCCGCTCGGTCGAACTC
>JBAVTK010000195.1:0-1530 GCA_049696095.1 Aliidongia sp. | reverse complement strand
GTCGCTTGCCGCGAAGCGGTGCGCAGATCGCCGGTCAGGATGCCTTCCTCGGCCAATGCCAGGGCCGCCGGCCCCAGATTGCCGGCACGGCCTTCGGCGATGCCGAGCTGGTGCCAGGCATCGGCGCTGTCGCGGTCGATCTTCACCGCCTTGCGCAGATTATCCAGCGCGTCCTTCAGCATCTTGTCGTCGCTGGTGTTCTCAAGTTCGGTCTGCGCCAATTCGATGCGCATCAGCGCCGAATCGGGCAGCGCCTTGGCCGCGACCTGATAGGGGGCGACGGCCTCGGCCACCTTGCCGCTTTCGAACAGGATCTGACCGTGCAGTTCGTTGTAATAGGGATCGTTCGGTGCCTCCTTGAGCAGGCTGTCGATCTCCGAGAGCGCCCGATCCTCCATCGGCACGCGGTGATAGGCGGCAGCGCGGGCATAGCGAGCGTAGCTGCTTTTGTCAGTTTCGGGATACATCTGGAGCACTTGGCCGGGCGATAGCAGAAAGCCGCGCAGCTTGGCCAGCATGCGCTGGTGCCGGTCGATCAGCGCGGGCGGATCCTTGGCGTTCGAAAAGGCGGCGGTTCTGACATGCTCGGCCACCCAATCGACCCGGTCGGAGGTCAGCGGATGCGTGCGCAGATAGGGATCCTGCTGGGCCGGCGCCAGCAATTCCTCGCGTTCGAGCGTGCGGAAGAAATCGAGCAACCCTTGGCCCGATTGCTGGGTCTGGTCGAGAAAGCCCATGCCGGCCTGATCGGCGCGCGCCTCCTGGCCGACCGAATAATGCAAGAGCGAGCGCAAGCCGACCGATTGGCCGATCGCACCGCCGGCCGCCGCCACGGCGCCGTTGCGCGTCAGCACGGCACCGGCCGCGCCCAGCACATAGGCGATGATGCTCTGCGCCGTCGCATCCTCATAGGCACCGCCGAATCGGGCGAGATGGCCACCCGCGATGTGGCCGGTCTCGTGCGCGATGACCCCGATCACCATGTTCGGCCGATCGGCCTTCAGCAGCAACCCGGTATTGATGAACAAACGTTGGCCATCCGCCACGAAAGCATTGATCTGATCGCTGTTGACCAAATAAATCTGTACGAAATCCGCATCGAGCCCCGCCGCCTTCCACAAGGGCGTGGCATAGTCGCGGATCAGGCCTTCAATCTCCGCGTCGCGGATCAGCCCCGGCGCCTCTTGCGCGGCGGCGGGACGAGTGAGGGCGAGTGCGACCAGCGAGACCAGAACAAAGGCGCGGCAGAGCATGGAATTCGACACGAGCGGCATCCTTTCGACAGGGACCAATATCCGGCCGATCGGCCCTCCGCGTCAATGCACGCGACGGCGCGGCCTGACGCCGCGTTTCGGTGCGACGGCACTGCTCGCCCTGATGCTGGCCGGCTGCGGCACGGTACGGTCGGCCGAGGAGGTTGTCGGGTTGGCCGGGCCGTCGGCCGGCGAGGGGCAGATCGCCAGCCGCTATCTGGGCTCGATCGCGGCCGATGATACCGAGGCGGTCGATCTGGCCCGTCGCGTGCTGCTC
>JBAVTK010000194.1:0-12363 GCA_049696095.1 Aliidongia sp. | reverse complement strand
AAGGATGGTCAGGGCCGCAGCAAGCGCGGGCAGGCGGAAGGTCGTGAGCATGGTATCTCCGGTTTGCGGGTCGGCTGAAACCGACGGGCCTTGTCGTGTTGTTCCCTCAATTGAGCTTGAAGGTAATCGTCCATTTGTGTCGGGCGGTCACGGCCACGCCGTGTTCGATCTTGGGCGCGTATTTGGCGTGGGTGACATATTCCATCGCCGCGTCCGAAAACATACCGCCGCCGGTGCTGCTGACCACGGCGCAGTTGCTGGTCTTGCCCTCGGCATCGACGTCGCATTCGAGATCGACGCTGCCTTCGCGCCCGGCTTCGATCGCGCGCTTGGGGTAAACCAGCGACGGGCCGGAGATCGGCCGCTCGCTGACATTGCGGTCAGGGATGGCAGGAGCCGCGACTGGTGGCGGTGTCGGACGGGCGACGGCCGGTGTCGGCGGTGCCACGGTCACAGCAGCTTGAACCGGCGGCGGCGGCGGCGGGGTATTGATGACGATTTCGACCGGTGGAATGAACACCGGGGGCGGGGCCGATTGCGGAGGCGGCGGCGGCGGCGGCGGCGGTGGCTCGGGCGGCTTCACCTCCTCGATGATCTTGGTCTCAAGCGGCTGCTTGATGACTTCGACGATCTGCTTGCCGAGGCCGGTGATCATGACATAGCCGAGAACGACATGCAGAAGGACGACGACGGTAAAGCCGACCGCTTGCCGTCCGGGGCTTTTCTGCTGGGCATAACTCATCCGCGTTCTACCTCCGTTCCTTTCCTTGTGGCAGGAAAGGTATTATATATCGGAACCACGCCGCCAACGCCGTGTTCCTGTTCAGTCGGTTCAACCGCCTACGCGCACTCCGATATGCAAAGGTCGGACCATGCTCGTTCAGCGGTTCGCCTTTGCTCTCGAAGCCCCTGCTGTCGGCCCCGTTTGGGGCGCGGCAAGGAGCCGCGGGCGTCTCAACCCAAATTTCTTAAACCGTCAGCACACCATACGTTCCCGGAAAACGGCCTTGCATCGGCCCATTACCGTCCCGCATGCACTTTCGGCATCCTCGTTCATGTCCGAAACCCGGGATCATTGCCGGTCGGACGTCGTACTCAGGCGTTGGGGCTGTACCCGGAATCCCGGTGCGGAGCAATAGCCTTATTACGCCGCTGTAATGGTTGATTCATTCTGGGGTCATCGCCGTATCGGGCGCGCGCCGGGGGTTTTCCGGCCCGACCAAACCATGCCTGGAACGGTGATTTTATAGGGTGGCGTGTGCTATAGAAGGTATATTTCTCCGCGGGAGATTGGCGGGAACGAAAAATGCGGCAGGGTCGCGGCGTTCGCTATTTTGTGTCGCATTGGTGACATTCGGTTCAACGCCCGAAATGTCGGCAGATCGAACGAGGAGAGTTACATGGTTGTAACGGGCTTAGAGCATTTCACTGTCTTGACCGATGCCTTGGATAAGACGGTGGAATTTTACCGGGACCTGCTCGGGCTGGAACCTGGATGGCGGCCCGAGTTCCCGTTTCCCGGCGCATGGCTCTATTGTGGCGGCCGGCCGGTGCTACATCTCGTCGCAGGAAGGAACCTTCCGACTCCAGGCGGCGCAATCGATCACGTCGCATTTGCCGCGACCGGCCTGGCAGCAATGTTGGCTCGGCTCGATGCGTCGGCGACGGTCCACGAACTGCGCCGCCTGCCGGGTAACGGTGCCTGGCAACTTTTTCTGAGCGACCCCAACGGTGCGCGCGTCGAACTCGATTTCGCTGCTGAGGAACTCCCGGGCCGGCTATAGCTCGACCCGGAAACCCACTTCGATGACCGATTTCGGTGGCAGATGGAAATAGTCGGATGCGCGTAGTCCCAGCCGATGCATCAGATTGAACGGTATCCAGAGCAGGCGCGGCAGGGCGGAGCCCCGTTCACGCCGTTCCAGACTCTCATGAGCGATGAAATAGGTCGGGCTTTCATTGCAGAAATCGAGTCCAAGCCGGACGCAGCCGCGCAGTGCGGTCGGGATATCCGGGCGCTGCATGAAGCCGATCTTGACGATCACCCGATGGAAATTGTGACCGAGATCGCGAATCTCGATCCGTTCGTCTGCGGGCACACGCGGCCTTCGAGTCGGCTGCACGGTCAGCAGGATGACATGCTCGTGCAGCACGCGGTTGATCGTGACCTGATGCAGCAGCATCGGCGAGACC
Organism: Aliidongia sp.; assembly: GCA_049696095.1. Classification (GTDB taxonomy): domain Bacteria; phylum Pseudomonadota; class Alphaproteobacteria; order ATCC43930; family CGMCC-115725; genus JAXDMU01. Next base: position 10,170 of record JBAVTK010000194.1, on the reverse strand, counting down.
GTGTCGGTCAGCCTGGTCACGAACACGCCGGTGCCGGGCAGCCGGGCCAGTACCCGCTGATCGATCTGGGCGATGAAATCGTCGAACGGCATCGAATTCTCGGCCAACCGCCACTGCACCTCCCGGACACCGGAGCGCCAAGCGATCATGGCGTAGCCGACGAACCCGCCGATCGCCAGCGGCAGCCAGCCGCCTTCGACGATCTTCTGGCAATTCGCGATGAAGAACGCGGCATCGATCGCGGCGAACAGGCCGACCACCGGGGCGGCGATACTCACCGGCCAATGCCAGGTCGCACGCATCACCCGATAGAGCAGTATGGTGGTGATCAGCATCGTCCCCGACACGGCGATGCCATAGGCCGACGCCAGATTGTCGGAGGTCCGAAAGCCGATGACCGTCAGCAATGTCGCCACCATCAAGGTCCAGTTGACGACACTGACATAGATCTGGCCATAGGCGCTGCTTGAGGTCGAGACCACGCTCATGCGCGGTGACAGCCGCATCTGGATCGCCTGCCGGGTCAACGAAAAGACGCCGGAGATCAGGGCCTGGCTAGCGATTACCGTGGCGGCGGCGGCCAGGATGATCGCCGGTACCAGCAGAACGGCGGGCGCGAGCTTGTAGAACGGATTGTCGGCCACAGTTGGATCGTTGAGCAGCAGCCCTCCTTGTCCGAAATAATTCAACAGCAGCGCCGGAAAGACCAATCCGAACCAGGCGTGTCGGATTGCCGGGGCGCCGACATGGCCCATGTCGGCATAAAGCGCTTCGCCGCCGGTCAGTGCCAGAAAGACCGCGCCGAACACGCCGAGCGCCGTACCGGGATTGTCGACAAGAAAAAGGAGGCCGGCGCGTGGATCGAGCGCCAGGAGCACCGCCGGTCCACGCACGATGCCGCAAATCCCGAATGCGCCGATCACGATGAACCATACCAGCATGATCGGGCCGAAGAGTTTGCCGATCTCGGCCGTGCCCCGCCGCTGGATGAGGAACAAGCCGACCAGGATGGCGATCGTAACGGGAAGCACCCATGGCTCGAAGCGCGGTGCCACCACCTCCAGCCCTTCCATGGCGGACAGCACCGAGACGGCCGGTGTAATGATCCCATCGCCATAGAGCAGCCCAGCGCCACAGATTCCGAGCAATATCAGGAAAGGCAGTTTGCGCCGTCGCGCGGTGCCGGCCACGACCAGTGACAGCAGCGCCAGAATGCCGCCTTCGCCCTCATTGTCGGCACTCAGCACGACCAGGACATATTTGACGGCCACGACAATGGTGAGCGCCCAGACGATGAGACTAAGGATGCCGAGCACGTCGCCGCGGGTCGGCTCGGCGTGTCCGGTCGCGGCCAGCGCCACCTTGAAGGCGTAAAGCGGCGAGGTGCCGATATCGCCGAAGACGATGCCGAGCGCCGTCACGGCCGACACGAGCCACGGGCCGCTGTGCTGCTTGGCTGCCGTGGCGCCGGTAATCTCCGCGGTCATCGCGGCCGAACCAGGGTAACGCCATCACCGATCGGCACCAGGCAGAGATCGACCCGTTCGTCGACTCGAATCTTGGCGTTGAGGGCCTTCAGAGCGGTGGTTGCCGGGGTCTCGTCGGCTCGATCGACCACTGCACCGTTCCACAGCACATTATCGATGGCGATCAGTCCGCCGGGCCGGACCAGGCGAAGGCAGGCTTCATAGTAAAGGTCGTAATTTTCCTTGTCGGCATCGATGAAGGCGAAGTCGAATGTCCCAGCGGCACCTTCGGCTTCGAGCCGGGCCAGAGTGTCGCGGGCCGGCGCGAGCCGCAGATCGATCTTGTCGGCGATTGCCGCCTCGGCCCAATAGCGCCGGGCAATGGCGGTCCAGGTTTCGCTGAGGTCGCAGCAGACGAGCGTGCCGTCAGGCGGTAGCGCCTGTGCCACCGCCAAGGCCGAATAGCCGGTGAAGGTGCCGATCTCCAACGCACACCGCGTCCCGATCAGGCGTGCGAGAAAGCCGAGCAGCTGGCCCTGGTCCGGGCCGATCTGCATCTCCGATTCGGGCATGGCAGCGGTTTCGGCGCGCAATCGCGCCATGAGCGCGGTCTCGTTCGTTCCGAGCCGAACGACATAGTCGCCGACCGCGTCATTCCAGCCTGTAATGCCGTGTCCCATGATGGTGCCTCGCCGTTGCACAAGGTCAACACCGTAATGCGGAAACCGATCGGATAAAATTACGGTGTTGCGATGCGCACGAAACGGTCCTTCGAACGCGGCGCCGGTCTCCGATTTCGGATCGTGCCAGCCGACCGCCTCGGGCCGGCTAATGTGACATAAGCACCGGTATCGTCATCTGGGCCAGGATCGCGCGCGTGACGCCGCCCAGCACCAGTTCGCGCAGCCTGGTATGGCCATAAGCCCCCATGACGAGCAGATCGGCAGCGATTTCGCTACCGAGCGCTAGCAGAGCCTCGGCCGCGGTGCGGCCGTCAGTTGCCTCGACGCGGGTTTCAACGGCGATGCCGTGCCGCGCCAGATGGGCGCAGAATGCCAGCAGATCTAGATTGTTGGCAAAGGGATCCCCGACGGCACCTTGAACTTGGACGACTGTCACCTGCCGTGCTGCGCGCAATAGCGGCATGGCATCGCCCGCAGCACGGGCAGCTTCGCGGCTGCCGTTCCAGGCGACGAGGATATTGTCGCCGAATCGCGCGGGGCTGGGCGTATGGGGGACGATCAGGCACGGCCGACCACTGGCCAACGGCACATGGTCGGGCACGCGGGCGAGCGAGCCGGTCGTCGGTGCCTCGGGGTCGTTCTGGCCGATTACCGACAGATCGGCATAACGGACATGTTCGACGATCTTTCGATCGGTCAGGCCCTTGACCGCGCGCCATTCAGTCGTGATGGCGCGGCCGGCGATGGCTTGATCGAAGCGTATCCGTGCCGCCGCCGCGTCGCGCGCAGCCTCCTCGGCCACCACATCGAGCAGGCTGGCCACGGCATAGACATCGGAATACATCAGCATCTGCTCGAAACTGTCGACATAGAGGCCGATGACATGGGCCTCGGTCCGCTCTGCCAGCATCAGTGCCAGATCGAGCCGCAGGCTCGCGGCGGGCGTGGCATCGACATGGACCAGAATATCCTTGATCATGATCGGCTCCTTTGCGGCAATTCATTGGTGCAAAGCCTATCGGCACCCGGCCAAGCTGCCTTGACCTGCATCAAGCGGCGACGAATTGGTGCCGATGGCGACAAGATCGGCAGATGCCGCGAAATTCATCATCTCAATCCTGGACGGAGTTCGCATCATGAAGGACCGTGTGGCCGTCGAAATCTCTGGTGGTGTGGCCGATGTCCGGCTGATCCGCGGCGATAAAATGAATGCGTTGGACGATGCCATGTTCCAGGGGCTGATCGACGCGGGCGACCGGCTGAAGACCGAACCGGGCCTGCGTGCTGTGGTGCTGTCGGGCGAGGGGCGTGCCTTCTGTGCCGGGCTCGACCGCGACCGGTTTGCTCAACTGGCATCGGGCGGCCCGCCGCTCGACCTCGCCCAGCGCAGCCACGGCATCGCCAATCAGGTGCAGTATGCCGTCTGGGTCTGGCGCGAACTGCCGGTGCCGGTGATCGCGGCGGTGCATGGCGTGGCTTTTGGCGGCGGCTTCCAATTGATGCTGGGTGCCGATCTGCGCTATGCGGCGCCCGAGACTGAATTCTCGATCATGGAGATCAAATGGGGCCTCGTCCCCGACATGGCCGGCACGCAATTGCTGCGCCATTTGGTGCGAGACGATGTTGCGCGTGAATTGACCTATACCGGCCGGATCTTTTCGGCCGAAGCGGCGCTGGGCTATGGACTCCTCACCCGGATCTGCGCCGATCCGCACACCGCCGCCCTGGAAACCGCGCGGGAGATCGCCGGTAAAAGCCCGAGTGCGATCCGCGCGGCAAAGCGCCTGTTCGGCGCATCGCGAACGGTCACGGCCGAAGCCGGACTGATGCAGGAGGCCTTCGAGCAGGCGGCGTTGATCGGCAATCCGGACCAGATCGAGATCGTTCTGGCGATGCAGCAAAGGCGGACACCGATGTTTCGGGACTGACGACCCGGCCGATCCCGGATCGCACCGCTGCGGGACCGGCTGCTCGATTGTCAAGCCGCGGGGATGCGGAGCTTCGAGCATTCGTTTCATTCGAAACCGGCAAATGTAATGGTCGGCTGCCATTCGAAGTATCCGGCGATCCTTGGCTCGCCGCGGCCCCGGTCTTGTTCCGTAATATAAAATTGAATTTTGTAATCGCAGGTGTTGTAACCGGGCACAGGGGATTCGAAATAAAAGTCCAGCCCGCTCGATTGCGCGAACCGTGGCTCATCGTCGTCCGCGGCGCGTTGGAAATTCACAATCGGATGGACGGTGGTGCAACGGGACAAAAATGCGAAATTCTCCGTGACAGCGGCGGCTTTGGAACAGCGAGAAATACGATAGACACTGGCGCTGTTGCGACCGCTTCCAAACAGCGCAAGTGAACGCCAGCGGATTGTCTCGGTCGGATGGCATTTGATGGTCAAATGCCCGGTGCCCAATCCGCTAGCGGCGCGGTTACTTGCGGTGATGAGGAATATTTTGTTCCCCACGACCAAGACCGGTTCGTCGAAATCCTGGTGCCGATCCGGATAGGCGGATAAAATACCCTGAGTATCGAACAGGATGGCGATATCGATGATGTCCATCTTGCGGCTCCGATCGGGCGATCTCATCGGAAATCCGTCCCGCCTCGACCAGTGATGACGGAACGCAACACTTCGCCGAACAAGCATTTAGGATCGAACTCCAGCCAGGTCAATCATGCGATTTGTCCCGGTATGGCTCCGCCGAAAGATGGCCCCCCAGGCTCGATCGCGTGGACGGCTCTCCGCCAAGGTCGCGGCAGCCCCGGATGGACCGCCGCAAACCCTTGGCGACCGGCGACCACGCCGGCCTTATGCGAAATTCGGGTCAGGCGACGTAGATCGCCGGATCCCATTCATAATAGCCCTTGATATTCGTATTACCGTCGCGATCCTGTTCGGTAACATAGAAACCGACCTTGTAATTTTCCGTCCCACTCCGGACAATGTTTGCCCCGAGATAGAACGAGTCTTGTGGTTTTACGACAAATGATGGTGGCAACACGACGTGTCCATCCTTGACATTTGGAATTGGAACTTTGGGTGTTGACACGGTTGCCTTGACATCGTCGGTGACAGTGTCACCACTGAACTTGGTGATCGCATAAATCACGGCACTCTGATTCGCGTTGCCGCTCAGCGAAAGCGAACGCCAGCGAATGGCGTCACCCTCAAGGGCCTTGATCGCCAGATCACCGGTCGCCTGGCCGCTTCGGACGTAATCCGATTGCGCGACCATGTATCCATAGCTGTGAGCGATACCCGTCGGGCGATCCCAGGTTCCTGGAGTTCTTCCATAGGTAGCCAGAACGCTCGCAGTGTCGATCACGATCTCGATATCAATGATAACGTTTGTCATGGCCATCCCCATTCTGTGATGTGTTCGGGAAGTATGGTCGAACTAGTGAAATCACTAGGGACCATCCGAGGGAGAGTGGATCGTAGAAACCATGTGTTTGGACAAGCAGAGGAGTACCGACCGCCGTGCGCAGCCGTTCGCTTTCCTGATCGCATAGCGATTCTGGACGGAAAGAAAGTCGCCGACTCGTTTGGAACCGGCATCCGACGATCAAATTCCTTACTGGTCCGGCACGCCTGAGCGGTGAGACGCTCGTTATGATGGTGCCTGGCGACATATTGCGGTAATTTACCGGCCTGTCAACCCGAAAAACGATAAAAATCGTAAATTATAGTGCTTTCATGGTAGCGGAATAAAACCCAACTCTTGGACGGCCATAATGGCTGTCATTCGCGTCAATGGGGGTTGATTCAATGGCGCAGATAGAGCCAGGTTCCCGCCGGCCAGAGACTCGATCCTTCCAGCGATATCGGCCGGTAGGAATGCCGCCGGGCGTAGTCGTCCAGACTCGCATCCATCTCGTCGTGCCATTGGCCGCTGGCGAAGCCGCCCAAGATCGCGGCTGGTGGATCTCGAGCGAACAGGGATTCGATGGTTTCGGCTCCGGCACCGTGCAGCGCGGTAATGCGGGCCGGGCTGAGCAGGTCGGCGGTGCGGAAGAAGAACGGACCGCTGGCGAATTCCGGCATCACCGAGGCGGCGTCCAGCGCATGGATCGGGAAGAGCGTGGCGACCTCGCCCTCAAGGCCCGCGGCACCGATCATTTCGTGAAGTGCCGCGGCTTGGCGATGCACTTCGAGGCCCGGCCAGGTCGACGTGCTTGTCAGTTCCGGCAGATCGGCGAGGCGGTGCCAGAGCACCGGCAGTGCCGGTAGGGTCGCCAGCGTCAGCAGCAACGGTACCGCCAATGGCACCGGCCCGGCCCGGGCGATCCGCGCATACAGTGCCGCGGCCAGCGCCGCCAGGAGCGGTGCCGATGCCGCGTAATACATCGGATAAGACACAGCGGGCTGAAAACCAGCAAGCAAGGTCGCGCCGATCAACAGGCCGAGTAGACCGATCAGTCCTCCCGCGACCGTCCGCCGCCAACGCCCGATTACCGCCAACCCCGCGGTCAGCATGACCAGCGACAGGTTCGTGCCCCATGACAGGAGAAGGATCAGTGTGGCGAGGCGGTTGGCAGGGCCGAGCAATTCCGTGACACCCTGGCGCTGATACCAGACGCGTGATGCCGTCCTATGGAGTTCCAGCAGATCGTACAGAAAATTCGTCGGCGCCATGGCGAGATAATACAAGCCGGGTAGGGCGGCGAGCGTCAGGCCGGCGGCGAACGGAACCAGTTGCCGACGTCGCCCGGTGCCGGGCCATGCGGCATGGAGGAGCAGAACCAGCGGCATAAAAATATAGGTAATCTTGGCGTCGATGGCGAGGCCGATACAGAATCCGGCGAGGATGGCCCATCGGCGCGGTCGTGCGGCAGCATCAAGATATACCAGCAGTCCGCAAAGAAACAAAGCAAGCGGCAGCAGATCGTTGCGCGCCGTGGCGGTCGGTTGGTCGAGAAAGGGGGACAGCAAGGCGATCGAGGCCAGCATCGTCGCAAGAACCGAACCGGCGCCATAACGCCGTACCAGCCGGAAGGTCAGGCCGAAGATCATGATGGCGAGCACGCCCGTGAGCGCGCGCGCCGCCAGGAGATAATAGCCGCCGGTCAATGTGAACAGCCCGGCCAGAAGCAACGCATAGACCGGCGACTGCAAATAGATGAAATCGCGATAGAGCATCAGATGCCGCGCCATGACACCGGCAGCGACATACTGATCTTCGTCGTAATCGATGGCACCGGTCAGCGCATGGGTGAGTAGCGTCAGTGCGAACACCAGCTGCCACACCCGGATCGCCACTTTGCGCCAGCCGTCCCCGGCGCTCCGCGCCCTCCGCATCGACTCCAATTTTGTCAGGTGCCTGGCTCCGCTACTTTCTCGGCCAGCTTGCCGCGCGCCTCGGCCAGATGATCGAAGCGCCGAACATAGCTGCCGATGCCCATGGTCTGCGAGCGCAATTCGGTAATCAGCTCATGCAGTTCGGCGGCCGGCACCAGCGCCTCGACCACGTCCCAGCCCGGCCAGTCCGGCTTTTCGGCATAGCCCAGGATCTGGCCGCGCCGGCCGGTCAGCAGGCGCTGTGCCCCGGCGGTGAAATCATTGGGCACGCTGATCGAGACGTGATCGATCGGCTCCAGCAGCACCGGTTCGGCCTTGGCCAACCCCTCGGTCATCGCGATCCGGGTGGCGCCCTTAAAAGCCATGTCGGAACTATCGACGGTATGGAATGTGCCGTCGGTCAGCGTCACGCCGATATCGACGACCGGATAGCCAAACGGCCCCTTGCGCGTCGCCTCCGCGGCCGCCTCGGCCACGGCCGGGATATATTGCCGCGGCACGGCGCCACCGACGATGCGGTCGATAAACAGAAAGCCCTCGCCCCGGCCGCGCGGCTCGATCTCAAGCTTGACGTCGGCGAACTGGCCGTGGCCGCCGGTCTGGCGTTTCAGCCTTGCATGCTGGTGGATCGGCCGTCGGATGGTTTCCTTGAACGCGACCTGCGGGCGGGCGGATGAGAGTTTCAGCGCGTAGATCCGGGCCAACCGCTCGATGATCGCGTGGAGATGAATCTCGCCCTGGCCATGCAGTAGGGTTTCGCCGGTCAGCGCGCTATGCTCGACCGACAGCGAAAGATCCTCCTCGCACAGTTTCTGCAAAGCACTCGACAGCTTGACATCGTCCTTGCGATCGACCGTCGTGACCGCCAGCGTGAAGACCGGCGGCGGCGGCGCGGGCGGGAAGGGCAGAGGATCGTCGATGCCGACTGGCGATAGCACCGAACCGGTGGTGATGCCCTCCAGGCGGCTGAGCGCCACTAGCTCGCCCGATTCGGCCTCGGCGATTTTGACCAGTTCGCCACCGGGCAGTCGGTAGAGCCCGCCGATGCGGACGCCGCCCAGGCTTGTGCCGTCCCGCACCGTGCCGCGCCAGACCCTGCCATAGGACAGCTTACCGGTATGGGCCGCGTGGACCGTCTTGAAGATCTGCACCAATGCCTCGCCCGAAGGGTCGATCCTGCGCTGGGCCGATGTCGCGAGCGGGTCCGGCGCGTCATGGCGCAGCGCTTTCCACAGGCGCCGCACTCCACCGCCGCGATCGGCTGAGCCGATCAGCACCTCGACGATGGCATCCGATGCCTGATCCTTGCGCAATTGGCGATAGACCTCCTCGGTGCTCGGCTTCACATCCTCCAAAACCTTTTCCAGAATGCCGTCATCATGATCGGCCAGCACTTCGAGCAGGCTGCTCAGCGCCTCTTCCTCGCGCTGCTGAAGGGCCGAGGGCAGCTGGGTCAGTTCGGATACCTGGCCCTTGCGATAACGATAGGCCCGCTCGCTCACGATATCGACATAACCGGTGACCACATCCCGCTCGCGGATCGGCACCTGGCGCAGCACCAACGGGCGGCGCGAGTAGGCTTGCAAGGCTGCCAGCGTGTCACGTACGCGGATTTGCAGCGTGTCGATCTTGTTGATGAAGACCAGATGCGGAATCGCGCGATCTTCCAATATCTTGAACAAGGGCGCCAGCGTCAGTGCGCGCTCCGGTGTCGGTTCGCAGACGATGATCGCCAGATCGACGACGCTGAGCGCCGCCGCGGTCTCAGCGGCAAATTCGATCGAGCCGGGGCAATCGACCAGCGACCAGCGGTCGCCGAGATATTCACAATGGCCGAGCGTCATTTCGGTGGTCATGGCACGGGCGCGCTGCTCGCCCGCCCGGCGCACCGGCGCACCGGCCGCGGCCATCAGGCTCTCATAGAGCGTGGATTTGCCGCTGCCATAGGGGCCGACCAGAGCAACCGAACGTGGCCGGGCAGCACGCCCGGTACTACCCCGGTTTTCGGTGGTGGATGAGGATGCTGACATCGCTGAACCTCCCTCTTATCTCGGGTCGGCGCATGGTCGCGTCGCTGGATGATATTCTTACTCCGATTGGCCAAAGGTGCCAGGGGCTTGCTCTTACGGGTGAACGGCACATGGCGTAGAGCGGCCGATCGGTCCCCGGCGGGAGGCAGCCCATGCATGCGGCTTTGCTGGCTGGTTCTTCTGACTTTGGTCTCGTCGGGCGCCGATCTGACGGGAGCCAATCTGTCCGGCGCGCTTACGACCGGCACCGATTTCACCAGTGCGATACTGACCGGTGTCTGAGGATAAAGCCACCGGCACAGCCATAAGCCTCGGGGAGGACGCCGATTCCCTACAGCGCAAACCCCAGATGCATCCCAGCATCGATCGAGATCATCTCGCCGGTAATATGCGCTGCCCCTTCGAGCAGCCACACCACCGGCTCGGCGATGTCGTCCGGGCCGGAGGCCTGTTTCAGCGGCATCGAGGCTTCGGTCGCCGCCAGCATGCGCTCATAGCGCTCGGCACCCAGCCCTTGTTGCAGCCAACGCGTCGTCACCATGCCGGGACAGACGGCATTGACCCGGACTTCCGGGGCGAGCGTCCGGGCGAGTGACAAGGTGAGGGTATTGAGTGCGCCCTTCGAGGCGGCATAGGCTATCGAACTGCCGATGCCGGCAAGGCCGGCGATCGACGAGACATTGACGATGGCGCCG
>JBAVTK010000193.1:0-8909 GCA_049696095.1 Aliidongia sp. | reverse complement strand
GGATCATCGGAGCAAACCTAGCCGATTGTCGCGCCCTAGGCATCATCTAATATAGGGCACTTTCGACCTGCCTGTCGTTCCACTATCGGTCACGGCTCACAGATTTATACCCGACGGCTTTATGGATCGCGCCGGCCAGAAAACCCGTCCGGTTCGGTCAATCATGGCCTCCGGCAAGGATTTTCATTGCGATCCCGCGTCGGCAATGGCATTGGCACCTGCTTCACACCGGCATTATGCAAAAAGGGACGACACCGATGAACCAACAAGAGCTTGTGAGCCAAGTTGCCGAAGCGACCGGCCTGACCAAGGCCGCGGCCGACAAGGCGGTCGAAGCCACGCTCGCTGCCATCGCCAAGGCCCTTACCGAGGGTGGCGAGGCCCGAATCCAAGGCTTCGGCACGTTCAGCGTCACCGCCCGCGAGGCGCGGCAAGGCCGCAATCCGCGTTCAGGCGAGGCGATCACCATCGCCGCCTCGAAAGCGGCGAAATTCGCACCGGCCCAAGCGTTGAAAGATGCCTTGAACGCCTGATCGTTCGATAGGGCCGCCACAAACGAAAAAAGCCCGCGCCGGACCCAAGAAGGGTCCAGCGCGGGCATAAAACCGATTCCCGGTGAATCGGTGCATTTGGCTTGAGGCGGAATACCAGCAGCGGATTGACGCCGGAAATTCCGGTGGCGATCACCCCTTGATCAAGGCTTCGCGCCTGCCGGTGCCGATACAGTAGTCGATTGTCCCGGCGACATGGATACGAGAATATTCCCGCTCTCATTGACCGTGATCGTCCCGACGCCGGGTGCCGGGCATGCCATCAACGCGGCTTTGACCGCGGTGGCGTCGCCCACGGCGGCGATGCCACCGAGCGTCAGGCCGCACGCGGTTTTCTTCCATAACTCGACGGCATCGACATTCGCGCGCTGAAGATTCGAGAACGTGCTGGCCGAATTCGTTTCACCATAATGCAGGGCGCCAGCCGTGAAACTATTGATGGAATCGCACCCGGACAGCATGGCGGCGGTCAAGACGAGCGCCAGCGCGCCTGTGCAATGGCTGAACATGGCATTCTCCGATCGACATCCGATTTAGTGAATCTGCAACTCCCTTGGAGCGGCAAGGCAGCTACCGATGAATCTTCCCGTAAAGAGCGGGTGGGCCGCGATCAGGCTCTCGGCCCCCCGTCCGGCGGAACCGGACGCGATCCCGCCGCATGGCCGCACAGCGCGGTAAAGCCGCCGACCAGCAAGGTTCCCAGCGTGTCCACCGGGAATTTCCCGGCCCAACTCAAGGCAAAGAGCATTCCGAGCATAACGGCGCCGGCCAGATATTTCAGCAGCATCATGGCAAAAACCAGCTTGTTCATCATCAAACCTCACCGGAAACGGCATAGGGAAAACACGGCCCGACATGACGGCCAACTCAATGGCCGGGATGCACGAGACCGCCGGAATAAAGCGCCGAAAGAATGCCGGCCAGCGCAATGCCATAAGCCACGATCTCACGCGCGGCCCGGCCGCTGCCGGCCCGTTCCGTCATCGTGGCGGCAAACCGCGCCAGCGCGTCGCCCTGCTTGGTGACGATGGTTTTCATTTCCTCCAATCCGCTGACGATCTGGCGGTAGCGCAAGGCGCATTCCGCCTCGTGGACGGATTGCCGTTTGTCGAGATTGGCGACGGTTTCATCGATCTCTTCGCGAAGGGGCATAGTCGGTCTTGCTCCGGGCAATGAAAAAGCCCGCTCACAGGCGGGCCAAACTGGGCTGAAATGATCGGCCGTTAGGGGATGGTGAGCGGCGCCGCCGGGATCGTCGCGGCTTGACCGGCGATCAAGGCCGCCAAGGCCTGATCAAAATCATAGACATAGGATTCGATCGCGGCCGCCAGATTCAAGAATGCCGCCGCGGTGAAGGCATGCTGTACGCCGGCAATGTCAGCATAGTTGAAGGTCGTTCCACCGCCCGGCAGCGGCTTGCCGGCCGCGATCCCGGTCGAAAGCGCGGTCAGATTCGCCAGCGACACCGGGTCGATGGCATAGGTACCGCTTAACGACGGGGTGCTCGTCGAGATGATCGCGACACCAGACGCCTGGAGCAGGGGTACCGCCTGTTGCTGCATGACCTGAACCAGTTCGGCCGCGCTACCGATATTGGTGGCACGGTTGCCGGCCGCGAGCCATGCGGTATAGGTGGCATCGGCAATCGGCACATAGGCCAATTGGGTGCTCGACCAGACCTGTGTCGAACTGCCTACGATGATCCAGTACCAGTTAGATGGGGTGTAAAACATAATGCGCCTCAGAAATAATTGGTGCCGGTGCCGGCGGTGCTGCCGGGGAAAAACGATGCCCCCGAGCCGTTGGTGTTGATGTTCGCGCCAGAAGCGACGGAATAGCGCCCGCCGGTCGCGGCGCCGGAGAACGTCGCGGCATTGCTCGGATTGATCAAGCCACCGGACGCGGCAGCAGCGAATGCTGCCGAGAAGGCAGGCGTACCGCTCAGCGTCACCGTGATATTAACATTGCCATTATTGATCGCGCCGCCATTTTGCGCGAACCAATGCGCAGAGGCGCCGCCCGTAATCGTGTAGCCGCTGGTGAGCATGATTTCGCCGCCTTGGCCCACAACCATATGAGCCAGAGTCGCCGCGCCGAAGGAAAGCCCAGGCCCGATGAAAATCGTCGACACGCCGTACGCCGCAGAACCTCCGGCCGCAAGGCACGCTGACGCTGGGCCCGAAGCCGAAAGTGCCATATTTTGTGGCAGTAGGCCGGCCCCGTTTAATGCTGTGAAGCAGGCGCCGGCCACAGACATCGTCGTCGATGCCATTCCGGTGCCATTGATGACGACAGGGAGTATCTGACCGAGGATCAGCCCGTTGGCCGATAGCCCATTGGAATAGGCACCGGCTGCCACCGATATCGTCAACTGAGACCCACCCAAATCCAGCACCGACTGCGCCCAGTTATAGGCATGCTGCGCCGTCGCAAACGCGCTTCCGGCTGTCACCCCCGTACCCGCCGCATCACTCCCGGTCGTCGCCACAAACAACGTCGTATTCGCCGTCAACTTCGCCCGCGCCGGCGCACCCCAGGCCTGATAATTCGTCCCGTCACAGGTGAACAACGCCTTCTGCCCGGGCCCGAGCACCAGATAGCCGCTCGCCACCCCGGGGCCGGTCAGCGTCGAGCCTGCGCCGGCCTGGATTGCCAGCAGCCCGGCCGGATCGGTGTTGATGATCGTCCCGGACCAGCCGGCCGGCAGTGCCCCCGCCGTGGCGCCGGGCAGCGTGTCGATCATCGCGGTGCCGGAATTCGCCCGCCAGGTCGCGTTGCCGGCATCGGACGCGGCATAGATGTGGGTGGCACCGGTGATGAGGTTCTTGGCCCCGTCGCCGGCACCGCTCTGCGGCCAGGACAGCATCTGCATCACCGGCCCGGATTTGATCACCACATCGAACGCCCGACCGATCCGTAGATCGTCCGGCGCGCAGGAAGAGCCGTCCGGCCGGGTGATGCTGATCGCACCCAGCGCGTTGATATTGGCCGTGACCGCCCCGGAATTGGCGTTGGCCGGCAAAATGCGCAGCACGGTGCCGACCGCATAGCTCGACAATGCCGGCGACAGGGTGGCCACGATGATGTTCGGCGTGCCGCTGGTATCTTGAGCATAGGTGCCGGGCGGGCTGGCGCTCGAATTGATCAGTTGCGGCAGCGTCTGAGTCAGAAACGGCGCGCCCGACGCCACCGCGATATTGGCCGTCGTCACCACCGTCTGGCCGAACGCCACGGTCACGACATAGAGCGGCACCCACCCGGCATCGGCCGCCGGCACCGTCTGGGTTCCGGTCGCGGCCGCAATGCCAGTCTTGGCCTGAACAACGCATTGACAGGCGCGCACCGTAGGCAAAGTAAGACCCGAGCCGTTCGGCCCGGTCAGCGACGTGCCTGGGTTCTGCGTATTGAAGAATTGCTGCACCGACGGCGTGGTATCGATCTCCTGGAACATCGCTTCAATCAGATAGCTGATCGAGGTTCCAGCACTCGACGGCGCCGGACAGGCGATAATCTGCGGATCGCGCAGCAGACCTTGCTTCAAAACGGAATGAAACGAATCCGTATCGGAGCTAAGGCCACCTGCGACCTGTTGGCCGTTGATCGTGGCGACATTGGTACCCGTCAGCTGACCATAGGCGTTGGTGTCGAGCAGGCTGGTTTGATACAGCCGGCCCGGCCCGATCGAAACGGCAAGCGACGCGGGCGAGGTCGGGGTGCAGACGAGGCCGCTTGCGATCGGCCCGGAACCGAGCAGATCGGCGGACAGCAGGCCAAGCCCTTCCTGGGTAAAGCGTTGCGCCCACAGGAAATCGGTCTCATACGGGATGGCGAGCGGATATACTTGTTGACGGTCCATCAGAGCGCCTCGGGGGAATGAGAAAGGGGAAGATCGGAGATCGCAGCCGCCCGCTAACCGGAAAGTGTCGACACCGGCTGATTGGTCAGTTGCAGCCACACCGTGATCCCGGCCGGCCGCACGCGCTCAATCGCGGCGATGATCGCTGCGTCGGGCGGTTGGGCCGGCGGGATGATCGACGGCAGCGAATAAGCGAGACCCGTCCCGCGATAAGCCGCGGGTAGTACGCGCCATCCACCCAAAATCGGGAACGGCACGGGATTCTGCCGCGGCGCAGTGACAAAGATCTGAAACGGCAGGCCCGCCGAGCCGTAACTCCCCGTCCGCCAGGCAAAACCCTGACGCCACGCGCCGATATCGGAAACGCGGTTTGCCTCAATGAGAACCGGGTGGTTGCCGGTGGTATCGAAGATCACTCGGTCGAGCGCTTCGCGCGTGACCTTTTCGCGCAGGATCTCGCGCCGAATCCGCAGAGAATACGCCGCATCCGGTTCGCCGGCATTGCGCATCAGCGTGTTGCCGAAATAGTCGCCCGCGATCAGATCGAGCCAGCCATCGGTCGCGGTGGCGATTCGCACCTGCAAACCGGCATAGGCAATCGCGGTGTAAATCATCGAAAAGCCGGCGGCCAGGCCCGAGACGATAGCAAAGATCAGCGTGCCCGGCCCGCAGCCGGAGGGAAACCACCGCGCCGGCAGCCACCGAAAGATCCGCGCGGCGATCTCGGCCTGAGTTCCGATCGTCATCATCAGTTCACCCTCAAAGTGCCGGTCTTGATCACCTGGATCGTGCTGACCGTCAGATCGGCCGCACCGCCATTGAGCGTCACGCCCGTCACATTCGAGATATTGGGCGAAGCGTCATAGGCGATCTGGGTCAGCCGCGAGAATGGCAGCGGCGCTCCGACCGGTAGCGCATCGATGAACACGGTCAAGGCATTGACCGCCGCGGTCTGGTCGGCCGCGTGATTGGCCGCGATGATGCTGGTCAGGGTCATGGCGACGCTCGCCGTGACCACTTGCGGCGGGATGATGCCGATCGTGATCCCGGCGCACCGCACCGCCTCGGCCGCGGCATTGGCCGCCTGGAGCAGCGAGACGGGTGGATTGCCAGTGCCGTCATCGAGGCAGACCGTCACGAAACCCAGCTGGGTGGCCAGCACCGGGTTGGTATTTTCCAGTATCCGAAAAGTCAGGTCGCTCTGAAGCGAATTGAGCGCGAATGAGATCGCCGTATCGGTCCCCTTCATGAGCTGCGCAAGGAAAGCCTGAAACCGGGCACGAAAGGCGATATCCCGCTCGGGGTCGGCCCCGCCGGTAAAGGCCGCATTGTTGGTCGCGGTGTCGATCCCGTTGATCGGCTGCAACAGAAGCGAAATCGCCCCGGCCAAGATATTGCCGGCACTACCCGGCGTGACGGCGACCGCCGCAACGGTGAGGGAGCCGACCCCGGCTGCCAGCACATACCCACCAACGCCAGTTCCCCCGGCGTTGGTGTTGTAGGCGCCATTGGTCGGGTCGGCAGTAACCATGAATTGCGCCCCGCCAACCGCCGTCGCCACCAGCGATCCGACTGGAATGATCGCGGCGGCGGTCGGCTGGAACCGGGCGAAGGTAACCGCCCCGACCGCCGCCGCCGGTGCAAGGCGGACGAAGCCAAAATCCGCCATCCAGGAATCGAGATCGCTTTGCTGGCTCGTTGCAGCACGCGACTGCGCCAGAACCAGCAGGATCAAGCCTTGCAGCCACAGCGCCACACCGGCCACGGATTGGACCAGCGCCAGATTGATCGAGCCGACCGTGAAATCGAGCGCCACCGTGGTGGCGGACTTCGCCGCCGCAACCATGCCGGTGACCAGATTGGTGAAGCTTTGACCGGTGATCGCCATCGGGAACCCTCAAAAAATAAAAGCGGCCCGAAGGCCGCCTTTGATGTTGCGAATGCTGGTTGCCGATCTGGATCAACGGTGGGCCGTCTCGGGCAGCGGCAGTTGATGCGGCGATGGCGGCGTCGGTGCCTCCAATCCCAGGGAAGATTGGCCGGTGCCAGGCTGGGGTGTGGCCGCCAGATTGAAGCTGAGCGGAATTCCCGATCCGGTTTGATCGTAGTAAAGCACCGAGATCGACACGCCACCGCGAAACGGGGTCAAGGTCACCTGCGGCATGGGATTGCGTGCCACGGTCGGCTCCAGCGCGATCTGCCCGACGATCAGCGTCCGCAAATGCCCAAGATCAAGATTCTGTCCGATCTTCGCCGGCAAGCCTGCGCCATAGTCTGGCTGCCATGGATAATCCCCGCCGCCCGGATTGGTCAGCAGCCGGCGCATGATGCGTTGCGAGGTTCGATCGGAACGGAAAGCAGGCGCGATATCGCCGGTCGAACCGAGCACGAGATCGTTGCCCCAATATTGATAGAGATCAGCCAGATCGGACATGAATCATCCCGCCTTCAACGCTGTAGTCAGTGAATTTCCGGGAAAGCTCTGCACCATTGGTCCGGTGTTGCCGCCGCCGCCGGCAACACCGGAATGGGTATGACTGACCAGGACGTTCTGCGCCGCCTGGGTCATCAAGGTCTGCAAACTCTCCCCCGACGAACCGACATTGATGGCCGGCGCCGTGACATTGACCGCCGTCGTCGCCGTGATATCGATCGTCGGCGCCGCAAGATCGATTTCGACCGCACCATTGATCAGCACCTTCTGATCGTTCGTGACCTGAAGACGCGAACCGGAGGCGTGGACGAGGATGATTTCCCCGGCCGTCGCGGCCTGGCCGTCCGTTCGCAAGGGCGGCAGATGGGGTTGATCGAAAATTCGCCCGAGAATCACGCCTTGGTCGGGGTGGTTTTGGACGAAGATGACGACGACCTGATCACCCTTTTGCAACGGTGCGGCAATGCCCCAGCCATTGCCCATGAAACCGGTCAGCACCGGCAGATAACCGGTAAGCGGGGCCATCCCGTCGGCGCTCGGCGCCAACACGACCTTGGCCCGATAGGTCGTCGGATCATAGGAATCGACGATGGCGAAACGGGGAGCCGCCGATAGGGCCGCTGCTTGGTGCGCCGCGCGAAACCCGCTCATGGCGTCCCCGACATGCTGACCACCTGTTGCGACGCGCTATGGTTTTTGGCGCGAATCGACATGGTGAATCCCCCCGGCAGGCTAAGATTGCGTTCGATGCGATCGGCGAAATAGATCTGGTCCCAATCGGTCCCGGTGCCGCTGAGTTCGATCAACTGCTCGAAAGACAGAAATGGGTCGCCCGGCATCTGCACATCGATCACGCGCTCGAACAGCGAATATTGCTTGAGCAGTTCGTTCGCCCGGACCTGCGCCTGATCCTGTGTCAGGCCCGGCACATCGATCGTATAGGTTTGCGGCCCGATCCCGGCATTGCCTCGCGCGGCCTCACCGCTCAGAGTGGATCGTGCCGTCGCAGTGACGGTCGTTGCCGCATTCCGATCATGGCTCAGCACCGTCACCACAATATCGCGCGCCAAGGTGATCGCCCGGCTGAGATGCAGGCTTTTGAAATTGCTGGTTGGCGATGCGCCTGGACTTGCCGGTGGGCGCCAGATGAGCTTATAGGCCGGCCCGCTCGGCTCTAAATCGGGTCGGAAAAACAAATTCCGGCCGCGCACATAACAAATGAAGCCCTCGTTCCGCGCCAATTGCGTCAACAGGTCCCACTCCGATTCCCGACGGGTGACACGGGAATAGGTGTTGTCGCTGTCGTTTTTGGTACCGACCGGCGTGGTCGTCGTCTGGACGATCGGCGTCAGCCCATGGTTACTCGCAATAGCCGCCGCGATCTGGCTTGCCGTCTGGTTAGTGAAATTCTGGTAGGTCTGGGCATCAATCAGCACCGACGAATAGTCGCGCCCACTGAGCACGACCTTATTTTCGGGCTGACTGATCGAAACACTGTCGACCGGCCCGAGAACGGCCGAACTGAGCGCCGACCGATTGCCCTGATCATCGAGCAGCCCATACAGAATCTCGATTTCGGCCTGGGTGTTGGGGCTGCTCCAGGCGGCCCAGCCTGCCGTATCCGGTTGGCCCTGGAGCGGAAGCTCGACCTCGAACTGATCGGCCGCATTGTGGCTGACATTGGTGGTCCGCACCGAGAGCACCGATGGCAGTTCGACCCCATCGAGCCTGACGACCGCGATCGGCCGCCTGGCCGTGCCGCCGGCCGGCGGCGCCGATTGCGCGAACGACAGGAGATCAGGAGTTGCCGCCAAGGATGCCTCCATTGGTCGGCTGCGTCGCGGGGCTCGGGACGATGAGCGCGATCGGCCCAGGCACGACCGGATCGTACAGACCATTTGCCATCGCGATCCGATACCATTGCGTCGCATCGCCATAATTTTGCGCGGCAAGCCGATAGAGGTCACCGCCGACAACCGTCATCCGCGTTGGCATGAGCACACCTCAGAACATGGGATTTTGAAAGTTGGGCGAAGGAAAACCCTGGGAAGTCGGAGAGGGTGGCGGC
>JBAVTK010000192.1:0-11294 GCA_049696095.1 Aliidongia sp. | reverse complement strand
GGTGAATGTCGAAATAGCTGAGACCATTCTGGCGCGGGTCCAGCACCGGTACGCCGGCCTGCTCCAGATCCTCGATATCGGCCCCGGCAAAGCGCGCCGGTTCGCGGGCGACGAACGCGCCGAGCGGCGTCAGCGCCGCCGCGAGCGATTTGGCAAACGGCGTGCCGGCGGCACTGGCCGGAATTTGCATCGCATAAGCCTTGCCGGCACCGAAATCGGATTCCCCAGCGATTGCGATATGCGCGGCCTCGGCGGCATGGGCCTTGGCATAGACCGGCCCGCTGAAGCCCATTTCCTCGGCACCGAACATGACGACGCGCACGGTGCGCCGCGGATGCACCGGCAATTGGCCGATCGCACGGGCGGCACCGGCGACGATGGCAAGCCCGGCCCCGTCATCGATCGCGCCGGTGCCCAGATCCCACGAATCGAGATGGGCACCGATCAGCACGATCTCGTCCGGCCGTTCGCGCCCCTTGATTTCACCCGACACGGTCCAGGATTGCGCGTCCTTATGTTCGGTCGGCGTCAGCACCAGATGCACTTGCACCGGGCCTTGCGCTGCCAGCCGCTCCAACTGTTCGGCATCGGGAACGGCAAGTGCCGCCGCCGGGATCTTTGGCACATCGGCCTGATAGTCGGTGACGCCGGTATGGGCCAGGCGATGGCTGTCGGTGCCGAGCGAGCGATGCAGATAGGCCACAGCGCCGCGCCGCGCCGCTTCGGACGGGCCGGCATGACGAATCGGGCCGGCGACGCCATAGCCGCTGCCATCCTCGACCAGCACCATCGGTTCGGTCACGACAGCGATCTTGCCGGCCAGCGAGCCGGGTGCGGCGGCCAGCAACTCGGCATAAGTACGAAACAGCGCGATCTCCGCCGTGATGCCCTTGGCCGGGGTAGCGACCGAACCGCCCAGCGCGGTCAGCACCAGATGCTGCGCCACCGGTGCCACGATGTCGCCGCTCTCGGCGCCGCGCACCCAACCGGTCATTGGCACCGGTTCCTTATGGACCGCCTCGAATCCGGCCGCGGTGAGCTGGGCCATCGCCCAATCCGCCGCCCGCGCCTCGGCATCGGTCGCGGCGAGGCGCTGACCGATCTGTGTGGTCAGGCCTTCGAGGAAGCGATAGCTCCAACCGTCGGACGCATGCGCGGCCAACGCCTCGGGCACAGCGATCTGCACATCGGCGGCATCGGCACCGGAAGTCAAAACAAGTCCCGCGGCCAGCGCGGTCAGGCATAACGAAAGCGAGATGAAGCGAGGCACGGGCGGGTTCCTTCCTGCCGCTGGAGCTGAGGGCGCGGAGCATAGCCTGCCGCAAGGCGCGCGGGAAGTGAGCCGAAGCTCAATCGCAGAGCAATCGCAGCTGGATTTGGGTCACCGATAGGCGCCGTCGGGCGCACTTTTATCGTTGTTTCGCCAGCTTCCCGACCCAGGTCGCGATCAGGGCTCCGTGATCGGCACGGCCAACGCATCATAGCGATACAGCCAGTCATAGCGCGGTTCGACCTTGTCACGGCTGTATTCGGCCGCGATGTAGGCTTCGGCTTCGTCGCTGCGCGACAAGACCCGGTTATGCGTCCGGCGGCCATTATCGGCGGATTTACCGACGATTTCGCTGGTGCGGCCGATCCTGAGCGTTTCATAGCGCGCCAGGGCGGCTTCGGCATCGCCGATGCCGGCGAGGCAGCGGGCCAGCACGATGGCATCCTCAATCGCCATGTTGGCGCCTTGCGCCAGGAAGGGCAGGGTCGGGTGGCAGGCATCGCCCAGCAAGGTGCAGCGCCCGACCGACCAGCGCTCCATCGGCTCGCGGCTCATCAAAGCCCATTTGTTTAGGCTCGTCGCGCGGGTAATCACCGTCCGGACATCGTCATGCCAGCCGGCGAAATCGGCGGCGCATTGGTCGGGCGAACCGGCTTCGATCCAGGATTCGGTGGTCCAGTCCGATCGCTCGACCACGGCGACGAAATTGAACAATTCGTCGCGCCGCAACAGGTAATGCACGATGTGGCCGCCCGGTCCGATCCAGGTCGTCATGACCCGGCGGGTTAGTTCGGGCGGCAGCCGCTCGGTCGGCACGAGGCCGCGCCAGGCGACGTAACCGGTAAAGCTTGGCCGGGAATCGCCGAACAAGGTCCGCCGCACGGCCGAATGAATCCCGTCGGCACCGACGACGATGCGGCCGGTTACCGTGCCGCCATCGGCGAAATGCAGGGCGGCCTGCCCGTCCGCCGATGCGCCGCCGGTCACCGTCCGGCCGAGCGTGATCGCATCGGGTTTCAGCGCGCGCACCGACGCGACCAAGGCGGCATGAAGATCGCCGCGATGAATCATGACATAGGGATAGCCATAGCGCGCCGCAGATTCCGGCCCCAGATCGAACATCGGCCAGATCTGGCCGGTGTTCCACAGCCGCAACTCCTTGCCGTCCGGCTCGACCCAGGCACCGCTCAATTGCGCGGCAACACCGAGCGAGTCGAGCACGCGCAAACCATTGGGACCAAGCTGAACGCCGGCCCCGACAATGTCGAAGCCGGCGGCCTGCTCGTAAATCCTGACATCGATCCCCCGTTGCAGGAGGGATAGCGCCAGCGTAAGGCCACCGATGCCGGCACCGGCGATAAGGACGGAGTCGACGGCCATCTTCCCTCCCGAACGAGTAGAGGCCGCTCAGGCCGCCGTTGCCGCCCGCAACCGGCCGATACCGAGATTCGGCTCGATGACCAGTGCGAGATCGTCGGCCGCGGTATCGGCGCCGACCAGACTGCGCCAGGGACCCCATGTCGCGGTGACATCGAGCGAGTGCAGATTCTCGGTCGGAACCGATGCCGCCTTGGCGTTTTGCGCCGCTTCGGCCTCCTCGATCAGTTGGGTATTGAGGATGCGCGTTTCGGTCAACGCCTCCGTCATGTCGGTCAGGCCGGTGGTGATGGCGGTGAAGGAACGGATCGGCGCCTCGCCCCGGTTCTTTTCATGGATGAGCTTCTGAGCATTCCAGAAGTAATCATCCTTGCCGCGATATTGCTCGTAAAGCCGGGAAACCAGCACGAGCATGCGGGTATAGGCACGGCGATAGACGACCTCGTGGAACTTCATCCCCTCGGCCTCGGTCACTTCTCCGCGCTTGATGCTCATGATTGCGGCGGAGGCCAGCATGGCGCTGTATTGTGCCAGATGGACGCCGGTCGACAGCAGCGGATCGAGGAAGCAGGCGGCATCGCCAACCAGGAAATATCCCGGCCCGCAGAACCGGTCGGACACGTAGGAATAATCCTGATCGACCTTGGTGCCGGCGGCGCGCTTGGCATCCTTGGTGACGGTGACAATGCCGGGCGTGGTATTCAGCTTGGCCAGATAATAGGCGTCGAGCGAGGCATACCCGCCGATCTCGGCCGCGTATTTATCCTTATGCGTGACGAGACCCGTGCTGTACCGGCCATCTTTAAGCGGAATATGCCACCACCAGCCGTCTGGACACGAGACGACATTGATCCCGCCCTGCGGCGTGTCCGGCAGCAGGGTGGCGTCGTCCCAATAGCTCCAGATCGCGATATTCTGGAAGATCTCGTGCTTCTGGCGCAGGCCAAGATGCTGTTGGGACAGCACACCGGTGCGGCCTGACGCATCGATGATATGCTCGAACTCGACGGTATTGACCGTGTTCTCGCCGCGTCGCGACCATTCGGCCGAAACCGGGCGGCCGTCGACGAACTCGATGCGCTTGACCGTCGCGCCCTCGATCACTTCCGCGCCCTGCTTGGTGGCGTTGCGCAACAGGACATCGTCATAGGTTGCGCGATCGACCTGCCACGACCAAGCGTTGGGATCGACCAGCTTCTCCCAGTCGAGCACCCAGACATCTTCGTTCCAGTGGATCAGCGCGCCATGCTTGACCATGAAATTCTGTTCGGCGACCGCGTCGAAGGCACCGGACAGGCGCAAGGTTGGCAGGCACGAGGCTAGCAGCGATTCGCCGATGTGATAGCGGGGGAAATGCTCCTTCTCCAGAAGCAGTACCTTTAGTCCGGCCTTGGCCAGCAGGGCGGCCGCGGTCGATCCGCCCGGCCCGCCGCCAACCACCAGTACATCTACCTTATGCAACATGCTTGATTACCCCTCAATGGAGAACGTAACGTGGTGACCGCCTATTTATCGGTGGTCGAAAAAAAAGCGGATCGACCACGAAACGTTCTCATCCGTCGCAATTTTGTACCGAAATCCAGATCCCTCCGATGGCGTCAAGCCACCGCAGCGGGAGTGGCCACGCGCCGACGCAGCTCAAGCTTCGGCTCGGTTGCTAGATAGTACTGATCGACTGCGGCCTCCGGCCCGGCCGCCCGGAACCAGCCTTCGAACAGCGGGTCCATGTCGAGTGCCGAGATGTCATTCGCCGCGTGGCCGGCGGCATGGGCATCCTGAACGGCTTCCGCCTCGCGCATCAGCGTCTCGGTCATGACACGGGTCTCGACGGACGATGCCTCACGCAGATCGGTCATGCCGGCGATCATGTCGGTAAAATCCTGAACCGGCATGGGGCGATGGGTCTTTTCATGGACGAGCTTCTGCGCGTTCCAGAAATAATCGTCTTTGCCCTGGTAGCACTCATACATGCGCGAGACCAGAACCAGCATGCGGGTGTAGGCCCGGCGATATACAGCCTCGAAGAACTCCCACGCGTCGGCCTCCGGCACGTTGCCTTCGACCGTGCTGATGATCGCGGCCGCCGCATTCATCGCGCTGTACTGCGCCAGATGAACACCGGTCGAGAGCAGCGGATCGAGGAAGCAGGCGGCATCGCCGACCATCAGGAAGCCCGGTCCGCAGAACTTGTCCGATACATAGGAGTAGTCTTGTTCGGCACGGACCTCGCCGATGAATTTAGCGCCGGCATCCGCGGTCAGGCCGCGAATCACGTCGGTGTTGTTCAGGCGATCGAGGTAGAAGGCTTCAAGCGAGGCATGATCCGACCGTCCGGAGGCGAATTTGCTGCGGTGCGTGACCAATCCGACGCTGTAACGATCGCCTGACAGCGGAATATGCCACCACCAGCCATCGGGCGACGAAACGACATTGATGCCGCCTTCCGGCGTCTCGGGCAGCAGCTTGGCGCCGGTCCAATAGCCCCAGACCGCAATGTTCTGGAAAATCTGATGCTGGCGGCGGCTGCGGAAATGCTTGCGCCCGAGCACGCCGTTACGCCCTGAGGCATCGATGACATAGCGGAACTTGACCGTATTCACGGTGCTGTCGCCCGTCTTGGTCCAGTCGGCCGAAACCGCCCGCCCATCGACGAAATTCACGGTGCGCACTTCTGCCGCCTCGATCACCGTGGCACCCTGCTTTACCGCGTTGCGCAGCAGGATCTCGTCATAATCAGCGCGATCGACCTGCCAGGACCAGATGTTGGGGTCGACCAGCTTGTTCCAATCCAAAACCCACGTGTCGTCCCCCCATAAGACGATGCCGCCGCGCTTCAGCGTGAAACCATAGGCGGCGACCGCGTCATAGGCGCCCGACAGTTTCAATGTGGATTGACACGAAGCCAGCAAGGATTCCCCAATATGGTAGCGGGGAAACGTTTCCCTTTCCAGCAATAGGACGCGAAGCCCGGCTTTGGCTAGCATCGCCGCTGCGGTGGATCCGCCTGGACCTCCACCGATTACAAGTACGTCAGTCTCGTCGGCCATATGCGGATTCTCCAAGATTGAGTATGTCTGCAGAGATGCAGTGTGCATTAGAGGGATGCGATTTCGCAATAAAAAAACCGTTTCTCATAAAGCAGCATACGCTAGAATGATTCCAAAAGCACCTAGTAATTGATTTGACTTAAATGAAAATCTCGAACCGGTGGTTGTGTCTTTGTTTAGGCCGCATTAACCATTCGCCGGCATCCGCCAGTACTGACAGGTAGGCGCTGAAACTGACTCCCCGAAGACGAGATGGCTGCCGGAAGGATGGGGAGCCTCCCTCGAATGAATCGTCGAGAGGTAGTTGGCAAGCTTGGAAGCGCCGAGACCGAATAGCCGCGCTCCGTCGCGTCGGCAATCGGTCGACGCGGGTTGATCAGGCAATATGTCACAGAGGGAATTGGTCGGATTTCGGCCCGACCGGCCACTGACCTCGCCGAAACTCGGGCCGGACACGGCGTGCGCGGCCCGAATCGCGGGGTTGACCATCAAACGGCGACGGCTTCCAGGACCGACATTGGTGAGTGATCGAGGGCGTGAACGCCGACGCCCCGCCAGCCGGACGCATCCAGCAAGGCTTGCAATTCGGTCGCCGTCCGCTGGCTGCCTGTGCTGATGCACAACATATGAATGTCAAAGAGTTTCGCGAAGTGCGGTTCGGCCGGGCCGGGCACAATGAGTTCGCAGATGAAGAAGCGTGTGCCCGGCCGCGCCGCTTGACGCACAGCCTTAAGAATCGTCACGCATTCGTCGTCATTCCAATCATGCACGATGTGCTTCATGAAATAGGTATCGGCCGGCGGCACCGCCTTGAACATGTCGCCGCCGGTATAAACCATGCGGCCCGCCAGATCCGGCGGAATGTGTTTGGCCGCCTCGGCCGTGACCTCCGGCAGATCGAAGACGATGCCGGATGCGTTCGGCCGATCGCGCAGCAACCCGGAAAGCAAGCTGCCATGGCCGCCGCCGATGTCGCACAACAGACCGCCGTCCGGCAGCCGACCGGCCAGCGCCTGGCAGATGGCATGGCCCTCGGCCGCCGAAAAGCTCGACATCGCCTGCTGGAAAATCCCGGCATAGGTGGCGTTCTGACGGAAATAGTCGAACAAAGTCACGCCGAACTCACGCGGAAACCCATCCGGGATGCCGGTCTTGATGATCTCGGGCAGATACCGCCAAACCGCATAATGGGCATCGCCCGCCTCCAGCAAGACCAGCCCTTTCATCGATTGCGGATGATCGCCGCGCAGGACGTCGGTTCCGGCCTGGGTTTTGAAGGTCCGATCCGGGCCTTCCGCCAGCAGGCCCATGCTTGCCAAGGCGCGCAACAGGCGATAGAGCACTGCCGCATCCGTGCCCAGTTCGTTCGACAAGTCGACGGATGAGCGCGCGGTGCTCTCGGACAGATGCTCGAATACGCCGAGGGCGACACCGGCATGCATGATCTGGCTTTTCCATCGCGCGGTCGCGAGGTCAATAAGGCTTCCCGGCGTAAGCGCATCAATCGTCATTATCGCCCCCTGTCAAAAGAACTTGCCATCCAGTGCGGCCGGCATGCCTGGCAGCCCAGCCGGCCGGGGCAAATCCTGCGCTGAATAGGGCAGGGCATCAAGGTCGATTCCATGGCAAAGGCTGCGGCTAGCCGAACCGCCATCGTTCCGCTCGATCAAATGATCGATCCGCTGCCAGAGTGAATTTGGCCAACCCGACGGAGCGGGGTGGATCGTCGACCGCCCGACCCGCTCCGCGACAAACGCGAATCGGCATCGCGCGGGCACGATACCGATTCTCATTATGAACTGTAATGGCCGAAACCAACACTTTCTGGCGACAAGCCCGATCGGCGAACAAACCATGATCTGGGGGCGCCGATCCAAGCCAGGGGCGTATCCGCTCCCGTGAACAAAACAAGTCCGTTCGATCGAAAATGCTTGACATGAATCACGTTTTATGTTCTCTTTTCGTTCATGGACAATTTGCACTCGACATCCCAGCCGGCTGACCCGGCCCCCAACGATCCCGCCCCGGATCGGCCGGAGAGCCGTGACTGCTGCTCGGATGCGGCGGTCGAGGCGCGCATGGCACGGCAATTCGCGCTGCTGGCTGCGCTCACCGGGATCGGCATGAAGGTGGCCGGTGTGGTCGACCGCGCGGTGGATGCCACGATCGCGGCGCCGGCCGAGGTTGAGCCGCAACAGCAGGCCGAACAAGCCGAGACATTGGCGACGGCCTATGCCCGCGTCGCCCGCGCCGTGCGCCTCAATCTGGCGATGGAAAACCAGATCACCCAGGAGCATCGCAACCGCGCGGCGCGCGAGCGGGCCGAACGCGAGGGTCGCTGCGCCATCGGCCCGACGACCCGGCGAAACCGCTTGAAGGAAAAGGCCGAGCGCGTGTTGAACCAGGTGATCGAGCAGGAGATTCCGCCGATCGATCGAAAGAATGTTCGCGGCGCGATGCGCGAATGCCTTGAGGAATTCGACGACGATCCGGATTTCACCAGCCGGTCGGTCGGCGAAATCGTCGCCAGTGTCTCTGCCGACCTGCAGATCGATCCGGATTGGAGTTGGTGGCAGGACGAGCGTTGGGCGGTCCGGGAAATCCGCAACAAACCGCCGGGTTCACCCTATGCCACCTGGCAGCGCGAGCCGGACGATGACGATGAGCCGGCACCGGCCCTGCCGGAAAGCGCCGGGCACGATCCGCCGCGCTCCGGTTCCTGACCGGCCGCAATTCTCATCGATCGAACGACTTCACCCGTTATGACCTGGACCAACCGGGTTATGACGATAAAGGCGCTTGTCCGGCGCACCTCTCGGCGGGTTGCCGCCCGAACCGTCGCAGCATTCTTTTCATCCGACTGCTCGACACGACGCCACAATGACGATTTATACCGGCCGACCGAAACGTTATGGTACTCGCTTCGAGGGCGGGAGGTCACCGGACGGATGCTGAGATATTTCTTGCGGCGGATCATGATCGCGATCCCGACCCTGCTCGCGCTCATCACCATTTCGTTCTTCATGATCCGTGCCGCGCCCGGCGGGCCGTTCGATGCTAACCGCAAGGCAACGCCCGAGGTCATGGCCAATCTGAACAAGGCGTATCATCTCGACGAACCGCTTTACGAGCAGTTCGGCCGTTATGTCTGGAACGTCGTTCAGCTCGATTTCGGCCCGTCCTTCAAATATCGCGATTACACGGTGGCCGAGCTGATTTTGCGCGGTTTTCCGATCTCCCTCGATATCGGATTATGGGCGATCTTGTTCTCCACCACGATCGGCATGGCGATCGGCACGATGGCGGCGCTTCGGCAGAATTCGGCGATCGATTATGCGGTGATGAGTGTCGGCATGATCGGCCTCGCGGTGCCGACCTTCATCGTGGCGCCGATTCTGCAATTGGTTCTGGCCGTCGGCCTGCGCTGGCTGCCGGTCGCCGGCTGGGATGGCAGCTGGCAGCACAAGGTATTGCCGATCTTCGCCCTGTCGCTGCCGCCGATCGCGGTTATCTCGCGCCTGACCCGCGGCAGCATGATCGAATCGCTGCGCTCGAACCATGTCCGCACGGCGCGCGCCAAGGGGCTGGGCATGCGCCTGACTGTGCTGCGGCACGCGCTGCTCGGCGGGTTGTTGCCGACGCTCGCCTATCTCGGACCGGCCACGGCCGGCATCATCACCGGATCGGTCGTGATCGAGCGCGCCTTTTCGATTCCCGGTATCGGCCGCTATTTCGTCGAAGCGGCGTCCAACCGCGACTATACGCTGGTCATGGGCACGCTGATCTTTTATGGGGCGCTCATCATCTTCGCCAATCTGATCGTCGATCTGGCCTATTCGCTGATCGATCCCAAGGTGCGCTATGACTGACGCGAGCGCCTCGGCCCTTCCGGTGACCGATGCCGATGCAATCGCCCCGGCCCGCGACAAGGTCAAGGACGGTTTCGCCCGGCTGCGCCGCAACCGTCTGGCGGTCGCCGGACTCTACATCTTCGGCTTCATCGTGCTGGCCTGCGTGATCGGCCCGTGGTTCATCCCGTTCGATCCTGAAACCCAGGATTATTCGGCGATTTCGAACGGCCCGTCCCTCACGGGCGGCCATTGGTTCGGGACCGATGATCTCGGCCGCGATCTGCTGGTTCGGCTGCTGCTGGGCGGCCGGACATCGCTTGCCATCGGCATTCTCGCCGCCATCGTGGCCGTGGTGATCGGCACCGGCTATGGTGCGATTTCCGGGTTTTTCGGGGGCATGGTCGATCAGTTCATGATGCGGACGATCGATGTGCTCTATGGCCTGCCCTTTCTGTTCTTCATCATCATGCTGACCCTGCTGTTCGGCCGCGGCATGCTGGTGCTGCTGCTGGCCTTCGGCAGCCTCGCCTGGCTCACCATCGCGGTGATCGTGCGCGGCCAGACGCTGAGCTTGAAACAAAGGGATTTCATCGAGGCGGCGCGGGCCGGCGGCATGAAGCCGATGCGCATCGTCCGCCGCCATATCGTGCCGAACACGATCGGCCCGGTGATCGTCTATGCCAGCCTGCTCGTGCCCGAGGTCATCATCGGCGAATCCTTCCTGTCTTATCTCGGCCTCGGTGTGCAGGAACCGATGGCGAGCTGGGGCACGCTGATCGATGCCGGGACGGCCGCGATGGATACCGAGCCCTATCAGTTGCTGTTTCCCGGCGGCGCCCTGGCGCTCACCTTGTTCAGCTTGAACTTCATCGCCGATGGCTTGCGCGATGCCTTCGACCCCAAGGATCGGTGAAATGGCCGTACTTTCAGCATCGACGATGGTTCGTGCGCCATCGGCCAAGACGGAACCGATCCTGGACATCAAGAATCTGCGCATCCGATTCGAGACCGACAGCGGCACGGTCGCCGCCGTCAACGATATCAGCCTGTCGCTCATCGCCGGCGAGACGGTCGGGATCGTCGGCGAATCGGGGTCGGGCAAGAGCCAGGTCCTGATGTCGATCATGGGGCTGCTGGCCCGCAACGGCATGGCGTCCGGCAGCGTCAAGCTGCATGGTCAGGAAATTCTAGGCCTACCCGACAAGGCGCTCGATCGGCTGCGCGGGGCGGCCATGTCGATGATCTTTCAGGATCCGATGACCTCGCTCAACCCGTTCCTGCGGGTCTCGACGCAACTGACCGAGGTGTTGATCAAACATCGCGGCATGGGCAAGGCCGAGGCGATGCGCCACGCGATCGCCATGCTGGAACGCGTCAGCATCCCCGACGCGGCCAAGCGGATCCGGCTCTACCCGCATGAGTTTTCCGGCGGCATGCGCCAACGCGTGATGATTTCGATGGCGCTGCTGTGCCAACCGGCGCTGCTGTTCGCCGACGAACCGACCACCGCGCTCGATGTCACGGTTCAGGCGCAAATTCTCGATCTGCTGAAGGAATTGGCGGCAACCATGGGCACGACGATCGTGCTCGTGACCCACGATCTGGGCGTGGTCGCCTCGCTGTGCGACCGGGTCGTCGTGCTCTATGGCGGGCGCGTCATGGAAAGCGGCCCGGCCGAGCAAATTTTCGAAGACCCTAAGCATCCTTATACCAGAGGCTTGCTCGATTCGACGCCGCGCCTCGACGAGA
>JBAVTK010000191.1:0-8597 GCA_049696095.1 Aliidongia sp. | reverse complement strand
CGCCACCACCGCGGCCGCCGCTGAAGCCGCCATGACCGAAACCGCCGCCGCGGCCGTGATCGCCGCCCCGGAAGCCGCGATGATGGAACCGGCCGAAACCGAAGCCGAAGAAACCGTCATAGCCCCAGCCCCAATAATCTCCGCACCAGCCACCGCCGCCCCAATAGCCGTAACCGCCGCAATAGCCATAGGGCGATGCGGCATAAGCATAGGGATAATACGGATCGGGATAACCGTAACCATAGCCATAAGGGTACCCATAGGCGTAACCAACCCCGGCGGCACCCTGATCTGCGCCGGGCGCTCCCGCTTGACCTTGCCCGCTCTGATCGCCGGGTGCGGTGCCGTTTGGACCCGGCGGCGGCGCCCATGCGGCCTGACCCGGCGGCGGCGCATAGGGGGGATAATAGGGGTATTCGTAAGGCGCACAGGCGGCCAACGCCGCGACAGCGATCGGGATGAGAAGATTGGAAACACGCATAGCGGCACCATCGGTTACAGGCAGGTTCATATCTATTTAGATAGACGCGGGATGAGGGCTAAACCAGCCCATGAATCCGCTGCGGCATTATGGCGCGTCTGATGATGATTACCAACCTTCACGATCGATGCGCGACAGCAGCCGGGCCAGGATCGCCTCCAACCGGCTGCGATCCGCATTCGTGAAGGCCAGCGCGTTGCCGCTGCCCGGCTGGCCGAAATCCGCCATGAAGGCGACGCAGCACACCGCGACATAAAGCCAGAAGCCGGCATCCGCCTCGCCGCCCGACAGTGCGAGCCACGCTTCGGCATAGGCGGTCGGCAGCCCCATATTCAGCATGGTCATCGCGGCGCGGGCCGGGGCATAGCGCGGATCGCCCCAGCACAGCCGATCGATATCGACAATCCCGGAAAACAGGCCGCCCTCGCTGACGATGACATTGCGCACCGTGGTGTCGGGCAGGAACGGGGTCGAGGGCGTGCCGTCGAGCCGTTTGACATAGCGGGCAAAGCGCCGCTCGACCTCGTCGGCCGCGGCTTCATCCATCAAGCTGGCCCGCCGGATCGCGCTGCGGCTCTGCGCCAGCGATTGCGCCAGCACATCCGACCAGCGGATATAGGGGGCCGACCCCGCATCCATGGCGAAACCGAAGCGGCCCTCGCTCGGCAGGTTCGCGACCAAGGCCTGGACGGTTGCGACCATGCCGGCGATATGGCCCAGCGCCGGCAGGGATAATTTATGAACGACCCGCCGAAGGTCGGTGCCGCGCAGCCGTTCCAGAATGATGCAAGGAAACTCCGAGGTCAGATCGCGCGCCAGTACCTCGGGCAACGGAATGCCCAAAGGCCGCAGTCGGTCGGACCAGCGCGCCGCCGCGTCGAGCGCGTCGCGCTGCTCGGGCAGGCCGATCCGCACCACGGCCGATCGCCCATCGGTCAGCTTGACGTCATAGACATAATGCCGATTGCTGGTGGGAAAGCGCTTGACCGAGGCGACGGCGCCGTTGAGCGCCGCCTCGGCTGAGGCGGCCGCCAGGAATTCATCCGGGCCGACTTCGATCTGTTGAAGATTCTGCACCGCGCCTCAATCGCCTTTCGTCGGGGCCGCGATCCGCTGGCGCAGCACATATTTTTGGATCTTGCCGGTCGAGGTCTTGGGCAGCGGCCCGAAAATCACCGATTTCGGCAATTTGAACCCGGCCAGATGCTGTCGGCAAAATGCGATGATCGCGGCCTCCGTGGTTTCGATGCCCGGCTTCAGCGTGATGAAGGCGGCCGGCGTCTCGCCCCATTTCGCATCGGGCCGGGCGACGACGGCAGCCTCCAGCACGGCTGGATGGCGATAGAGCACGCTTTCCACTTCAATCGTCGAAATATTCTCTCCACCCGAGATAATAATGTCTTTAGAGCGATCCTTCAGCTCGATATAGCCGTCCGGATGCATCACGGCCAGATCGCCGGTATGCAACCAGCCGTCGGCGAACGCGGCGGCGGTCGCGGTCGGGTTCTTTAGATAGCCCTTCATCACGACATTGCCGCGCAAAAACACCTCGCCCAGCGTCGCCCCATCGGCCGGCACCGGCACCAGCGTCTCGGCGTCGGCCACCATCAACTCGTCGAGCACCGGATAGCGCACGCCCTGCCGCGCCTTGAGCCGGGCCTGCTCGACCGAATCGAGCGCGTCCCAGTCATCGTGCCAGGCGCAGATCACCGCCGGACCATAGCATTCGGTCAGGCCATAGACATGGGTGACGCGCACGCCGATCCGTTCCATGCCTTCGATCACCGCGGCCGGCGGCGGGGCGGCGGCGGTCATCATTTCCAGCCGGCGACCGGGGGCCGCCTCGCTGCGCCCGGCATTCAGCAGCATGGTCATGATGATCGGCGCGCCGCAGAAATGCGTGACGCCGTGCCGATCGATCGCCTCCAGCACCGATGCCGCTTCGACCCGGCGCAGACAGATATGGGTCCCGGCCAGTGCGGCGATGGTCCAGGGAAAGCACCAGCCATTGCAATGGAACATCGGCAGTGTCCAGAGATAGACCGGATGTCCGGCCAGCCCCCAGACCATCAGATTGCCGATCGCAGTCAGATAGGCGCCGCGATGATGATAGACCACGCCCTTGGGATCGCCGGTCGTGCCGCTGGTGTAATTGAGCGCGATCGCCTGCCATTCATCGGCCAGCGGCACGCCGCGATAATCTGGATCGCCGGCTTCGATCAGGGCGTCATAGCTGGTGGCACCGATCAGCGTGCCGCCCGGCGCCAGTTCATCGTCGATATCGACGACATAGGGCCGCGGCCCCGCCATGAGCGCCAGCGCCTTGGCGACCACAGGCGAGAATTCCCGGTCGGTGATCAGCAGCTTGGCGCCGCCATGGCCGAGCTGAAAGGCGATCGTCTCGGCATCGAGCCGGATATTGAGCGCGTTCAGCACCGCCCCGGTCATCGGCACACCGAAATGCGCCTCGATCATCTCCGGGATATTGGGCGCCATGATCGCCACCGTATCGCCCCGGCCGATCCCGCGCCGGGCCAAAGCCGAGCCGAGCCGCCGGCACCGTTCCGCCGTTTCGCGCCAGCTATAGCGGCGTTCACCGTGAATGACCGCTGGCCGATCCGGATAGACCGAAGCGGCGCGGTCGAGAAAGGTCAGCGGCGTCAGAGCGGTGAAATTGGCGGCATTGCGGTCGAGATCGCGATCGAACGGCGATGGCTCGGTCATGGTAGCGGCTCCCAGCGAGAGGCTGGCATCATCGGCCGATGTGGACGACACCGCAAGCTGCCGTCGCGGCGGCACCCGGTCTCTGTCGCAAGCCCGTGACGCAAGACGGTTAACAAGCTAGACTCCTAGGCAAAACAAACAAGGGGAGGGACGTCGATGACCAGCACGCAATCCCGCTATCAAGCCGTCTATGACCGCTCGCTGGCCGATCCCGAGGCGTTCTGGCGCGAGGCGGCGGCCGGGCTTGATTGGACGCGGCCGTTCGAGCGTGTGCTCGACGACAGTGCTGCCCCCTTCTATCGCTGGTTTCCCGGCGGCGGCTTCAATATTTGCGACAATGCGCTCGATCGCCATCTCCGCCAGGGCCATGGCGCGCGGGTGGCACTGATTTATGACAGTCCGGTCACCGGCACGATCCGATCCTACACCTATGCCGAACTGACCGATCACGTCGCCCGGTTGGCCGGCGCGCTAACGCGGCTCGGCGTCGCGCATGGCGACCGGGTGGTGATCTATCTGCCGACCATGCCCGAGGCGGTGATGGCGATGCTCGCCTGCGCCCGGATCGGTGCGGTGCATTCGGTCGTGTTCGGCGGTTTCGCCGCCAAGGAGCTGGCGACCCGGATCGACGACGCCAAGCCCAAGGTGATCATCTCGGCCTCGTGCGGCATCGAGCCGACTCGGTTGGTGGCGTACAAGCCGCTGCTCGATGCGGCGATCGATCTCGCCGCGGCCAAGCCCGTGGCCTGCATCATCCTGCAACGCCCGCAACTGACGGCGACTTTGGTGCCGGGCCGCGATCTCACCTGGGACGAAGCCTTGGCGGGTGCCGAGCCCGCGCCGTGCGCCCCGACCTTGGCGACCGATCCGCTCTATATCCTCTATACCTCGGGCACGACCGGCATCCCCAAGGGCGTGGTCCATGATCACGGCGGCTATGGCGTGGCGCTCTATTGGACCATGCCGCACATCTATGGCATCGGCCCCGGCGACGTGATGTTCACCGCGTCCGACGTCGGCTGGGCGGTCGGGCATTCCTATATGGTCTATGCGCCGCTGCTGATCGGCGCTACCAGCATCGTCTATGAGGGCAAGCCGGTCGGCACGCCCGATGCCGGGGCGTTCTGGCGCGTCGTGCGCCAGCATGGCGTGAAGACCCTGTTCACTGCGCCCACGGCGTTTCGGGCATTGCGCCGGGACGATCCGGACGGCAAATTCATCGCCGCCGCACCGCTCGAAACCTTTGAGGCGCTGTTCCTGGCCGGCGAGCGCTGCGATCCGGCGACGCTCGACTGGGCCGAACGCCATCTGGGCTGCCCGGTGATCGATCATTGGTGGCAGACCGAGACCGGCTGGCCGATCGCGGCCAATTGCCTGGGGCTGGGCCGGCTGCCGGTCAAACCCGGCTCCCCGACCCGCGCCGTGCCGGGCTGGGATGTCCGGGTGCTCGATGGCGAAGGCCGGCCGGTTCGGCCGGGCGAGATCGGCAATCTGGTTCTGAAGCTGCCGCTGCCGCCCGGCAGCCTGCCCACGCTGTGGCAGCAGGACGAGCGCTATGTCGACTCCTACCTGTCGGAATTTCCGGGGTATTATCAGACTGCCGATGCCGGCTGCATCGACGAGGATGGCTATGTCTTCGTCATGAGCCGGACCGACGACATCATCAATGTCGCGGCGCACCGGCTCTCGACCGGCGGCATCGAGGAGGTGGTGAGCAGCCATCCCGATGTCGCGGAATGCGCCGTGATCGGCATCGCCGATGCGCTCAAGGGCCAAGTGCCGGTCGGCTTCATCGTGGTCAAATCCGGCACGCTGCGGCCACCCGAGGCGATCGAGCGCGAGATTGTGGCATTGGTGCGCGACCGGATCGGCCCGGTCGCCAGCTTCAAGCGGGTCATCCTCGTCGATCGGCTGCCCAAGACCCGATCCGGCAAGATCCTGCGCCAGACCATGCGCGCCATCGCCGACGGCACAGCGCCGGCCGTGCCGGCGACGATCGAGGATCCGGCTGTGTTGGACGAAATTGCCGAGCGAATCATGGTGGCCGGCTTGCGCGGGGACAAGCTCGGCTGAGCCGGCCTGTCGTCACGGCACCAGGCGATAACCCCCCGGCTCGGTGACCAGGATTTCGGCCTTGGAGGGATCAAGCTCGATCTTTTGGCGCAGGCGATAGACATGGGTTTCCAGAGTATGCGTCGTCACGCCGGCATTATAGCCCCAGACCTCGTTCAACAGCAGCTCGCGCGCGGTCGAGTGCGCACCGGCCCGAAACAGGTATTTCAAGATCGCGGTTTCTTTTTCGGTCAAGCGGATCTTGCGTTTCCCGGCGGCATCGACCAGCATTTTGGCGGCCGGGCGGAAATTATAGGGGCCGATGGTGAAGACGGCATCCTCGCTCTGCTCGTGCTGGCGCAACTGGGCGCGCAGGCGAGCGAGCAATACCCCCAAGCGGAACGGCTTGGTGATGTAATCATTGGCGCCGGCATCGAGACCGAGAATGGTGTCGGCCTCGCTGTCGGCCCCGGTCAGCATCACCACCGGGGCCCGCACGCCGTTGCGTCGCATCAGCCGGCACAGATCCCGCCCATCCATGTCCGGCAACCCGACATCAAGCAGGATCACATCGAAATAATGGTGTTTGACGATCTCCAGCGCCTGGGCCGCATCGGCCGCGGCTTCCGTTGAGAATTCTTCGTGCAGCCGGAGCTGCTCGACCAGCGCGTGACGCAAAGCTTCGTCGTCATCGACCAGCAAGACCCGCCGGGGCATGCTCATCGAATCACCGTCACACCGCGCCAGAACGCGACATGGCCGCGAATATTTTCGGCGGCGGCTTTAGGCTCTGGGTAGTACCAGGCGGCATCACGATTTTCGACGCCATCGACCACGATCGTGTAATAGCGCGCGACACCCTTCCACGGGCACGTGCTTGTCGTCGCACTCTCCTTGAAGAATTCGCGTTTCAGCGCTTCGGGCGGAAAATAGATATTGCCTTCGACCGTCTCGAAACGCTCGGTTTCCGCGATCACTTGGCCTTGCCAGGATGCGTTCGGCATGGATTTCCTCCCAATATCGTCACACGCGGGTCCGACAGAATAGGGAAGTACCGAGTCGGCCGCAATCTCAACTGTATCAGCCGGCGGCTAAGCGTTCGAGGGCCGCGGCGAAATCCCGGCTGGTTTGATCCCAGGTCGGCAACCCAGCCGTTGCGGCCCGCGCGCCCCGGCCAAGCGACCGCCGCAGGGCGTCATCGTCGATCAAGCGGCTGAGGGCGGCCGTCAAGCGGCCGCGATCGCCCGGCGGCACCAGGATTCCAGCGGTTTCCGGCACGGTCTCGGGAATGGCGCCGCCGGTCGTCGCCAGGATCGGCAAGCCACGGACCATCGCTTCGGCGAAGACCATGCCATACCCTTCGTGCCAGGATGGCAAGACAAAGAGATCGGAATCGGCATAGGCATCGCGCAAGCGCTCCGGCGGATATTCGCCGGTCAGGGTTATTCGCTCGCCGAGTCCGGTCCGGTCGATCATGCGGCGCAACGCCAGGACGGTCACCGGATCGCGCTCCAGGCTGCCGATGATGGTCAGGTGCCAGGGCGGTGCGACAACATCGCGCAGGGCCTCGACCAGCAGGACATGACCCTTGCGCGGCGTCACCGTGCCGACCGAGAGCAGCCGAACCGGCCGATCACCGCGCGGCGTCTGGGGCAGATCCGGCCGATCAAGTCCGGGCGGGACGATCGCAATGCGCACCGCATTGATGCCATAGGCCTCAACCGCCGCGGCGCTGGCGGCACTGGGACAGATCGCGCCGCGGCAGAGCCGCAGCAGGCGCGCTTCGAGTGCCGCATAGCGGTCGCGCTCGGCCGCGGCAAGCCCGGTCTCCAGCGCCAGCGGGTGATGCACCATCGCCACCACGGCCAGCCGACCCGCATGCTCGGCCAAGGCCGCGTCGAATCCGGGCAGCGCCAACCCATCGATGCACAGGCGCGCGCCGTCCGGTATCCCGCCGAGCAGGGCGGCAGCGGCATCGCGCGCCGTCCGGTCGGCATCGGGAAAACGTCCCGCCAACTCATGGACCGCGACCGGAATACCGTGCGCCTGCGCGCCCTCGACCACGCGCCGGTCATAGAGATATCCGCCGGTGATCTGGTCGAGCCGGCCCGGAACGACGAAGCCGAACCCGATCACGGCCGCGCCAGCACCCCCTCATAGCCGGCCCAGGCGACCGGTGACTCGCGCAAGACCACGCGGATCGAATGAAGCTGCCCGGCCGTGCCGGCGCCCAGCGCCCCGGCCGCCGCCGCCTCGGCGAGCTTGCGAAAGATCCAGCCGGCCAGGAACTCGGTCGTCGTGTTCTGCCCGGCGAAGTCCGGCACCGTGTCGAGATCGCGATAGGCCAGCGGTTCGAGCACCTGCTTCAGCACCTGGATCGCCCGCCCGATATCGCAGACGAGACCATCGGCATCGAGTTCGGCGCGGCGGAATTCCGCCTCGACGCCATAGGTCGCGCCGTGCAGCCGCTGGGCCGGGCCGAAGATGGCGCCCTGGAAACTATGGGCGATCATGATGTGATCACTGACGGCGACGCTGTACATTAGGGTGGATCCTTTCGGGAAAAGTTACGTCGGTAATCAAGGTGACGGAGGCTCGGACGCCGGTATTTCAATATTACCGTCGAGCTGGTGCGCCGCTTCGAAATGATGACGTGCGGTCTCACGCGTTTCAGCTAAGTTCGGCCAGTCGCTCGGCATCTGGTGGGTGACGCAATTGTCGGCTATTCCTTTTCCCTGTTCTTGTGCCGCCTCCTTTGGGCTGTGGCTGGCGCCGAGCGCCATAACGCTCATCATCGTGCATCTAAATCTGAGTGCGGCCAAGGCCGGCATCTTCGACTCTTCCGGCCATGATGCATAAGGGCCGGTCGGAAGGGGGGTCTGCAAGATATGACGAGCGTCGGACTGCCCTTGTTGAGCCGCGGCGTAGGGCGACATGAGAAGCCCGATCAAGATATATCCAATCCGCGAACCGAAGAATGTACCGGCCATTATCGAGCTTCCTTCTTCACGGGTAAGTGACGTGATGACACAGCACCCCGGCCGGAGCGGCGGCGAGTCTTGCCATCGTCGCCGGCAAATCATCGAGCGGTGACGCGCCGGTCAGCAGCGCATCGAAGGCCGGGTTTTCCAGCAGCTTCAGCGCGAGGCCGAGCCGGCGGCGATAGGACCAGCGCGCGCGTTGCGCCGTGGCCACCGCGCCGACCTGAGACGATTTGAGCACCAGCCGCCGGCTGTGAAACGCTTCGCCGAGCGGCACGCTGACCAGTTTGTCGCCATACCAGGAAAGCTCCAGCACGACCGCCTCGAACCCGGCGAGGTCGAGTGCCAGGGCGAGGCCG
>JBAVTK010000190.1:0-9067 GCA_049696095.1 Aliidongia sp. | reverse complement strand
ACGCGTTGGTCTGCGGCGGGGCCGGCACCGTGCGCACCCCCGGAACCGCCGCCAACGCCGCAGCGATCGCCTGCGCCCGCGCGATATAACCGGCCATCAGCGGCAGATGGTGGCGCAGCCCGTCGAGCGCCGAGACCACTTCGGGAAACGAGGTCGGCAGAATGCCGCCATGGCGCATCTGCCAGACCCGCGCCTCGGCGATGAAATTCTCCGGCCCGGCCAGCACACAGCCGGCCAGCCCGCCCAACCCCTTATAGAGCGAGACATAAATCGAATCGCCGAGGGCCGCAATTTCCGCCAGACTCTTGCCGTAAAAGGGCTGCGATTCCCAAAGCCGGGCGCCATCGAGATGCAGCGGCACGCCATGTTCGCGGCACCAATCCGAGATCGCGACCAGTTCGGTCCAGGATGGCAGCTTGTAGCCGGCGCGGCGCAGTGGCAATTCGACCGTGACGGCGCCGAACAACTCGCCGGCCGCCGCCAGATCGCCGGCCGTGAACGGCACGGCATCGCCGCCGAGCCTTGTCAGCGACAAATGGTGCAGCCGCTCGACCGCGTCACGCTCGTCGAGCGCGATATGGCATTTCGGATGCAGCGCCACAATCGGGCGGCGGCACCGGTCGGTCCAGACCCGCAACGCCGCCTGCTGGGCGATGATGCCCTTGGGCATGAAGGCGGCCGCCGGCTTGCCGAGCAGGGAAGCGACCTCATGCTCCAGCGCCTGGACCGCTTCGCCGTCGCCATAGTCGTCGGGCATCAGCGCGGCATGAGGCGAGGTGGCGAGCGCCTCGAACCATTGCCGCCCAGTTCGGGGACGATGACCCGACAGGATCTTGCGGCACCGGGCTTTGATCGCACGCGATGTGGCGGGCATCGAATTCTCCTGACTGGGCGTTCGCGACGAGGGCTGCTACTGTAGGCGGCAGAGCGTAGAGCGCCGGTCTGCCCGGCGGCAAGGTCGAGATTGAATCATGCTGCGTGCACCCCTGCTGATTATCGGCCTGTTGCTTGCCTCGGCGGCCGGTGCCACCGATATCGTGATCGATTCGACCGCACCCTATTGGGAGGTCGGCCCGCGCGACCCCAAGCTGTCGCGCGCCTGTTCCGATGGGCGGTTCAACCAACGCCAAGCCGAGCGCTACACCGTTCAATTGCACGCCAAGAAAGGCGGTTCCGCCGTGCTCGGCGTCGCCAAGGGGACCGGCGTCAATCTGCGAGATGCCGACCATCTGGCGCAAACGACCGAAGATTACTATTTTCGCAACGACTGGACCAGCAGCTGCGAAGTCTTCGTCGGTGGCCGAACCAACGTGACGCCGCCGGCCAATACCCCGAAATGACCCCCGTGTTTCCGGTCGAACAACGGAGTTTCCCATGCGCCTGCCGCTTCTTCCGCCCGCCGAACTCGACGCCGAACGCCGCCCGCTCTATAACGATATGCGCCACGGGATTGAGACCAACTTCA
Organism: Aliidongia sp.; assembly: GCA_049696095.1. Classification (GTDB taxonomy): domain Bacteria; phylum Pseudomonadota; class Alphaproteobacteria; order ATCC43930; family CGMCC-115725; genus JAXDMU01. The sequence goes on along the minus strand of JBAVTK010000190.1, from coordinate 7,602 downwards.
ACGGCTTCACCGCGATCAACGAACAGGGCGAGTTGATCGGACCGTGGAATCCCTGGCTGCGCTTCCCGCAATTCGGTGGCCCGGTCTGGAACCTGGTCAAGGCGCTCTCGGCCTCACCAACCCTGCCGCGCCCGGTGCGCGAAGTGGCGATCCTGGTGACCGGCGCCAAATTCCGCTCGGCCTACGAGATCTATGCCCATGTCTTGGTCGCCGAACTGCGCGGCCTGCCGGACGACAAGATTGCGACCATTGTCGCCGGCCAACGGCCAAGCGATCTGACGCGCGACGAAGCCATCGCCTACGACCTCGCCTCGGCCCTGGTCGCAGGCGGGGTGCTGCCCGAACTGACCTACCGCCAGGCAATCGAAGCGTTCGGCACCGAGGCGACGGCGGAGTTCATCTATCTGGTCGGGCTCTATTGCATGGTGTCGGTGACGCTGAATGGGTTCGACGTACCGGTTCCGGAGGTGGGTGCGGCGGCGTGATTGCATGTCACGCGAGGCCGCCGTCGGCTCATCCTGTGTTTCTGGGTGGTCGTAGATTGCGAAAAATCAAAGCATTAGACCAGAGTCCACCGTAGAAAAAGGGTGTTCTGCCCGTCGTGGCGGCGACCAAGCGTCACTTCGAGGGACCACGGTCATGTAAGGTGGGACGATCGATCCATAACACACTGAAAAGACACGAAAGCTCAACACCTTGAAATCGAGGAAGAGCCACTCCTTCACCCGATACCCCTGGATCTCGAGATGCAACGGGCTTGCCTTGCCTCGCCCACCAAGTGCAAGCTCGCGGCTTCGCCCCGCCTGCGGAGATTGCCGCTGTCCGCCCTGACCCTTGATCGCGTCACCAAGCGATTCGCCGAGTTCGCCGCGGTAACGGAGCTGAGCTTCGACGTGCCGGACGGCGCGATCTTTGGGTTTCTCGGGCCGAACGGCGCGGGCAAGACAACGACGCTGCGCATGGTGCTGGATCTGCTCCAGCCCGATTCAGGCCGCATTATGATCGCCGGGCAGCCGCCGGGCCGGGCCGCGCTCACAGGAATCGGCTATCTGCCGGAGGAGCGCGGGCTGTACCAGCGCATGTCGGCGATCGATGTCGTAAGCTATTTCGGCACGCTCAAGGGGCTGCGGCAACCGGCCGCCCGCGCCGAAGCGGCCACCCTGCTTGACCGGGTCGGTCTCGGTGCGGCCCGCTCGCAGCCGATCGACCGGCTGAGCAAGGGCATGGCGCAAAAGGTCCAGCTCGCCACCGCGCTCATCAACCGCCCCAAATTGCTGCTGCTCGACGAACCCTTTTCCGGCCTCGACCCGGTCAACCAGCATGTGCTGGAGGAAATCATCCTCGAGCGGGCGCGCGACGGCGCCACCGTCCTGTTCTCGACCCATGTCATGCAACATGCCGAGCGAATGTGCCACCGGCTCGTGCTGATGGCGCGCGGGCGCAAATTGTTCGACGGCACACCGATCGAGGCACGCCGGGCGCTGCCGCGCCATCTGCATCTATCGAGCCGGCAGGATCCGTCCGGCCTACCGGGCGTGGTGGTCGCGATAGCCGGTGCCGAAACCGATGGATGGACGTCCTGGCAGCTTACGCTGACCGAAGACGCCAACCCGCAATCCCTGCTCGAAGCTTGTTTTGCGCGCGGCATGATTCTGCGGGAATTCGCGCTGCACGATCCGAGTCTGCACGAAGTGTTCAGATATCTCGTCGGCTGCGATCCAGAGTCGATTGTACCGTGAGGCGCGTCCTCCTCATCGCACGGCGGGAATATCGTCAGCATCTGCGGACCCGCGGCTTCTGGATCGGGTTGCTGCTGATTCCACTGATCATGATGGCGAGTACCGTGCTGCCGCTATTGTTCGAGGACAAGGGCGGCGATGCGATTCTCGTCGCCGATCCCTCGGGTCGGATATTGCCAACAATCGATCAGGCTCTGGAACGGGACTATCAGAAGATCCTGATGCGCCGTCTGTCGATCTATGCCGAGGAAAATGACGCCCATCCGAACGACGGCTCGACAGACTGGGCCCGGCATTCGCTCTGGTACAGCGATGCCGATGCCGACGCCTTCGGCGCGGCAGGCGGCATCAATGCGGCGCTCGCGGCGCTGAAGCCACTTCCGGCGGCGCACAGCGCCCCGTTCAAGCGGCCAACCCGCCCCCTGGTTCTGGCGCCGTTCCCCGATTGGCTGACGCCCAGCGCTCCGCTATCGGACCTGGATGCCCTCATCCCGCCCTTTCTCCGCGGCGAACCCAAGATTGATACCGCTGCCGGACCGCGCCGCGTCATCGCGGTCGTGCTATTGCCTCGGACGCTGGAACCGGGCGCGGATTGGGAAATCTGGACCAACGGCTCAGTCGGCAGCGGGATCATCGGCTTGATCTCCGATATGGTCGAGCGCCAGAGCCGCGACGCCATCCTCGGGGCAGCCGGGTTCGATGCCGCGGCATTGGCGCGGATCGAAGCCGGCGCCATCGCGCCCAAGGTCAATGCACCGCAGCGCCGTGCGGCGGTCTCCAGCAACATGGTGCGCCAGCTAATTCCGGTTGCCGGCGCGTGGCTGCTGTGGATGACCATCATGATGGTCAGCAACGTGCTGCTTCAGGGGTTGATCGAGGAGCGGTCGAACAAGTTGATCGAAGCCCTGCTCGCCACGGTCACCGCGCATGAGCTGATGATCGGCAAGCTGATGGGCGTCGCCGGGATCGGCTTCACCATCGCCGCGACCTGGACGATCTTTGCCGTCGCCTCAGTCCATTTCGCTCCGCCCGATATCGCCCTGGTGCTGCGCCCTGCCCTGGCACCCTACGCCTCGGTCGCGACGGTCGCCGGATTGGTTTTCTATTTCATTACCGGCTATCTGGCGGTCGCAACGCTGTTCCTGGTGATCGGCGCCATGTGCGATTCACTGCATGACGCGCAGGCCTATATGACCCCGCTGGTCGTCATCCTGCTGGCGCCGTTGGTACTGCTGCGGCCAGCGCTGGCCGACCCGCACGGCGCACTGCCGGTGATTCTATCCTGGATTCCGATCTATACCCCGTTTGTCATGCTCGGACGGCTCGGCACAAATGTTTCGACGTTCGAAATAGTGTCGAGCGGCGTGCTGCTGATCGGATTCATTGCTTTGGAACTGCTGGTGGCCGGACGCCTCTTCCGCGCGCACCTCTTGCTGACGGGGCAACCGCCGCGCCTGCGGGCACTGTTAAGGGTGTGTCTGAAAAAAGCTGAATGATGGAGGATCGGCGTCGTCATTTAGCCCCCAGCGATCAATGTCAACCGGGCCGATCGCCCAGACCAGTATCGCGAGGTCCAGAGCTTGTTCGAAGATCAAGGCGTGCCGCCCCGGCCGACCACGCCGCCTGGATCTCCGATCGTTTCGAGATTTTCCGGCAGAACCGGAATTATTTCTACGGCCCGGAAACGGGGCGGCCGCACGCGCCATTCTGCCAGCGCCGGCCGAGCCGAATCGAGCTGGTCTCGGCCTGAGTCCAGCTCTATAAGGCGCCGAAACCCTGCCTCGCGCATTCGCGGCTGTTTCGGACGCCGGGTTTTGCTATCATCCGGGCCGATTGGAGGCTGTGACCGCTGTTGACCCGCTTTGACCGTACCCTGTTGGCGATAATCCATGACGGGCTGATGGCGGCGCTATCGTTCATGTTGTCGCTCTATTTGCGGCTGGGCGATGATCTGTGGCGCCAAGATCCGGTCTGGCTGGTGCAGAGCACCGCTTTGTTCACCGTGATCGTGTTGGCATTTCTGCGCCTGACCGGGCTTTATCGTGGAATCTGGCGCTATGCTTCGCTGAATGATCTGTTCGCGATCGGGCAAGCCGCGCTCTTTTCCGTGCTGGTCTATACTCTGGCCTTGTTTCTTCTGACCCGGCTGGAGGGCCAGCCGCGCTCGACGCTGGCGATCAATTGGTTCGTGCTGGTCGCCCTGCTCGGCACACCGCGCATCGCCTATCGGCTGTTTCGTGACGGTCGGGTCGATCGGGTGTTCGAGCGCGACGCCCATCGCCGGATTCCAGTACTGCTGATCGGCGCCAGCGACGGGGCCGAGCTGTTCATCCGCGAGATGCGCCGCGACCGCAACGCCAATTACGAGGCGATCGGTATTGTCGGCCTGAACAATACGCGGGTCGGGCGCAGCATCCATCGGGTGCCCGTGGTCGGCACGCTCGACGCCCTGCCCGCGATCATCGAGCGGCTGGAGCGCACCGACCGCCGGCCGCAGCGCCTGATCCTGACCGCGCCCAATATCGAGGGCACGGTCGTGCGACAGATCGTCGAGCATGCCGCCGCACTCGGTCTTTCGGTTGCGCGCATGCCGCGCGTCACGGAATTGCAGAACGGCATCGCCGACGAGATGCAGATCCGCCCGGTCGCGATCGAGGATCTGCTCGGCCGGCCACAGCGCGTGCTCGACCGCGCCGCGATGGCCGCCTTGATCCGCGACCGGCGCGTGCTGGTGACTGGGGCCGGCGGCACGATCGGCTCGGAACTGGTGCGCCAGATCGCGGCCGCCGCACCATCGCACCTGACGCTGCTCGATAATTCGGAATATCAGCTCTATCAGACCGATCTCGATCTGTCAGAACGCCATGCCGATCTGCCGCGCCGGGCCTGCCTCGGCGATGTGCGCGACCGCAAGCGACTAGAAGAAATCCTGGCCGAGGCGCGGCCTGAGCTGGTGTTCCACGCCGCCGCCTACAAGCATGTGCCGATGATCGAGGCCAATGTCGTCGAGGGCGTACTGACCAATGTGATCGGCACGCGCAATCTGGCCGAATCCTGCCGGGCGGCCGGCGTGCATGCGCTGGTGATGATCTCGACCGACAAGGCGGTGCATCCGACCAATGTCATGGGTGCCACCAAGCGCCTCGCCGAATATATCTGCCAGGCGCTCGACCTGCAGAGCCGGCGCGACGGCGGCACGCGCTTCATCACCGTGCGCTTCGGCAATGTGTTGGGCTCGAGCGGCTCGGTCGTCCCCTTGTTCCGCCGCCAGCTTGAGGCCGGCGGGCCGCTGACCGTGACGCATGAGGCGGTCCAGCGCTTCTTCATGACCGTGCGCGAGGCGGTCGAGCTGGTGCTGCAAGCCTCGGCGCTCGGCACCGCGCCGGGCGCCACGATCGAGCAAGGCGGCATCTTCGTGCTGGAAATGGGCGAGCCGGTCAAGATCGCCGATTTGGCCCGCCAAATGATCCGGCTGGCCGGGCTGGTGCCCGACAAGGACATCAAGATTGAGTATGTCGGCCTGCGGCCCGGCGAGAAGCTCTATGAGGAGCTGTTCCACGAGGGCGAGAAGCTGATCCCAACCCCAAGCGACGGCATCCTGCTGGCCCGCCCGCGCACCGCCGACTATGCCGTACTTGCCCGCGCGCTGGATGAGCTGGAAGAAGCGGCGCGTGCCCGCAATGGCGATCATGTGCTGGGGATACTGTCACGGCTGGTGCCGGAGTTCCGGGGCGATACGCTAAGGCGGGCGGCGAATGCGTGAGAGGGTGGTGGCGTGTCACCGGGATTGGTCAGGGCCATTTCGGGAACGAGCCTGCACTTGGGCCGGCCGCTTGGTGATTCCTCATCAACGACCCAAACCGCGTACAATCGATCGGCCTACGCAAATGGGCGGCGGTCAATGGTTAAGACGGCTGATATAATTTCTTGATTTATCAAAGACAACGAGAAACGTCTTTTATTTGGATCCGGAAGCCAGGTTGAGCGGCCCCTGCCCTTGCCCGAGGCCGGGCGCGGTACGGATCGCCTCGATCAGATAGACGCGTGCCCGGATGACAGACTCCGCCAGAGCAGTGCCCTGACCGAGCAAGGTAGCGATTGCCGAAGCGAGCGTGCAGCCGGTGCCATGCGTGTGGCGAGTCTGAATCCGCTCGCCCTCAAAAACCATGATGCCATTCGGTCCCGCCAGCACATCGAACAGCCGGTTGCCAGGCAGATGACCGCCCTTGATCAATACCGCCTGGGCGCCGAGCCGACGCAGATCGAGTGCCGCTGCGCGCATTGCTGCGACATCGGCAATTGCGCGGCCGAGCAGCGCCTCGGCCTCGGGCAGATTCGGTGTCAGCAGGGCCGCGCGCGGGATGAGCATCGCCTTCAACGCGTCAATCGCGTCAGCCGCCAGCAGTCGGGTGCCGCCCTTGGCGATCATCACCGGATCGACGACCAACGGTATACCGGGCGCCAACTCGGCCAGCGTCTCGGCGATCGCGACGATTGCGGCGGTCTCGCCCAGCATGCCCGTCTTGACCACGTCGACGCCGAGATCGCTCAGCACTGCCCGCATCTGGCTGCGGATAAAATCGGCCGGGACCGGCATCATTGCTTCCACGCCCAAGGTATTTTGCGCCGTGAGCGCGGTGATCGCCGTCATGGCGTAGCCGCCCAGCGCGGTCACGGTCTTGATGTCGGCCTGTATTCCCGCGCCGCCGCCCGAGTCGGAACCGGCGCAGATCAGAATTCGCGCGAGCGTCACGCAGCCGCCCCGGCAATGGTCGCCGCCAGTTCATCGACCAGGGCCGCCACCAGGGCTTCATCCTCGGCCTCGGCCATGACGCGGATGACCGGTTCGGTGCCGGATTTGCGAATGAGCAGGCGCCCGGTACCGTTCAGGCGGATTTCGGCCGCCTCGATCGCGCGCGTGACCGCCGGCAGCGTCATGACATCGAAACCGGCCGGCAAGCGCACGCTGGTCATGCGTTGCGGCAATGGGGCAAAGACCCGGCCGACCTCGCTCGCCTTGCCGCCCTGGTCGATCAGCGCCGCCAGCACTTGTAGCGCCGCGATCAGCCCGTCGCCGGTGGTCGAATGGTCTTGAAGAATGATATGGCCGGATTGCTCTCCGCCGATATTGCGGCCATGCTGACGCATATGCTCGACAACATAGCGGTCGCCGACCGCCGTACGCGCGAGGCTGAGGCCGAGATTGGTCAGATAACGTTCAAGGCCGAGATTCGACATGACAGTCGCCGTGATGCCGCCGCCCCTAAGCGTGCCGGCCCGGTGCCAGCTGGTTGCAATCAGCGCCATGAGCTGATCACCGTCGAGCAGGCTGCCGGTCTCGTCGGCGACCATCAGCCGGTCGGCATCGCCATCGAGTGCCAGGCCCAGATGCGCCTTGTGTTCGACCACCGCCCGCTGCATCGCGCCTGTGGCGACCGCGCCGGAGTCGCGGTTGATGTTGAAGCCGTCCGGTGCCACGCCGAGCGGAATCACCTCTGCCCCCAATTCGAACAGCACCGTCGGCGCCACTTTGTAGGCCGCGCCATGCGCGCAATCGACGACGATGCGGATGCCGTCGAGCCGCATGCGCTTGGGAAAGCTGTTCTTCACGAATTCGATATAGCGTCCGCCGGCATCTTCGAGCCGTTTGGCCCGGCCGAGCGCCCGCGATGCGGCGCGGCCATGGCCGTCGCCGGCTAGCACCGAGGTCTCGATCCGGCGCTCGATCTCGTCGGATAATTTATAGCCGTCGGGGCCGAACAGCTTGATGCCATTATCCTCGAACTCATTGTGCGAGGCCGAAATCATGACACCGAGATCGGCGCGCAGCGAGCGGGTCAGCATGGCGACGGCCGGGGGGGGC
>JBAVTK010000189.1:0-2399 GCA_049696095.1 Aliidongia sp. | reverse complement strand
GCCTCGGCCCGCGCCGCCCAGCGGCCGAACGGCAAAAAGGGCGGCCCGCCGAACGGGTAGAACGCGCGCGCATCGGCCGAGGCCGCGAGCGCGTCGATCAGCCGCCGTGACCAGCGGTCGAGCGGGTCGGGCGCGCCATCGCGATATTCCGGCGAGCCAAGAAACTGCGTCCAGCCCTGCCGCCCGGTAATTCCGAGCAGGACGAGTGTTGCAACCGCACCTGGCACCGCGTCGCCGGGACTGGGGTGAAACGCGCCGCGCAAAGCGAGGCCGGTCTCGGCGATGGCATGGCGGAGATCTTCGAGCATCATATCCGGCGGCGGTCCTTCGGCTGCCGCTTGATGTTACCATGAGGCGCACAAAACCGCCCCATCCAGCGCGATTGAGAGTCGATCGCAGTGAGAATGGCTGGTGTCACGACCCCGCTGTTGCGTCAGATCGCGATTGTCTGTATCTATCGCTACATGATTGGGGAGTAGCCCGCTTTCGTGAGAGCGAAAGAGCATGCGTCAACATCCTCGGGCTTCAGCTCGTGGCGCGTGCGGCTGCCGATTTCCGGCGGCACGGCGAGACCAGTGCTCGGTGATCCGGGTCGGTACTGTCCCACGGCGACCCACAGGAATGACGCATGGCGAACGAGAAAGAGGCTGTCGCGCTAGGCTCGATCCTGGCGAGCGGATTGCTGACGGCGCTCAAGCTGGCGGTCGGGCTGGCCACGGGCAGTCTCGGCATCCTTTCCGAAGCCGCTCATTCCGGTCTCGATTGCGGCGCCACGATCCTGACCTATATCGCCGTGCGGATCAGCGGCAAGCCGGCCGACCGCGATCATCCCTATGGCCATGGCAAGATCGAGAGCGTGGCGGCCCTCGCCGAATCGGGCTTTCTGTTCCTGACCAGCGCCTGGATCCTCTACGAGGCAGGCCGCCGTCTGATCTATGGTGGCGTCGACGTCGAGCCGAGCTGGGCGGCACTCGGCGTCATGGGCTTTTCCATGGTGCTGGATTTCTTCCGCTCGCGCACGCTGTCCAAGGTCGCGAGAGAAACCAAGAGCCCGGCGCTCGAAGCCGACGCGCTGCATTTCCGCGCCGACATCTATAGCTCCGGCGTGGTCGTGCTCGGCTTGGGGCTGGTCGCGCTGGGATATCCGCTGGGCGATCCGCTGGCTGCCGGTGCCGTGGCGTTGTTCGTGATGCGCGCGGGATATCGGCTGGGGCGTGAGACGATCGACACCTTGACCGATACCGCCCCCGGCGGGGTCGATGATCTGGCGCGCGCCGCCTTGCGCGATATGCCGGATATCGCGCGCATCGAACGGGTGCGCAGCGGCCCGCGCGGCAGCGTCATGGCAGTCGATGTCGAGATCGCGGTCGGTCGCACCCTGCCGCTCGAAACCGTGAGCGAGATCCGCCAAGAGGCGATCCGCCGCATCCATGCCAAACTGCCCGGCGCCGAGATCGTGGTGCAGACCCGGCCGCTGGCCCTCGACGACGAGACCATCCTCGACCGGGTGCTGGTCATCGCCGCCGCCCAGCGCGTGCCGGTGCATCATGTCACCGTGCAGCATGCCGACGATCAATTCTCGGTCAGCTTCGATCTCGAAGTCGATGGTGCGCAGACGATCGAGGCCGCACACAAGACCGCTTCGGCGCTGGAGCGCGCGATCCGCCGCGAGCTGGGCGACGAGATCGAGGTCGAGAGCCATATCGAACCATTGCAGATCGACGCCGTTACGGCCGGCAGCCTGCCCTGGCCGGATTACCGGCAGATCCGCGATACGATCGAGTCACTGGCCGAGGCGGCCCCCGTGCTGCTCGACGCCCACGATATCCGGGTGCGCCAGACCGCCCACGGCCTCTATATCTCGTTCCACTGCCATGTCCCGCGCGACGAGACGGTCGAGACGGTCCACAGTGCCGCCAGCACGCTGGAAAACCAGATCCGCGAACAGATTCCCGGCACAAGGCGGATCATCGTCCACACCGAGCCGCCCGCCATGGTGGCGTGACCACTATTTCTTCATGCCGGGCACCCATTTGCGGACTTTCGGTGCGTTCGTCACCTGGGCGTTGGGTGCCGGCTTGACGAAGGCGGCGACGAATTCCTCGAAGCGGCGCCGGATTTCGGCGCGCTGGGCGGCGCTCATCTGCTGCAAAGTCAGGCCGGACAGATTGGCCTGGCGCAATTCCTCGCTCATGGTTGCGACAACCCCCGAGATCGCTTCTCCCCAAGACTAAGATCGTCAGGGTTTACGAAGCGTTAGCCCGCGAGACCATCTCGATCAGCCTGACCAGTTCGGTTTCGGACAGACGACCGATCTTCTGCGCCAGCAGATTGGCGAATTCGGTCGCGCGCGGGCTCATCCCGCCGGTATCGATCATGACCTTGGGGCGGGAGCGTTG
>JBAVTK010000188.1:0-3684 GCA_049696095.1 Aliidongia sp. | reverse complement strand
TCGGGCTGCCTGTCCGGTCATGAACAGCGCTGTGATCAGCGCCAACAGCCGTAGAACTTTCTTCATCATCGACACCGCTATAGAACGAGGAATGAGCGGGACCATAGCCGAGAGACGGTGGCGGGGGAAGGGATGCCGACGGTGCGGCACGGCAAGCTTAGCGAGTGGGTGCGGACCGATCCGATCAACGCGGAGATTCTGCGGCGCCTGCCCGAACTGCGCCTGAAGCAGGCGCATCTGGTCGCTGGTTGCGTCTTTCAGGCGGTGTGGAATCGGTTGAGCGGTTTCGCACCGGGCGCCATGGTCAAGGATTACGACATCTTTTATTTCGATGACTCGGATCTGTCCTGGGCGGCCGAGGATGCGGTGATCCGGCGGGCCAGCGCGCTGTTCGCCGATCTGGGTGTCATGATCGAGGTCAAGAACCAGGCACGCGTGCATCTCTGGTACGGGCAGCGCTTCGGCGCGCCCTATCCGCGCCTGCGCAGTGCGCGCGACGGAATCGACCGCTATCTCGTTGCGTGTACCTGCATCGGGATCGCCGCGGAGACCGGCGAAATCTATGCACCTTATGGCCTTGACGCGCTTTGGAGTGGAATGTTGTGGGCGAACCCGATCAATCGGCAACGCGGACCGTTTCGCGCGAAGGCTGCGACATATCAGGCCCGCTGGCCGTGGCTGCGGCTCGTCGAGGATTAGAAGTCCAACACGATCACTGTCGGCAATAAAGCCGAAAGATGCGTCGGGCCGCCATCACTCTATCACGGTGCGAGCCGGAAAGCAGATCGTTCGGCATCGGCAATCGCGCCGACGCCGGATCGATTACCTCTTACCGCCGGGACGCCGCCCCGAAGTCCGGCCGGCGCCTCTGCCCAAACCGATTTCCTTGGCAAAGGCCGAACGCTGCGCTGCATAAGTCGGCGCAACCATCGGATAGTCTGGAGGAAGGCCCCACTTTACGCGGTATTCATCCGGCGTCAGGTTGTAGGTCGAACGAAGATGGCGTTTCAGCATCTTGAGTCTCTTACCATCTTCAAGGCAGACCAAATAGTCGGGTGTGATCGACTTCTTGATCGGCACCGCGGGTTTGGCCGGTTCGATCTTCGGTTCGGGCGGCGCGCCATCGAGACCCTTGAACGAAGAGTAGACCGCACCGATCAGGTCGGCCAGCTGACCACTGGGCAGGCTGTTGTTACCGACATACGCCGCTACCACGTCGGTGGTCATCCGCATCAACCCTTCTTCGTCGAGATTTTCACTGAGCTTTTCCATGTTCTGCTATGTCCTCGCTAAAAGCCCGAAAGAATGGAGCATTTTTGCAGGCGTTTTTCTTGATGTCAATCACCAAAAATGAAGCACGGTTCACTTGACGACTTAACGGACATAATCCTTCGCTACTTCGACGCCTGTCGTTTCGCGCTCTGCCGTTCATCGCCATGGTCTCGACCGTGGAATGCCGGCAAAATATCCCATATTTCTGCAAGTTTCTGGTGAAGGGCTAATGGAAATCCGGATGAATTCTCCCGGAATTTTGCGATCCATTGTAACGGGTTGAGGATTTCGATTCCGCACAGATCGGGTCGATGACGGCGATCGGGAGGCCTGCCAATCGGACGCATACAAATCCGGGGGCCGTGCTACCGCGGGGCGCCAATATCTGGTATGAAGGGTGGCGGAATCGGCTGGTGATGTCGGGGCGCGGTCGCGGATCGCCCGCGGAAAACCGATTCCGCTTTGTTTCAAGGAGGCAGATAAGCAGATGACCAGTCCCAGGCCCGCCACCGATCGGCCGGACGGATATTTTTCGGCCCCGCTTACTGCGGCCGATCCCGAAGTCTATGCCGGCATCCGCCAGGAGCTTGAGCGCCAGCAGGGCGAGATCGAGCTGATCGCCTCGGAGAATATTGTCAGCCGGGCAGTGCTTGAGGCGCAAGGCTCGGTGCTGACCAATAAATATGCCGAAGGCTATCCGGGCCGGCGTTATTATGGCGGCTGCGAATATGTCGATATCGTCGAACAATTGGCGATCGATCGCGCGAAATTGTTGTTCGATTGCCGCTTTGCCAATGTGCAGCCGCATTCCGGCGCTCAGGCCAATCAGGCGGTGTTCATGGCGCTGATGCAGCCGGGCGACAGCTTTCTTGGCATGTCGCTGGCGGCGGGCGGCCACCTGACGCACGGCGCACCGGCCAATCAGTCGGGAAAATGGTTCAAGCCGATCGGCTATGGGGTTCGCCCCGACACTCATCTGATCGACTATGACGAGGTTCAGCAATTGGCCCTGACGCACCGGCCGAAGCTGATCGTCGCGGGCGGCTCGGCCTATCCGCGCGTGATCGATTTCGCCCGATTTCGCGCGATCGCCGAGTCGATCGGTGCCTGGTTTTGGGTCGATATGGCGCATTTTGCCGGGCTTTCCGCGGCCGGGGCCTATCCAAGTCCGCTGCCGCACGCTCATGTCGTCACCACCACGACGCATAAGACGCTGCGCGGCCCGCGCGGCGGCATGGTGCTGTCGAACGACGAGGGGATCGGCAAGAAGATCAATTCGGCGGTTTTCCCCGGCCTGCAAGGCGGCCCGCTGATGCATGTCATCGCGGCTAAAGCCGTTGCCTTTGGCGAAGCGTTGCAGCCGTCATTCAAGATTTATGGTCGAAATGTCGTCGAGAATGCCCGGATTTTGGCTCAGATTCTGGTCGATCGGGGCTTGGCGATCGTCTCGGGCGGCACCGATAGTCATCTCATGCTCGTCGATCTTCGACCCAAGGGGCTGACCGGGCGGGATGCGGAGCAGAGCCTGGAACGAGCCGGCATGACGTGCAACAAAAACGGCATCCCATTCGATCCGGAAAAACCGATGGTGACGTCGGGCATTCGCCTCGGCACACCGGCCGGCACGACACGCGGCTTCGGTCCGGCGGAATGGACGCGGATCGGCCATCTGATCGGCGATGTGCTTGACGGGCTGGCCGCTCATCGTGACGACAATTCCGCGGCCGAAACCCAGGCGCATCGATCCGTTACCGAGTTGTGCAGCCGCTTTCCGATCTATGGCGGTGCCTAATTCCCTCGAACCCGACAGGAATAGCCGATCATGCGTTGCCCTTTTTGTGGTTTCGACGATACCCAGGTGAAGGATTCGCGCCCGACCGACGATCGTTCGGCGATTCGACGACGGCGTTTCTGCACCAATTGTGCGGCCCGTTTCACCACCTTTGAGCGCGTGCAATTGCGCGAACTGACTGTGGTCAAGAAAAATGGCCAGCGCGAGCCGTTCGAGCGTGACAAGCTGGCGCGTTCGATCAATACCGCGGTGCGCAAGCGCCCGATCGAACCGGATCGGATCGAGCGCATGATCAATTCGATCGTGCGCCAACTAGAAAGCTCGGGCGAGACCGATGTCTCGACCGATCAGATCGGCGAGTTGGTCATGGAGGCACTGGCCAGCCTCGATCAAGTCGCCTATGTCCGCTTTGCCAGCGTCTATCGCGATTTTCGCGAGGCCAAGGATTTCGGCGATTTCATCGGCCGCATTCCGCAAGAAGAGGTCGAATAGCGCCGATGGACGAGGCCGTTCACATGCGCTCGGCGCTGGCGCTGGCGCGGCGCGGGCTCGGTCTCGTTGCGCCCAATCCGGCGGTCGGCTGTGTTCTGGTCCGCGGCGGCACCGTGGTCGGCCGAGGC
>JBAVTK010000187.1:0-2749 GCA_049696095.1 Aliidongia sp. | reverse complement strand
CTCTATGGGTTGCCCGGCACGCTGGCCGACCGGGAGAAGCCGGTCGGCGCGTTTCTGCGCCAGCGCCTCGGCCGCGAACCGGTCGTCGGCGATCGCGTCCATCTCGGGCTGGTCGATCTGATCGTGCGTCGAATGAATGGCGACCGAATCGCCGAAATCGGCGTCGCCTTGGAGCCGGAGCGCGATCCGCTCGACAGCTTGAGCATCCGCCGTCAGATGCGAAATCTGGGTTTGCGCTTGCGACTCCCGTTCAGGCGCAAGCGGCAGCTTGGCACACCGGATCGCAGCGTCGAACCCCGGTTCGAACGGACGGAGCCATCGATCGCCGGCCCGGAACCCCGCGATTAGTGCTGAGTGCGGTTGTAGGCGAGTTCATCCTCGGTCAGCTGAAACCCCAAGATGACGTGATACCGGTCGGCCTCTCTAGGATTGGCGAGCGGGATGCGCTGGCTGAGCGTATCGCGGCTTCCCGTCCGATTGCGATCGGGCTTGAAGGTGACGTTGTTGGCGAAGACCTGTTTGGCGATGACCTTGTCATGCGTGTCGGTGATCGCGACGAAATACGGAAAATCGACGGTCCGGCTGGCGGCGGCGGGGCCGAGTTCGGCCAGGGTCGAAACCGTCACGCTCACCGTGACGCCGTCCTTGTCGACCGAGCACTCGCTGTGCGTCTCGCTCAGCGAGGCACGATAGGCGAGATCGGTGAATCTTGTGCCCTGGCCATCGAACCGCGAAACGCTGCCGATGCCGCCGACCACGCCGACGGCGGGACATTTGACATTGTCATAATCGCCGGCAAACAGGCTGCACCCGCCAAGGGCCAGGCCGGTACCGAGAAGGACTGCAAAATGCCGCAGAGCGCGGCCGATCGGTAAAATCACGGGCATATCTCAGCGATTGTCGTCGAAGCCGTTGAGGGGCCGCAACCACGGCACCGGGAGAGCGCGATATTATGGGCCGCGATCGGATCGCACAAGGGCTGCGATCAAAAGGGGTTGGGGCGATGAAGCAAGCCGAATTGGCCGGGATGGGAATTGCCGGCCGAGTCATCTTGACCTTGCGCCGTGGCCGGATTCCGGGCAAATGCTCCACCCATGAAGATTTCGATTGTCGGTGCCGGCATCATGGGATTGGGCACGGCCTGGGCGCTGGAGCGGCTGGGCCATCAGGTCACGATCTTCGAGCAGGGACCGATCCCCAATCCGCTCGCCTCCTCGCACGATTCCCATCGCTTGATCCGCTTCGCCTATGGCGACAAGAGCGGCTACATGCGCATGGTCGGCGATGCCTATGCGATGTGGCAGCGGCTCTGGGTCGATCTGGGCGAAACGCTTTACCGTGAAACCGGTACGCTGGCGCTGGCCGGCGGCGCCACCCGATGGCTGCGCGATTCGGCCGAAGCGCTGGCGCGCGCCGGCCATGCCATCGAAAGGCTCGATTGCGCGGCCTTGGCACAACGCTTTCCGCTGCTGCGCGCAGAAAATGCGGCCGAGGGCTTTTACCTGTCGAGCGGCGGCGTGCTGCTGGCCGGGCGCATCCTGGAGGCGCTGGCCCGACGGTTGGCCGCACGCGGCGTCGAATTGCGCCCAGACACGCCGGTTCGCAGCATCGATCCCGATCGCGGCTGGGTGACACTCACCGATGGCACCGTGGTCGGCGCCGATGCCGTGCTGGTCGCGGCCGGTCCATGGATCGCCCGGCTGGTGCCGGGTTTGCGCCACCGGGTGACGCCGTCGCGTCAGATCCTGGCCTATGTCGAACCACCGGCCCCGCTCGCGGCGGCCTGGCATGATATGCCGATGCTGCTCGATATTGATGCCGAGGCGGGTTTCTACGCCGTGCCGCCGGTCGCCGGGACCGGCCTCAAATTCGGCGATCACCGCTTCGTGCTGGGCGGCGATCCCGATCTGGCGCGCGAGGCCGCGATGAGTGAGGCGGCCGATCTGCTGGCGGCCTGCCGCCATCGGCTGCATCAGGGCGACGGATACCGTATCGCCAGCCTCAAGACTTGCTTTTATACTGTCGAGCCGACCGAGCGCCTCATCGTCGAGCCGCTGGGCATCGCCGGGTGGGTGATGAGCCCGTGTTCCGGCCATGGCTTCAAATTCGGCCCGCTGCTGGGCAGTGCTGTGGCCGGCGCGATCGACAGCGGCGAAGCCGGCGACATCACCCTTTGGGCCGCAGGAGAAACCGCATGATCAACCCTGTCTTCGTCGCGATCGATACGACCGACCTTGGCCGTGCCGCAGCGTTGATCGCGGCGACTACGCCCCATGTCGGCGGGATCAAGCTCGGCCTCGAATATTTCTGTGCGCGCGGACCGGAGGGCGTGCGTGCCGTGGCCGAGGGGCACCCGCTTTTCCTCGATCTGAAGCTGCACGATATTCCCAACACCGTGGCCGGCGCGGTGCGGGCGGTGGCGCCGCTCGGCCCCGATCTGCTGACGATCCATGCTTCGGGTGGTGCCGCGATGATGCGGGCCGCGCGCGCAGCTGCGTCGGAAACCGGTCGGGGTATGCGCCTGATCGGCATCACCGTGCTGACCAGCTTCGACGATGATGATGCCGAAGCGGTCGGCCAGCGTGGGCCGGTGCGCGACCAGGCTTTGCGGCTGGCGACCCTGGCGCAGGAATGCGGCCTCGACGGCGTGGTCTGCTCGGCCCATGAGGTCGCCGCGCTGCGCGCGGCCTGCGGGCCGGATTTCACCCTGATCGTCCCCGGCATCCGCCCCGACGGCAGTGCTGTCGGC
>JBAVTK010000186.1:0-7927 GCA_049696095.1 Aliidongia sp. | reverse complement strand
GCCCTGGCCGCGGCGGCGGCCGCCGGGACCGGCAATCTGCTGGCGCTCACCATCGAGGCGATGCGCGCACGCGCCACGGTTGGCGAGGTGTCCGACGCGCTGGAGCGGGTCTTCACCCGCCACAAGGCCGAGATCCGCTCGGTCTCCGGCGTCTATGCCGCGCAGTATGACGGTGATGCCGGTTTCGAGCAGATCCGCCGCGATGTCGAAACCTTCGCCGAGGGCGAGGGAAGGCGGCCGCGCATGCTGGTGGTGAAGCTCGGCCAGGACGGCCATGACCGCGGCGCCAAGGTGATCGCGACGGCCTTCGCCGATATCGGCTTCGATGTCGATGTCGGGCCGCTGTTCCAGACCCCGGAAGAAGCCGCGCGTCAGGCGGTCGAGAACGATGTCCACATCGTCGGCATCTCCAGCCAGGCCGCCGGCCACAAGACCCTGGTGCCCGGCCTGATCCAATCCCTGCGCGACCAGGGTGCCGGCGATATTCTGGTGGTGTGCGGCGGCGTGATCCCGCCCCAGGATTACCCGGCCCTGCGCCAGGCCGGCGTCGCCGCGATCTACGGGCCGGGGACGAATATTCCGAAGGCGGCGGCGGAGATCCTGTCGATCCTGCGCGGGCATCGCCAAGTGGCGGCGTGAGGCGGCAAAGCCGGTAAAGAGAGTGGGGCGGGCCTCCGTGCCCGCCTCGCCGGGAACCGGCGTTGATTGCCCGACCGGTCGCGGCTTTGCCGCATCTTTCAACCCGGAAGGCGAAACCGCATGGGCAAGACAGGTACTACGCGGGTACACACTGAACCAGGGAAGCCGATTCCGACCGGCCGTACCGACTGGGAACGGTTGCGCGCGATGACCGACGAGGAGGCTATGGCTGCGGCATTGTCGGATCCCGACGCGCCGCCGATGACGCCGGGGGAACTGGCGCAGATGCGCCGGGTGCCCGACATCAAGGCGCTGCGGGCTCGCCTCGGCATGACGCAGGAGCAGTTTGCCGAAGCCTACCGCCTGCCAATAGGCACGGTGAGGGATTGGGAGCAGGGACGAACCCGGCCGGATGCGCCGGCCTTGGCGTTGCTGGCGGTGATCGAACGCGAGCCGGAGATGGCCCGCCGCGCCCTCCACTGAGCCACCGGCTTCGACAACGCTCATCCGGGAACCAGAAACGCGGCACACCGCAGGACCACCGCCACCGGCTGCGGATGGTTAAAGCCTATGACTACCGGGACGCGGCGAGTTTGCTCGCCGATTTCTGGGCCACGGTGGACGCAATGTTGCGCGAGAAAGGGGTGATCCCATGACGACGCTGAAAGTGGGCATTGCCAGCTATGATGACATGAAGGCCCGCACCATGGCCGTCGCGCGTGGTGAACGGCGCATCTCGCCTGACGAACCGAAGGTCTGGTTTACCTCGACTGAGTCGTTCGCCAAGGTGCTGTCGGCCGGCAATCGCGAGTTGCTGCGGGTGATCATGGAGCAGGCGCCCGCTTCGCTGGACGAGTTGGCGCGGATCACCGGCAAGGCAAAGTCAAACCTGTCGCGGACGCTGAAGACCATGGCCGGTTATGGCTTGATCCGGTTGGAACGGGGCGAGCGCGGCCGGATCGTCCCGAAAGTCATCCATGACCGGGTGGAACTCGACCTGCCGCTCACCTGGTCGCAGAAGGCGAGCTGAGGCGAGACCGCTTGGCGGCCTGATTGCGGCCAGTCAATCGTCTGCGGCCTTCAGCGCCAGATTTTCCAGAAAGCGCACGAGGATCGGCACTTCGGCCAGCGTCATCTGAACTGTGACCAGATCGCCCGATTTCATCTCGATCCGGAACTCGATTTCCCGACCCTCCTCAATCACTAGCCCCTTATTGACATGCCGGAAGCGGCCGATCAGTTTCGCCATATTCTCCACCCTCAAAGCCCGGCCGAGCCATAGCACAAAATCGCGACGGTGCCTGCGCTGCCGTGGCCTGCTCTTTGATTCTAGCCGGCCGTTCGGCTGTCATACAGGCTTTCCAGCAACGGCCCGTACGCTTGGCGGATCATGTGGCGCTTGATCTTGAGGGTCGGGGTCATCAGGCCGTTGAAGACGGTGAAGGCCTCGTCGATCAGCACATGGCGCCGAATGCGCTCGACCGGGGTCAGCTCGCGATTGACCGACGCTACGGCGGCGGCGACGCTGCCCAGAACCAGCGGGTGGCGGCTGGGCGGGATTGGCTGGCCGTCTTCGCCCAGCACCCCGGCGAATTTCGCCAGCAATTCGTCGGACGGCACGATCAGGGCCACGACATAGGGCTTGCGGTCGCCATAGATCATCGCCTGGCCGATCGCGTCCTGGAAGGTGAGGAAGCCCTCGATACGGGCCGGCGAGATCATTTCGCCGCCGGAATTCTTGATGAAATCGCGCTTGCGGTCGGTGATCTTGAGATAGCCATCCGCGTCGATCAGCCCGATATCGCCGGTATAGAGCCAGCCGTCGCGGATCGCCCGCCCGGTCGATTCGGTGTCCTGCCAATAGCCCAGCATGACATTGGGGCCGCGCACCAGGATTTCGCCATCGGCGGCGATCTTGACCTCGACCCCGTCAAGCGGCGGGCCGACGGTATCGACCTTGATCTTGCGCGGCAGATTGACCGAAATGACCGGCGCCGCCTCGGTCTGGCCATAGCCTTGCAACACATTGACGCCAAGTGCCAGGAAGAACAGGCCGACATCGCGGTTCAATGGGGCGCCGCCCGAGACGAACGCCTTCAGCCGGCCGCCGAAGCGCCGCCGGACCTGACGCCGGACCAGATAATCGACGACCAGATCCGCCACACGCTCGAGCGGGCCGAGCCGGCCGGTCTCGTAACGCTTGATGCCGAGCCTGAGCGCGAGGCGGAACAGTTTCAGCTTGAAGCCGCCGGCCCGTTCGCTCGCCTGGACGATCCGGCGATGCAGCGTCTCCAGCAGGCGCGGCACGGCGGTCATGAGGGTCGGCCGCACGATCGGCAGATCGCCGGCCAACACCTCCGGTGCTGAGAAATAGATCTCGGCCCCCAGCATGATCGGATAGATCAGACCG
This sequence comes from Aliidongia sp., assembly GCA_049696095.1. Lineage (GTDB taxonomy): Bacteria > Pseudomonadota > Alphaproteobacteria > ATCC43930 > CGMCC-115725 > JAXDMU01. Next base: position 4,878 of record JBAVTK010000186.1, on the reverse strand, counting down.
GCCGTGTGCTCGTAGGAATGGGTCAGCGGCAAGAACGACAGAAACACTTCGTCGCCGACGCCGAAATCATTCTCCAGCACCAGCTTGGCGCCGCGGGCGTTCGACATCATGTTGCCGTGGCTCAGCATGACGCCCTTGGGCACGCCGCCGGTGCCAGACGTATAGACCAGACAGGCGATGGCATCGGGATGAAGGGCACTCACCACCGCATCGATTTCGTCAAAGGCGGCGGCGCCGGCCGCCAGGATCTCGTCCCAGCCATAGACATGGGCCGTGGTCTGCGCCTTGAGCGGCGCCAGCGTCACGATCGAACTCAGATAGGTCAGTTGGTCGGCGGCACGCAGCGCGCGCGGGGCCAATTCGGGCGCCAGGATCAGCGCGCAGGCATTGCTGTTGGCCAGGACGTGACGATAATCCTCGGCGGTATAGGTGGTATAGGCCGGCACCGTGACCGCGCCGGCCGACATGATCGCCAGATCGGCGATCACCCATTCCGGCCGGTTTTCGGCGATGATCGCGACGCGGTCGCCGGTGGCGACGCCGAGCGAGCGCAGGCCGCGTGCCAACAGCCGCACTTGCCGGGCGGTTTCGGCCCAGCTGAGCGTGCTCCAATGTCCATCCTGTTTGCGCCACAGAAACGGCCGGTCACCCTTGCGGACCGCCCAATCGAAAAACATGGCGGGAATGCTCTGCCATTCCGCAGGAATCATACCCAATCTCCCCGGGTCATTGGCCAACCGCTTTCACGTTCGATTCATCAAGATGTGCCTGTCTTGGTCGACTTCCGCAATGGTTCTGCCATGCTTGGCGCGGACGGACGGACAGCTTATATGCGATAGAGATTGTGCTGGAGAGATTATGACCGCAATGCCATCAACCGCGCCGGGCGACGCTCTGGGCGCACTGCCGAAGTGGAACCTGGCCGACCTCTATGACGGCCCGCAATCATCGGTGCTTGCGGCCGATCTCCAGCAGGCGCAAGCGCTGGCCGCGGCGTTCCGCTCGCGCCATGAGAGCCGGGTGGCCGCGCTCACCGGGCCGGATTTCGCCGCCGCGATCGCCGAATATGAACAGATCCACGAAATACTCGGCCGAATCGGGTCATATGCCGCGCTGCTCCATGCCGGCGATATGAGCGACGCTTTGATCGGCGGATTCTATCAGACGACGCAGGAGCGGCTGACCGCGATCGGCGCCGCGACCTTGTTCTTCACGCTCGAAATCAACCGCATCCCCGACGAGGCGCTGCACGCGCAATGTACGACACCCGACCTGGCACGCTGGCAGCCCTGGCTGCGCGATCTCCGCGCGTTCCGGCCGTATCAGTTGCCGGACGAGCTGGAGCAATTGCTCTATGAGAAAAGCGTCACCGGCCATGCCGCCTGGTCGCGCCTGTTCGACGAGACCATGGCGGATTTGCGCTTTCCGATCGGCGGGCGCGATCTGACCAGCGCCGAGGCATTCGACCTGATGAGCAACCCCGATCGCGCAACGCGCCGGGCAGCGGCCGAGGCGATTACCGCCGGCCTCCGCGGGGCCGGGCGCATTCTCGGCCTGATTCACAACACGCTGGCCAAGGACAAGGAGATCGAGGATCGCAAGCGCGGCTTCGCGCAGCCGATTTCGTCGCGCAATCTGGAAAATCATGTCGAAGACGCGGTGGTCGACGCGCTGATCGGCGCGGCCAAGGCGGCCTATCCCGTGCTCTCGCATCGCTATTACCGGCTCAAGGCGAAATGGCTCGGGCTGGAGAAACTGGAATATTGGGATCGCAACGCGCCGCTGCCCGGCACGGACGACCGGATCATTCCGTGGCCCGATGCGCAGGGCATCGTGCTCGACAGCTATCGCCAGTTTTCGCCGCGCATGGCCGAGATCGGCGAGCGGTTTTTCGCGAAGAACTGGATCGACGCGCCGGTACGGCCGGGCAAAACGCCCGGCGCCTTTTCTCATCCGGTGGTGCCGAGCGCGCATCCCTATCTGCTGATGAATTATCTCGGCCGGACGCGCGACGTGATGGTGCTGGCGCACGAGCTGGGGCATGGCGTGCATCAGGTGCTGGCCGGCGGGCAGGGGCTGCTTCAGGCCCAGACGCCGCTGACGCTCGCCGAAACCGCCTCGGTCTTCGGCGAGATGCTGACCTTCCGCAACCTCCTGGCGCGCGAGACCGATCCGGTGCAGCGGCGCTCGCTGCTGGCCGGCAAGGTCGAGGACATGCTGGGCACCGCGGTGCGCCAGATCGCCTTTTGCGATTTCGAGCGGCGCTTCCACGCGGAACGGCGGCTGGGCGAGGTGACGGCCGAGCGGATGGGCGAGATCTGGATGGCGATCCAGCATGAAAGCCTGGGCGACGCCTTCACCTTCGATCCGGGCTATGCAAGCTGGTGGAGTTCCGTGCCGCATTTCATCCACAGCCCGTTCTATGTCTACGCCTATGCCTTCGGCGATTGCCTGGTGAATTCGCTCTACGCCGTCTATCAGCATTCGGAAGCGGGCTTCGCCGAGCGCTATCTGGCGATGCTGTCGGCCGGCGGCACGCTGCGCCATCGCGAATTGCTGGCCCCGTTCGGCCTCGATGCCGCCGACCCCGGCTTCTGGGCGCGCGGCCTGGGCGTAATCGGCGGCTTCATCGACGAGCTGGAAGCGATCGAAGCGTGAGTGACCAGAATAGTCTCGCCGGCCGGGTGCGGCGCTACGCACAGGTCGGCACGGCGGTTGGCGGCCTCGCGGCGCGGCTGGCCGGCGAGCGTTTCCTCGGCATCGAGATCGATCGCGGCCAGCATGCTGCCGATCTGAAGGCGGCCCTGGGCGGTCTCAAAGGCCCGCTGATGAAGGTGGCGCAGATCCTCTCGACCATCCCCGATGCGCTGCCCAAGGAATATGTCGAGGAACTGACCCAGCTTCAGGCCAATGCGCCGTCGATGGGCTGGCCCTTCGTCAAGCGGCGCATGGCGAGCGAACTCGGCCCCGATTGGCAGGCGCGGTTTGCGCGCTTTGACAAGGAGGCGGCGCGCGCGGCCTCGCTTGGGCAAGTGCATCGCGCGACCGGCCATGATGGCAGGAGCCTCGCCTGCAAGCTGCAATATCCCGAAATGCAATCGGCGATCGAGGCCGATCTGGGCCAGTTGAAGCTGCTGTTCTCGATCTATCACCGCTATGATCCGACGATCGAAACCGGCGCGATCCATGACGAGCTGGCGGCCCGTCTGCGCGAGGAATTGGATTACGGTCTCGAAGCCCGCCATATGCGGCTCTATCGCCTGATGCTGGCGGGCGAACCGGGCGTCGAGGTGCCGGAAGCTGTCGCCGATCTCTCGACCGCCCGGCTCTTGACCATGAACTGGCTCGAAGGCGAGCCGATCCAGAGTGCGACCGATCTGCCGATCGAGGCGCGCAACGCCATCGCCTTCAACATGTTCCGCGCCTGGTACGTGCCCTTCTATCAATATGGCGTGATCCATGGCGACCCGCATCTGGGCAATTACACGATCTGCCCCGATCACCGGGTCAATCTGCTGGATTTCGGCTGCGTCCGGGTGTTTCCGCCGCGGTTTGTCGGCGGCGTGATCGACCTCTATCGGGCGCTCCAGCACAATGACGAGGCGCTGGCCGTGCATGCCTATGAAGCCTGGGGCTTCACCAATCTCAGCCGCGAGGTGATCGAGATCCTGAATATCTGGGCCAGGTTTCTCTACGCCCCGCTGCTCGACAACCGCACCCGACGGATACAGGAAACCGTGAGCGGCGCCGATGGCCGCGAGACGGCCGAGAAAGTGCATCGCGAATTGAAACGCATCGGCGGCATCACGCCGCCGCGCGAATTCGTCTTCATGGACCGCGCGGCAATCGGGCTGGGTTCGGTGTTCCTGCGGCTGAAGGCGGAATTCAATTGGTATGAGTTGTTCCACGATCTGATCGAGGGGTTCGATGTTGATGCGTTGGCGCGGCGGCAGGCCGGGGTGCTGGGCGAGGCGGGAGTGCCGGCGGCGGGGTGAGGGATTCCTGATGCATAGTGGGTTTTTGAGGCGGCTATCGTGAACTATAGTTTACATTACTCAGTCTGTGCCTGATAATTCAGGCATGATCAAGGTTCGCCAGATCGACATGCCGCCGAAATTGTCACCAAACGGATTTTACAGATTCAAGCCAGGTTACTCGTACTGCTCTGCGGCGGCGATAAGAAATCGCAAAAGCGGGATATGAGCCGGGCTTAAAGCATTGGCGGCAGAGTTGGACAACTGAAATGGTCAAAACGATCCCGTTCGATGCGGCCCTGTTTTTTACCTCGCCCGAAGCGCAGCGGGGTCTGCTGGACGACGCCTTCGACAGCGGGAACACCGCCTACATCACCAATGCGCTTGGCGTGATCGCGAAGGCGCGCGGGATGACCGCCGTGGCGCGCGAGGCCGGCGAGGGGCTTTACAAGGCGCTCAGCGAAGATGGCGACCTATCGCCTGACGACGCTGCTGGGCGTGGTGCGGGCGCTCGCTAGGCGCGTGCGATGACACCGGAGCAGCTCCCCATACTCAGAATGTTTGTGCCCGAACAATGGGGCTCGGCAGAACATTTCTCCCGATTTTACTCCGAGAGCTTCACGTTCAAACCACATGAGGCGCGTTCTGTAACGGGGGTTAGCACTCACGACTCCCCTCATTTTTGGAGTCTAGATATTGCGGGCGCCTTTGGCTATATCCCCAACATGCTGGGGATATAGCTTTGGAGGCATCGTGGAGCACGTGGAGCGGGGGCTGGGCGGCAAGCTGAAGGATATTCGGGCGTTCATTGACAGTGTCTACGATCACGACCTTCATGCCAAGCGGGTGGACTCGTTGGCGGCGGCGACGCTTGGGATCATGACTAGCGCGTCTCTGGCGGTAG
>JBAVTK010000185.1:0-20034 GCA_049696095.1 Aliidongia sp. | reverse complement strand
TCGCCGAGGCGCGCGTCACGGCGGCCTATCGCGATCTGATCGAGCGGGTGGCGGTCTGATGTGCGGCATCGCCGGGCTGATGATGACCGATGGCAGCACGCCGTCCCAGGCGGTGCTGGAGCGGCTGCAAGCGGCACTGGCCCATCGTGGCCCGGACGGCACCGGCTATTATCTGAACGGCAATGTCGGGCTGATGCATGCGCGCCTCGCCATCATCGATCTGGAAACCGGCGATCAGCCTTTGTTCGAGCCGGGCGGTGCGGCGCTGATCGGCAATGGCGAGATCTATAATTACCTCGAACTCGAAGACGAACTGCCCGACGTCGCCTTCAGGACTCTGTCGGATTGTGAAATCCCGCTGCATCTTTATCGCCGCGACGGGCTGGATTTCACCCGGCACCTGCGCGGCATGTATGCGCTGGCGATTCACGACCCGGCGGCCGGGCATCTGGTGCTGGCGCGTGACCCGTTCGGGATAAAGCCGCTTTATTATATCGAGACGAGGGCCTGTTTCGCCTTCGCATCCGAGCCGGAAGCGCTGATCGAGGCCGGACTCATCGGCGCCGACTTGCTGCGCCAGGCGCGCAACGAACTGCTGCAACTGCAATTCACCACGGGCCGCGACACGCTCTATGCCGGGATCAAGCGCGTCCTGCCCGGCGAGACGCTCGTCGTGGTCGAGGGGCGCATCGTCGAGCGCCGCCGCCGCGAGGTGTTGCCGGCGGGCCGGCCGGTGCCGATCGATGTTGCGGCGGGCCTGGAAGCCCTCGACCGGGTGCTGCATGACACGGTGCGGGTGCATCAGCGCTCCGACGTGCCTTACGGCATGTTCCTCTCGGGTGGGATTGACAGCACAGCACTCCTGTCGTTGATGGCCGAGTTGAACGACCGGCCGGTCAAGGCCTTCACCATCGGCTTTTCCGCGACCCAGGCGGCCGACGAGCGGCCGGCGGCGCGGGCCGCGGCCCAGACCGTCGGGGCCGAGCATGTCGAGATCGAATTCCGCGAGGCGGATTTCTGGCATCTCCTGCCCGAGGTGGCCGCGGCGCTCGATGATCCGGCGGCGGATTACGCCGTGTTGCCGACCTGGAAGCTGGCGCGCGCGGCGCACGAGGCCGGGCTCAAGGTCATCTTGTCGGGCGAGGGCGGCGATGAATTATTCGCCGGCTATGGCCGCTACCGCAGCGTCATGCGGCCCTGGTGGGCCGGCGGCAAGATGCTGCGCGGCCGGGGCAATTTCGACGGGCTCGGGCTGCTGCGCGGCGGCCTGACCGGCTGGCGCGATGGCATGGCCGCCGCCGAGATCCGCGCGGGGGCAGACACGCGGACCCGGCTGCAAATCGCCCAGGCGACCGATTGCGCCGATTGGCTGCCGAACGATCTCTTGACCAAGCTCGATCGCTGTCTGATGGCGTTCGGGATCGAGGGCCGCACGCCGTTTCTCGATCCGGTGGTTGCCGACTTCGCGTTTCGTCTGCCTGACGATCTCAAGGTCCGTGATGGCCTCGGCAAATGGCTGCTGCGGCGCTGGCTGCAAGATCGTATGCCGGCGGCCGAGGCGATGGCGCGCAAGAAGGGCTTCACCGTGCCGGTCGCCGAATGGCTGCGCAAGCGCGGCACGACCCTCGGCCCGCTGGTCGCGAGCCAGCCCGGCATCCGCGAAATCTGCCTGCCCGACGCGGTCGAACGGCTGTACGCGACACTCGACGGCAAACGCCAGGGCTTCGCGGCGTGGTCGCTGCTGTTCTATGCGCTGTGGCATCGCGCGCATATCCAGCGGCTGGCGCCGGAGCTGGACGTGTTTCAGACGCTGTCGGCGCGGGGTTGACGATCGGACGCGGCCTCGTCATGGCCTTCAGAGGCGCTTGGCAGCCTGCAAGTGGCCGGAGCGAGCGAGCCCGTCATTCCGTCCGGCGCACCATCTGTGCGCGACGTGCCTTTAACAGGGTAAGGAATTTCAGCCGAATTTCCTCGGTCAGCGCATAAGGCAAGAGGCCATAGGCGATACTGCCGCTGCCATCGCCCTGCGTCGGACGAAGATCGGGGCCGGGCCAGAGGAAGCGGTTCGCTTCGGTCATGACGACCCAGGAGCGTTCGCTATCGAGGCCGAGGCGCCGTTTTGTTGCCGAGGGGATTTCGACGGCAAAGGCCGGTTCGGCCGGCGGCGTGTGCGTGATCGGTAGAACGCTGACGATCTCGCGACCATCTTCCTGTGTGGTCGCCAGAACCACCGCGCAAGGCCGATCTTTCGACCCTTCTTCCCGTCCGCGCTGATGTTCAGTGCTCCATAGATAGCTATACCGAATTACCAAACCTTGAACCGGCTTTGGAAACGGCATGCGCTATCGCTTCAGTTCGGGATCGAATTCCGTTGCTTCGGCCGGCGGGCGCGAGGCTTCGAGCGCGGCGATATCGGCGTCGGTGAAATCGCTCAGGGTAAGCACTTCGCGATCGCGCCGTTTGAGCCGCCGATATTCCTCGCTCGAAATCAGCACGGTTCCCTCCCGGCCGTTGCGGGTCACCGCCACGGGCTGGCTCAGGGCCAGATCCTGATACCGGCCGATATTGCGCTGAAACTCGGCGGCTGAAACTTTGACCATATCCATGAATTCACCATCCGTAACTCATGCAAGATATATGAGTTTCATTGGTTTGACAAGTGATGTACGCTCTTCAAACCGAGGTGGGCTGCCTCGCGGCCACGCCACGTACGGTGTTTTCGGGGCGACAGCTGCGTCATCACCCCTCCCAGATTCATTATGCGCGGAGGCCGCCAGCCTGCCATGAGTGCCCCACTTACCGAATCCGAACGCGCTTTCGAGCATTGGTGCCAGCTTCAAGGCATTGAGTATCGGCGTGTCCGCGAGGCGAAGGCGCAGAGCCACAAACGGCCCGACTATGCAATGAGGATCATACCGCACTGGTGTTTCGTCGAGATCAAGTAACTCGCCGAGACACCGGATGACGTGGCGATGCTGCATGAATTACAGTCCGGCAAGCCGTCCTTCCGCTGGATTAATCCCAGTGCCCGGCTTCGACAATCCATCAGGGATTCGGCCAACCAATTGCGGAAATTCTCGCATCGCGGATTTCCCACGGTAGTGTGCCTCTTCGATACCACGGTTGGATTCTATCTTGAGCGGGTCCATGTCGCCCAAGCACTGTTCGGCCAGGAGACATTACACTTCGAGGTTTCCAGCGACCCCGTGCATGCCCCGCGTTTATTGGGAATGCGGCACGGCAAGAATGCGACGCTGACCAGCGGCAACAACACCTCGATCAGCGCGGTCGCGGTCTTGCGCCAACCGTCTGGGTCGGACCTGATCGTCGACCTATATCACAACCCGTACGCCCGCGTGCCGATCCCCAACACCCTTTCGGCGCCCTTTGTGCGCAAGCAGTATGCGGAGGGACTCGACGATCCGGACCGACGTGAGCCATCGGTGCTTGACTGGAGGCAGGGCCCCGAATTGCAGGAGTGGTTAGACGACCTCGAAGGCAAGTGTGATCGGGAGATTGAGAAGTGCCTGCGCGAGTTTCGCGCCGGCCAAGCGTCTTGATGATATGGAATTTCTAGAAATCGCGCGTGGCCCGCCGTCGATGGCCTTGCCGGAGCCCACTTGGTTGAGGTTCAGTTTTTGCGGATTCAGCGGATTTCCTCGGGCTATAGCAGTCCGTCGGTGAGGGCTTTCAGGCGATTCAACATCCGGTCGGATCGTTTCATATCCTCGCCGGTGTGAATGCTTTCTGCCGACGCGTCGCAATACCATCCCGGCATATCGAAAGACTAATAGAAGAGGTGGTTCGACCTCTCGTCACTCTTTGCGCTTTACGCCGGCCGGCTCTACCGCTTGATGCAAATGACGCCGCGGCGCCGAGACCGTTTGAAGGGTTCATTCCGCCATAGTCATTTCCGTGATGCCATAGCCGGCCTCGACGGGAATGCGGATGATCCGGCCTTCCGCGGTCCGGGTCACGACCGGCAGCACGGCGACGATCGGGCGTGCGCGCGCGGCGGTCAGCACTTGATCGACGGTCTCGCTCAAACCCAGCCGTTCGAGATTGAGCCGGGTGGCGAAGACGATTTGGATTTGCTTCGCCGCCGCCTCGGCGAGCGCGTCTTGCGGCCGGATCCAGCGCGAGGCGACCAATTCCCGATCGTCATGCCAGCCGAATTGTCCCTCGGGCGCGCGCACAGCGTAAAAGCGCGTGTCGAAGCGCTTGGGGAGGGCCGCCGGGGTGATCCAATGAGCGAACGGTACCAGCAGTTCCGGTGCGGCGGTCAGATCCTCCATCATCAGCAGATCGCCAAAGCCGATCTCGCGCCGGTTCAGCCGGTTGCGATGCCGGGCCGCGATCGGCGCCAGTGCAGCCGGCCCCAGCAGATCGCTTTCGCCATAGCGCCGGGCCAGTAGTATGCCGGTCTCCTCGAAGACCTCGCGGATCGCGGCGATGCGCCAGGCCAGATCGCTGTCGGCCGCGATCCGGCCTTCGGCGTGGCGGGGATCGCTGTCGCCCGGCTCCACGCCGCCGCCAGGAAAGACCAGGGCGCCGGCCAGAAAACTGCTCTTCCGGTGACGCGTCACCATGAAGACCTCCAAGCCGTCGGTACCGTCGCGCAACAGCAGCACGGTTGAGGCGGGCAGGGGGGTCGCTTCGCCGTGCGGCGCGGTTCCAGCCATGACGCTAATAACCCGACAGCGCGGCATAGCGGTCGCGCTGGAACGGCGCGTCGCCGAAACTGGCTTGCGCCACACGCGCGCGCTTCAGGAAAAAGCCAATCTCATGCTCGTCGGTCATGCCGATGCCGCCATGCAGTTGCACCCCCTCATTGCCGACCAGGAAGAAGGTGTCCGACGCCTTGGCCTTGGCGAGGCTCGCCAGCGCCGCCGCCTCGTTCGAGCCCTCGTCGCAGGCCGAGAGTGCTGCCAGCACGGCGCTGCGGGTCAATTCCAGCTCGCAGAACATTGCGGCTGCACGGTGCTTCAGCGCCTGAAAACTGCCGATCGGCACGCCGAATTGCTTGCGTTCCTTTAGATACTGCACGGTGCGCTCGAAGGCTTCGGCGCTGCCGCCCAGCATTTCGGCGGCGAGGCCGGCGCGCGCCCGGTCGAGCACAGCATCAAGCAGCTCGACGCCGCCGGTCAGCAGCGCGTCGTCGCCGATCTCGACCTGATCGAACCGGATAGTGGCGGCGTTGCGGCTGTCGACCATCGCTGTTCGGGTGCGCGCCACCCCGGCGGCGGTCCCGGGCACCAGGAACAGGCCGATCCGCTCGTCGGCGGTGCGGGCCGCGACGATCAGCGTGTCGGCGACATGACCGTCGAGCACAAAGCGCTTCTCACCCGTCAGGCGATAGCCCGACGGCGTCCGATCGGCCTTGAGCGCGATACGATGCGGCGCGTGATGTGGCCCTTCCTCAAGCGCAAGCGCGAAGATCCGCTCGCCCGCGACCAGGGCCGGCAGATGCGCCTGCTTTTGCGCTTCGCTGCCGCCCAGCACCAGGGCCGCGGCGCCGATCAGCGCCGTCGATAACAGCGGCGTGGCGGCCAGTGTGTGGCCAGCCTGTTCCATGACGAGGCCAAGTCCGAGCAGGCCGAATTCCGACCCGCCATAGGCTTCGGGTACCAGAAACCCGGCCCAGCCGAGTTCCGCCATCTCGCGCCACAAATCACGCGAGAAGCCGATCGGGTCCGCCGTGTCGCGCAGCGTGCGTAACGCCGCGACCGGCGCTTTCGTGCGGAAGAAATCCTGCGCGGTGTCGCGCACCAATTGCGCATCGGACGATAAAGCCAAAGCCATGATCCGCGCCTCAATCCGGCAGGCCAAGCACGCGCTTGGCGATGATGTTCAACTGCACTTCCGAGGTGCCGCCCTCGATCGAATTGGCCTTGGAGCGCAGCCAAGCGCGCGTCCCCTGCAATTCGTCCGGTGCGAAACCCTCACCTTCCCAGCCGAGCGCCTGGGTGCCTTCGCAGGCCAGCACCAGTTCCAGCCGCCTTTTGTTCAGCTCCGTGCCGTAGAGCTTGAACATGGCCGAGGCCGGGCCGGGTGCCGCGCCCGATTTTGCTTCCTCGGCCGCGCGTCGGACGGTCAGCGCAAAGGCGCGCGTGTCGATCGCCTGCTGGGCGATGCGGTCGCGCAGCACCGGATCGGCGATCCGCCCGTCACGTTCGCCGACATAGGTTTTGGCCAATTCCTCAAGCGGGCGGCCGTCGCCGCGATTGCGCTCGCCGGTGCCGGCGATCATGCGCCGCTCATGTTCCAAAAGCCGCTTGGCGATGGTCCAACCCTGATTGAGTTGACCGACCAGATGATCGGCCGGCACCTGGACGTTCTCGATGAAGGTCTCGCAGAACGGCGAGGCGCCGCTGATCAGTCGGATCGGCCGGGTACGGACGCCCGGATCATCCATGTCGATCAGGATAAAACTAATGCCCTCATGCTTGGGTGCGGCCGGGTCGGTGCGGACCAGACAGAAGATCCAGTCGGCATAATTGGCATAAGACGTCCAGATCTTGTGGCCGTTGACCAGGAAATGCTCGCCTTGCAGCACCGCCCTGGTTTTGAGTCCGGCGAGGTCGGAGCCGGCTTCCGGTTCACTATAACCCTGGCACCAGCGGATTTCGCCGCGTGCGATCTTGGGTAGATGTTCCTGCTTTTGCGCCTCGGTGCCATAGTCGAGCAAGACCGGTCCCAGCATCCAGATGCCGAAGCTGAGCAAAGGCGGCCGGCAATGCAGGCGGCGCATTTCCGCGTCGAGGATGCGCGCCTCGGCCGCGCCGAGCCCACCGCCGCCGTACTGCCCGGGCCAAGTCGGCACGGTCCAGCCTTTGGCGACCATGCGGTCGAGCCAGATCTTGGCGTCTGGATGGGCAAAAGCGGCGCGCTTGCCGCCCCAGACGATTTCCTCATCCACCATCGGCAGCCGCATGGCGGGCGGGCAATTCGCCTCCAGCCAGGCACGAGTTTCGACCCGAAAAGCCTCAAGATCCTGCACCGTCTCACTCCCCGGTTTCGACGCGGCACCGCTCACGCGAGACCCGTTACTCTAGCGGGAACGAAGCGCCGCGCCAGCGCGATTTTAGCCCGATGTACAATTGGGCAGAAACAAAGGTTGACCGCAACGGTCGATCGTTTCCATGATGACGGGAACGTCGGCGGCAGCGGTCTCCGTCCGCGAAATCGATCAGGAGGATTTTCCGTTTCGACCGGCCCTTATCTGACTGAATACGCCTCGGAATCCGTCGTTCGCGATTCAGTTGTCAGCGCGGTGGCGGGCAGGCGGCGCCGCGCTGTTGCTGTCGCGCTGGCCGGTGCGGCCATCCTCTGCCTTTGGCTTGGCCTGTGGCTCGGCGGTGCGCCGGCGCTGGCGCTGGGCCTCGCCACGACGCTTCTGATTTTGGGTGGGCTGGTCATGGCGCTACGGCAGCGCCGCGAGCTGGAGCATCGGATCAAGGTCGAGGGAGCCTTCCGGGAAACGCAGAAGCGGTTCACCGCATTGATCAATTGCCTGCCTTGCGTGGTGTTTCAACGCGTCGAAGACGAGCAAGGCGCGGTCAAATACAGCTATTTCAGCGACCGATTGCAGGATTATCTCGGCATCAGCGCGGCCGAGGCGATGGCCGATCCCAGCGAGTTGTTCCGACATCTCGACCGAAAACTCGTCCGCGCGTGGGTCGAGATGTTGGTGGCCGACCCGCGTATCGGCGAGCCGCACGCGCGCGAGTTCGAAATCATCGATCCGGTCGGCACGGCCCGCTGGGTCATGGTGGTGACGCGATCCCGCCTGGGTGAGGGTGGCTTGCGAATCTGGGACGGAATCGCCACCGACATTTCCGAGCTGAAGGAATGGCAGCAGGAACTGATTGCGTCGAGAGAACAGGCGGTTCTGGCGAGCCAGACCAAATCGCAATTCCTGGCCGTGATGAGCCACGAATTGCGTACCCCGTTGAACGCCGTAATCGGTTTTTCCGAAGTGCTTCTAGCCGAATTTTTCGGGCCGCTAACCGACAAGCAGCGCGATTATCTCGGCGATATTTTGCAAAGCGGCAAGCATCTGCTCGACATCATCAACGACATTCTCGATCTGGCCAAGATCGAGTCGGGCACGGCCGAGCTTCACGAGGATGGTTGCGATGCCAAGGATTTGGCCGAGCGTCAGGTTGAGCTGCTTCGGCCGCGGGCCGAGCGGGCTGGTCTGACGCTGGAATTCTGGCCCGCGGCGGATTTGCCGCTGCTCTATGCCGACCCGGTCAAGGTGAAGCAGATGTTGCTCAATCTGCTGTCCAATGCGATCAAATTCACCCCGCCGGGTGGACGAATCAGGGTCACATTGCGTCTGGAAGCCACCGTGGACGAAGCGCCCGTGCTGGAGTTGTCGGTCGCCGATACCGGGGTCGGCTTGGCACCGGCGGACATTCCCAATGCGTTCATCCCGTTTCAGCAGATCGACAATCGGCTGGCGCGCAAGCATCAAGGCGCCGGGCTCGGTCTGCCGCTGGTCAAAGCGCAGATCGAATTGCATGGCGGCACCATCGTCATGCAGAGCGCGCCGAGCGCGGGTACGGTCGTCACATTGAGCTTCCCGGCCTGGCGGTTGTTCCGCTCTGTCGAGGAATTGTCGGCTCTGGCCGTGACGGTGTAGGGCGCCGCGCCGTCTTGTGCCGCGCAGATTGTCCCGGATGCTCTGTCGAGGATGGTGCCGCGCTATGCAATCTGTCATGGTTCGCGCGAGCCCGCATGGCTCGGGGCGATCCAACCGATCGCTTGGGGTGGCGGAGAGTTTATGGTATCGGAACGGTGTCCGGCGGTAGCGACCGGGCGCGCAAACGAATTTCCAGGAGTTGATGAGCCCGTGCGCCTTCTGCATCTTGTTCCCGAGAACACCCAGATCCCGTTCATGCGCGGCCGGTTCGCCGGGGTCATCCTGTCGGCGATCCTGAGCCTCGGCTCCGTCATCCTGTTCTTCTATCCGGGGCTCAACTACACGATCGATTTCCGCGGCGGCGTGCTGGTCGAAGTGCGCTTTACCGAGTCGGTCGATGCCGCCAAGCTGCGCGCCTCGTTCGAGACTTTGGGGTTGGGCGAGGTCTCGGTGCAAAGCCTGGGCGTCGGAACCGGCTCCGATCATGACGCGCAGGTCAAGCTGACCGCCGACGCCAAGGCCGAAACCATTCGCCAGCCGATCCAGACGCTGCTCGACCATAATTTCCCCGGTGCCACGATCCGCAGCCTGGATGTGGTCGGGCCCAAGGTCAGCGCCGATCTGACGCACGCCGGCATTCTGGCCACGGTGCTGGCGCTCTGCGGAATCCTGGGCTGGATCTGGTTCCGGTTCGACTGGCAATATGGCATCGGTCTGGTCGCGACCTTGGTGCTTGACGCGACCAAGACCATCGGATTCTATGCGGCGCTGCAATTGCCGTTCGATCAGGACGCGCTGGCCGCGCTCTTGATTTTGATCGGCTTCTCGGTCACCGACAAGGTCGTGGTTTATGACCGCATCCGTGAGAATCTGCGCAAGTTCAAGGTGATGCCGCTGCGTCAGGTGATCGATCTCAGCATCAACCAGACGCTCTCACGCACCGTGGCGACCTCGCTCACCGTGCTGCTGTCGATCCTGCCGCTGGCGATTATCGGCATCGGCTCGGTGCAGTTCTTCGCCATCACCATGGTGTTCGGCATCTTCGTCGGCACGCTGTCCTCGATCTTCATCGCCTCGCCGATCCTGCTGTTCCTCGGCGAAAAACGCCTGCGCCGGGTCGAGGCGACCTCCGCTTCGCCGGCCGCCATGGCGGGGTGAAGGCCTAAGTTTTGTTGTAGAGCTAACGTTGCGGAGATCGTCGGCGGGCCATTGCTCGAAACTGCCTGCAATTGAGGCCGATAAAGAACATGCCCGAACGGCTGCCATCACTTATGGCCGCGAGGAAGTCCCTCGCGGTCCCGGCCCGATGGGTCGAAATCGAGGAGCAATTCAATTTTATCGTCCCACTGGACATTGATGGCGTCACACAGATTGGCTTACGGTTGCGCGGCAAATGCAATCGGGATTACCCCGATCAAAATCTGACTTTTCAGGTCGAGTACCAGTTCAGGAGCATTGCCAAACTGGTTCCAGTGGCGCGCATCGATTGGCGACCGCTCAAGCCTCATCAGAACCGTAACATCGGCCCGATCGAATCCCGCCTAATGCGGTTCCATTCTTCTCATATCCATCTCTTTCAGGAAAACTATGATTGGATGGTTGGAAATGGCCTGCCCTTGGCGGATAATATCAAGCAGAATCTCCCCATCGCCTTGCCGTTGGATGAAGATTCCGAAGATGTTCCGACCCTGGTTTCGGTGATGGCGCGGCATTTCAATATCGAGGGAGCGGATCTGATTCCAGTACCACCATGGGCGGCCCCGAGGTTGCTGTGATGACAAACGGTTTGGATCAACGGACTAGGGCATTCCAAGCGGTCGTGGATGGGGTTGTCCATGTCCTGGCCGAGGTGCGTCACCAATCCGATGCGTCCTTCATCCAATTGCCCGTTCTCTATCCCAGCGGATCGATGGTCGTGGTGCGCGTCGATCCGCATCGTGATGGGCATTTCCTGGTGTCCGATACCGGGCTAGGCTTTCAGGAAGCTGATCTCTTGGGCGCGGGGAGGCAATTCAGTCATGCCGCACCCGCGATAGCGCTGCGGGCAGGAATCCACTTTGACCGTCAAAGCTTCTCTATCGGCGTTAGCCAGGAACGGTTGATAGGCGCCGTCTCGGTCATCGCGGCCTGCTCGCAGGAAGCGGTGCAAATGGCGGCCTTTCGGCTGGACGAGAAAAAAAGAACCGATGCCGCTGATCGGCTGTGTGAGCGGCTGTATCGCCTGTTCACACCGCAACGGGTCGAACGAGATGCGACGATTTGCGGCGCTTCTACCACGCCTTGGACGGTTACCGCCCTGGTCCGTGCTGACAAGCATAGGGCGGCTTTTGAAACGGTCTCGGATCATCCCAATTCCGTCGCGTCGGCATTGGCGAAATTTATCGATCTGACCCAATTGGAACATCCGCCCGCGCGTATTGCGGTGGTCCGAAAAAAGGAGTTATTGGGCACCCGGCTAAGCCTGCTCGCTACGAGCGCGAATGTGATCGAGGAAAGCGGGGCCGATCGAATCTACCAGCGGCTAGCCTTGGAAGCGTCATAGTAGCGGCGACGAAGCGGTAACCCGCCATGGGGATCTCTTTGGCCATGAGAAAATTTCGGTGGGATGTTGTAATTTTATTTCTTGGCTTCCCATTGGTGAGTATAATACTGGGACTATTTTTGGCTATGTTGGCACCGTGGCTATCTAGATAGTCAATGCGTTGAATATTTCGATATACATGATGTAACTGACTACGACCCGATCAATCCCAACTGCGGGCTCGACGGTTCGGCGAAATCGCGTTTCGGGATGCGGCCGGCCACGCGGGCGAGCCGGCCGGATTCGACCGCGTGGCGCATGGCGTGGGCCATGGCGACCGGGGCTTCGGCCTTGGCGATCGCGGTGTTGAGCAAGACCGCCGAACAGCCCAGTTCCATGGCAAGGCAGGCATCGGACGCGGTGCCGATGCCGGCGTCGAGGATCACCGGTACCGGTGAGCGCGCGCAGATCCGCTCGATCGCTTGTGGATTGGCGATCCCCATGCCCGAGCCGATCAGCGAACCGAGCGGCATCACCGCGGCACAGCCCAGATCGGCCAGTTTGCGCGCCGTCACCGGATCGTCATTGGTATAGGGCAGGACGGCGAAGCCCAGCGCCACCAGCTCCTCGGCCGCCTTCAGCAATTGCTCGACATCGGGATAGAGCGTCTCGCGATCACCGATCAGTTCGAGCTTGATCCAGTTGGTGCCGAGCGCCTCGCGCGCCAGTTCGGCGGTCAGCACGGCGTCGCGCACGGTGGCGCAGCCGGCCGTGTTCGGCAGAATGTGAAAGCCGGTGCCGAGCGCGTCGATCAGGCTCTCGCCATAGCCATCAAGGCTGATCCGCCGCACCGAGGCGGTGACGATCTCGGCGCCGCCCGCCGCCAAGGCCGCCAGCAGCGCCTTTTGGTTGGGATAGCCGGCGGTGCCCATCAGCAGCCGCGAGGCGATCTTCGTGCCGGCGATCTCAAAACTGTCCTGGTCCATGTCGCTTTCCTCACCCGCCCGAGATCGCCTTGATGATTTCAATTTCGTCGCCCGCCGCTAGCGCGGTCTCGGCCCAACCTGTGCGGGGCACCAGCGCACCATTCCGCGCGACCGCGATGCCGCGCGTCGCCGCATCGATCCCGTGTTCGGCCAGCAAGGCCGAGATGGTCGTGTCGCGCCAGGGCAGAATGGCGCCGTTGACCTTGATGCGAGCCTCGCTCATGTCCCTGCGCTCCCGAAACGATCGAGCTGGAATGGCGCCAGGCGCGCGTCAGCCCGGCTACTCAGAATATAATCCGCGATCAGCGCCGCCGTCGCCGGGGTCAGCAGAAAGCCGTTGCGGTGATGGCCGGTCGCCAGCACGAGTCCCTCGACCGGACAGGGGCCGAGGATCGGCATGTCGTCCGGCGAGCCCGGCCGGTGGCCGGTCCAGCTTTCGCAAATCGGCAGATCCTCGATGCCGGGCAGTGTGCGCCAGGCATCGTCGAGCAGTCCCAGCATGCCGCCGGCCGTGATCGCGCTATCGAAGCCGCGTTCCTCGGTCGTGGCACCGACCAGCAGCCTGCCATCGGCGCGCGGCACCAGATAGCATTGGGCACCCCAGACGATGTGGCGGATCAACGGGGCGCCCGGCGGCATGGCGAGCGCCAGCATCTGGCCCTTGACCGGCCGGATCGGCGGCATGGCGTCGGGCGGCAGACCGGGGACGAGGCGGCTCCACGCCCCGGCCGCGAGCACGGTCACGTCGGCCGGATGGTGCATCTCGCCGATGACGACGCCGCGCACCCGGCCGCCCGCGATATCGAGCGATGCCTCGCCGTGCTTCACGATGCCGCCGGCGCGGCGGAATGCGATATCGAGGGCGGTTGTCACCAGCCGGTTCTCGACCTGATGATCATGCCGGCTCAGCACCGCGGCGACGAGATTGGCCGAGAGTGCCGGCTCGATCTCGCGCGCGGCCCGGCCGCCGAGCCATTCGAATTCCCCGCCAAGCCGGCTTTGGAATTCGATGCCGCGGCGCAGCTTTTCCGCCTGATCGCGGGTGAAGGCGCAGACCAGCGTGCCGGTCGCGTCATAGCCGATGCCGATTCCGGCCGCTTCCTCGAGTTCGGCGGCGAAACCAGGCCAGAGCGATTGGCTGTAGCGGCCCAGTTCGAACAGCTTTTCCTCGGTCGGTTCGGCCTCGATCCCGGCGGCCAGCATGCCGGCCGCAGCCCACGACGCGCCGTGCCCGGTCTCGCCGCGCTCGAAGATCGTGACGGCGCAGCCGGCCTGGCGCAGGCGCCAGCCGATCGACAGGCCGATGACGCCGCCGCCGATGATGGCGATCGAGGGAAGGGAGGTCGTTGAGGTCAATCGAGAAGCGCTCGCCATCTCGTGCAATCCCTTCGCTGGCATGACCCAGATCAGGTTCTATGGGTGTGATCTCAGCCTCGAAGCGAATCCCCGGGCACCCCATGACACGGCGGGACCGACGCTAGCACCATCCGGCCCGGCCTCGCAACGGCGCTCATTGCCAAGGCGTGCAAGGTGGACAGTGCTTTGCTCCTAATTTTCGCGATTATTTCCAGCTCTAGGCCAGTTCGGCGTTTTTTGGTTTCGTTGATCTGCCGAGTGGGCTACTCACCCGTCATCGTCCTGAAAGACCTGCGGGAGAAAACCGATGCAGCGCGCATGGGGGCTAGCGAATATTGCGTGGCTGTCCCGGCTGCGCCCGAATGGCTGGGATGCGGTGGCACTGCCCATCGTGCTGGGCTTCGTTGCCCTCATGGCCTATAGCGGTCAGCAGGCGGCCGGACCGTTTCAGTTGGGCGATCAGATTCCGATTTCGCTCGATCCGAGCCATCTGCCGGAATATGCGCTGCGCACCGTGCTGCGCATGGCGGTGGCGCTCATCGTCTCGCTCGTCTTCAGCCTGGTCTATGCCGCGCTGGCCGCGAAGAGCCGCCAGGCGGAAAAGATTCTGATTCCGATCCTCGACATTCTGCAATCGGTGCCGATCCTGGCGTTTGAGGCAGTTGCCGTCGTTCCGTTCATCCACCTCTTTCCCGGCCGGTTGCTCGGCGTCGAATGTGCCGCGATCTTCGCGATCTTCTCCAGCCAGGCCTGGAACATGACGTTCAGCCTGTATCAGAGCTTCCGCACTGTGCCGGGGGAGCTGAAAGAGGCGGCGCGGATGTATCATTTGACGCCGATGCAGACCTTCTGGCGGCTCGAAGTGCCTTACGCCATGCCGGGATTGGTGTGGAACATGATGATGTCGGTCTCGGGCGGCTGGTTCTTCGTCGTCGCCTCGGAAGCCTTCACGGTCGACAATAACGACATCACGCTGCCGGGGATCGGCTCCTACATCAAGGTGGCCAACGATCAGAGCGATTTGTGGGCGATTCTTTACGCGATCATCGCCATGCTGATCGTCATCCTGATGTCCGACCAACTGTTGTTCCGGCCGCTGCTGACCTGGTCGCAGAAATTCAAGAACGAGATGAGCGGCGAGGACGAGATGGAGCGTCCCTGGTTCCTCATCGCGTTGCAGCGGGCGCGGGTGTTCGATCTACTGGAAGCGGTGTTCGAAACGATCTCGAATGTCTGGGTCGGTCTGCTTCGCCTGATTCTGGCGCCCGGCAAGACCAAGCCGATCGAAGGCGGCCAGACGTCGCAGATCGTCGATTGGGCGGTCAATGTCGCCTTCGCCGGCGGAGCACTCTATGCCGCCTGGGCTCTCGTCAAATACGTCACGGACAGCGTGCCACTGCGTGAAATCGAATATGTCGCACTGTTGGGCGGCGCCACTTCGGTTCGGGTCATCGTCATGATCGCGCTGGCCTCGATCATTTGGGTGCCGATCGGGGTCTGGGTCGGGCTGCGGCCGAAGCTTGCCCAGTCGGTTCAGCCGGTCATTCAGTTCCTCGCGGCGTTTCCGACCAATCTGTTCTTTCCCTTCGCGGTCGTGGTCATCCTGCGCTACGCGCTCAATACCGATATATGGCTGAGCCCGCTGATGATCCTCGGCACGCAATGGTACATTTTGTTCAACGTCATCGGCGGCACCATGGCCATCCCGTCCGAACTGCATTATGCCGCGCAGAATCTGGGGGTGAGGCGCTGGCTGTGGTGGCGGCGGGTGATTCTGCCGGGGATTTTTCCGGCCTATGTGACCGGAGCGCTGACCGCCGCGGGCGGTTCGTGGAATGCCTCGATCGTCGCCGAGATCGTCCAGTCGGGTGGCACCACGTTGACCGCGACCGGCATCGGCGCCTATTTCTCGCAGGTCAAATCGTCCGACGATTTTCCACGCATCGTGCTCAGCACGAGCATTTTGTGCATCTATGTCATTCTGTTCAATCGCCTGCTCTGGCGGCGACTGTATAATCTGGCGGCCGAAAAGCTGCGGCTCGACTGAGGAGAGAAGCGATGGACGGACAAGCCGTGATGGTCGCCTCGGGCGTCAAGAAGGTATTTCGCGGCGGCGATGTCGGCGGCCGTGCGGTGCTGGAGGATATCGATTTCACGCTGAAATCCGGCGAGATTGTCGGTTGCCTCGGCAAATCCGGTTCAGGTAAATCGACCTTTCTGCGTATCCTGGCCGGCCTCATCCCCGCGACCGGCGGCGGCGTCACCTATAAGGGCGAGTCGGTAACTGGGCCGCTTCAGGGGGTCGGCATGGTGTTTCAGAGCTTCGCCCTGTTTCCTTGGCTCACGGTGCTCGGCAATGTCGAGCTGGGGCTGGAGGCGCAGCGTTTGCCGGCACCGGAGCGGCGCAAGCGGGCACTGGCCGCGATCGATCTCATTGGCCTCGACGGCTTCGAATCGGCCTATCCCAAGGAATTGTCGGGCGGCATGCGCCAGCGCGTCGGCTTCGCCCGTGCGCTGGTGATCAATCCCGAGGTGCTGCTGCTCGACGAGCCGTTCTCGGCGCTTGACGTACTGACCGCCGAGACGCTGCGCGGCGATCTGACCGATCTCTGGGCGGAAAAGCGCATCCCGACCAAAAGCATCCTGGTCGTCTCGCACAATATCGAGGAAGCGGTCGAGATGGCCGACCGCATCATCATCTTCACCTCAAATCCCGGTCGCATCCAGGTCGAGATTCCAGTGACGCTGCCGCGTCCGCGCGACTGGAACAGCCCGGAATTCCGCAAGATCGTCGACGAGGTCTACGGCCACCTGACCACCGGCCATATCGGCAAGCGCGGCATCAAATCCGATCAGATCTCGCTGGGCTATCGCCTGCCTGACGCGCCGGTTCAGCAGCTCGCCGGCCTGATCGAGACGCTGATGGAGAGCCGCTTCGACGGCAATGCCGATCTGCCGGCGCTCGCCGAATATCAGAGCTTGGACGTCGATGATCTGTTCCCGCTGATCGAGGCGCTGCATCTCTTGGGCTTCGCCAACGTCGCCCACGGCGATATCGCACTGACGCCGGTCGGCCGCGTCTATGGCGAAGCCAATTTGCTGAAGCGCAAGCAGATTCTGGCCGAACAGTTGAAGGCGCACATTCCGCTGGCCGCCCATATGCGCAAGGTGCTGGAGGAACGCCCCAACCACCGCGCCCCGGCTGCCCGGTTCCTGGCCGAGCTGGAGGATCATCTCGAAGAAGACGATGCGGCCAACGTGCTGGACACCGTGATCAATTGGGGCCGGCACGCCGAGCTTTTCGCCTATGATTACGATACCGAAACGGTGACGTTGGAGGATCCGGAAGGGGCATGAGCGTGGGCTGGTCCGGTAAAATGCGGAGGATTGGATGAGATATATTTCCGTCTTGTTGGCATTGATACTGTCTGGTTCTACATTATGGTTTGCCGTGAGTTTGACATCTCTTGTGCTGGGCTTCGCCGCACATCATGACATGCCGAACGGAATTGCAGTACTGGACGGACTGTTCGCCCTACTTCCATTGGTTCTCGTTGTTCGTCATAAAAAGAATCGCAATGATGGCCACCGGTCGGATTAACCTCATGAAAACCCATCATTCGGGTCAAAAATTATTGTAGTTCCAGGATGAATTCCTCGATTTCCTGACCGCGCGCCTCGGCAAATCCTTTGTCCTCCCCGACGATCGCGAAGCCGCAATGGGCCAGAACGCGAAGTGATCCCACATTGTCCTTGGCCACCCGTGCACAGAGCGGCCTGTCTGGGATTGCCGGTAGAAAGGCTTGCACCGCCCGTGTGGCGATCTTGCGCCCCCAGAATTTCCGCCCGAGCCAGTAACCGATCGACGGTTTATCGAATTGCGGAAATTTCGAGACATTTCCGGCAATTTCGCCATCGACCTCAATCGTTCGGATCAAGGTGTTCGGATCGGCAAGATTTCTGGCCCATTTGGCGGCGAAAGCCTCGTAATCCTCCGGCACCTTCGCGGCGAACGCGACCATGAGCCGCGCCGCCATATCCAAATGATGGCCGTAGAACAACGGCAGATCACCGGGCAGGACGGCCCGAAGCCGCAATTCATAGTCCATGGCATTTTCCTTCCCTCGTCGGAATGCGGTCATCGGATTGACCGGATGATACACGCGGCGCTAGGGTGGTCGCGACATTGCCTTTTAAAGGAGCCTCGGACATGGCCGAGTTCGACCGCGCGCGTCGGCGCTTTCTCGCCAGTACGGCGCTGACCGGCATCGGTCTGGTGGCGGCGGCCCGCACCGGTCATGCCTTCAGCCGGCAGCCGATGAATGTCGAGGAACACAAGGCCTATCAAAATGCCTGCACCGGTGCCGCAGATCCATATCATGATCAGTTGGTCGCCGAGGCGCAGGCTGAATTGGGCGGCCGGATGAGTGCGGCCGAGATCGAGCAGGCGGTCGCGGCACTGCGCTGCCCGATCTGCGGCTGCGCCCTGAGCGCGGCACAGCCGACCGGTGCGAAGGCCGGGTGATGTTCGTCGCGCGCGGCCATGACCATGGCAATTGTATCGAGGCAGCGCTCGACCGTGCCGACGCGGTCTGTCTGGCACGCGGGGTTCGCCTGACCGAGTTGCGGCGCCAGGTACTTGAATTGGTTTGGCGCCGGCACGAGCCGGTCGGCGCCTATGATCTGCTTGATGCGCTCAAGGTGACGCATCGCAATGCCGTGCCGCCGACAATCTATCGGGCGCTGGATTTTCTGATCGATCAGGGTCTGGTGCATCGGCTTGAATCGCTGAATGCCTATATCGGCTGCGTCCGGCCCGATGCGCTGCATGTCGGGCAGTTTCTGATCTGCACCGGCTGCGCCTCGATCGGCGAACTCGATGATCCGCATATCGCGCGCGCTGTCGCCGATCGCGCGGCGGCGCTGGGTTTTCGCGTCGAGCGCCAGACTATCGAGGTGCGCGGCCTGTGCGCCGAATGCAGCCGCGCCGCGGCACCGAATTGACATGAGCGCGCTCAGCGTCACCGCGGCCGGCAGCCGCTTGCCGGTCACGGTACTGACCGGTTTTCTCGGCAGCGGCAAGACCACGATCCTGGGCGCACTGCTGCGCCATCCGGCGCTGGCCCGGACGGCGGTCATCATCAACGAATTGGGCGAGGTCGGGCTCGATCACGAGCTGGTCCGCCAAGGTGGTGCTGGCGAGGCGATCCTGCTGCCGAGCGGCTGTATCTGCTGCACGATCCGCAGCGATCTGGCCGATACGCTGCGTGATTTGTTTCAAAAGCGCGTGCGCGGGCAGGGGCCGGATTTCGACCGGGTGATGATCGAGACGACCGGCCTGGCCGATCCAGCGCCGATCCTGCACACGCTGATCGCCGATCCGATCACGGCGGCGCGCTATGTCGTCGATGGCGTCGTCACGGTGATCGATGCCTACAACGCCGATTGGCAGTTGGACACCCAGCGCGAGGCGGTCAAACAGGCGGCCTTGGCCGACCGGATTCTCCTGACCAAGACCGATCTGGCCGATCCCACCGCGACCGCCCGGCTGGTCGATCGGCTGCGGCTGATCAATCCGGCGACACCGATCCCAGTGCTGCATGGCGCCGTCGATCCGGCGCTGATTCTCGGCACCGGCTTCACCGGCGGCGAGCAGCTCGACGACTGGGCGGCCCACGAGGCCGCGCATGATCATGCGGCGCACGATCACCATGATGACGGCATCCGGTCGTTCTGCCTGACTTTCGCCACGCCGCTGGAGTGGGACCGGGTGGCTGGCGCGCTCGATCAATTGGCCGAATTGGCCGACGGAAGGCTGCTGCGCGTCAAGGCGATCCTCGATATCGCCGGCAGCGACCGGCCGGTCGTCGTCCACGGCATCCAGCATTTGTTCCACCCGCCGGCCCAGCTCGATGGTTGGGCCGGGCCGGAGCGGACCAGTCGGATCGTCTTCATCACCAACGGGCTGGAGCGCGCGCCGGTCGAGGAAATCTTCAGGGCGCTCTCGGGTTAGACACCGGCCCGCGCCGCCAGCATGTGCCGGGCCGCCGCGCGGGCGGTTTGGGCCGGGCCGCGGCGATAGTCCCAGATCGGATCGGCTGCCGGCAGGGCGGCGATCATCGTGGCGTTGGCCTCGAACAGCAGGATCTCGCCCTCTTCCGACAGGCCGAAATCGATGCCGCCATATTCGAGGCCGAGCGCGTCGCGAATCCGTTCGAGGGCGGCGACCGCGCCGGGGCCGAGTGACGCGAGATCGGCCAGGAAGGCGGCTTCCTCGGCGCGATGCGCCGGGTTATCGGCCATGTCGGCGCTGAAATAATGCACCTTCCAATCGCGCGAGATCGCGAGGTGGAGGGGATAGAGCACATGATCCACGATCATCACCCGGTATTTCCGCGACAGCCCGTCCCGGCCGGTCGCGTCGAGATATTCGATCGCCATCAGCGTTTCGCCCGGCAAGGCGGCCAGCGCGCCGTCGAGCGCGTCGGCCGTCTCGACCCGGCTGAAATGCCGCCCCATATGGA
>JBAVTK010000184.1:0-4336 GCA_049696095.1 Aliidongia sp. | reverse complement strand
GCACCAGACCGAGCCTTGCCCGGCCAGCCGCAGCCAGCATTCCCAATCCTGGCTGTAGATCAGATCGGCGCGAAACCCGCCGATCGCGCGCAACGCATCGCGTGCCGCCAGCACGGTCGAGGTGCCGCAGACCGCTTCGGCGAAAATCATCGCAATGGCCTGCCTGCCGAGCGGCAGCACGCCCCGGCGCCCGCCGATCCAGCGGTGGAAATGGCGGCGATAAGCGAAATACGTGCCGAGATCGCGGCCTTCCGGCGAAACACTGCGAAAATCACCGAAGCTGAGCACGGCCGATGGATCGGCTTCGTGCAGCGCCAGTCGGTCGGCGATGGCGTCGGGATACCAAAAATCGTCGGCATCAAGGAACGCCACGATCGGCGCCCGCGCGGCCGCGATCCCGGCATTGCGGGCGATCGAAGGGCCATTCCGCCGGCCCGGCAGAGTCAAAATGACCAGATGAGGGTCGCGCGTCGCCTCCGCTGCCAGCCATTCGGCGCTGCCGTCGGTCGACCCATCATCGACCACGATGATCTCATAATCCGTCAGCGCCTGGCGACGTACGCTGTCGAGCGCGGTTGGCAGATAGGGGCGGCAATTGTAGTTTGGGATGATGACGCTGAGCCGGACCGGCATGCGGGGTCTTTCATCATGTCGAGGATGGCGGGAGCATAGCCGGCTGCAAGGCGCGCGGGAAGTGAGCCAAGGTGATTCGAGCTAACTTCCCGACATGACAGGTAATTGGAAACCGCTCGCGCCGACCCGATCGCCCCATCATCGCAAGATTGGCGAGCGCGGTTGCCGCACAATTCCTTCGTTCGACCTTGCAACAGCGCCGCGGTTATGCCAGGAGAATTTCCCGCGCGTTCCGCCTGCTATATCGACAGGAAACCGACCATGGCCGAAGACCTCCAGCCCCGTCTCGCCCTCAATGACGGCAACACGATGCCACAGCTCGGCTTCGGCGTGTGGCAGATCGCGGCAAACGAGACGGCGGCGATGGTGCGCGGCGCTTTGATGGCCGGCTTCCGCTCGTTCGACACCGCCGCGATCTACGGCAATGAGGACGGGGTCGGGGCGGGCCTTGAGGATCGCGCCGATGTGTTCGTCACGACCAAGGTCTGGAACACCGATCAGGGCTTCGACGAAACGCTGCGCGCCTTCGAGACCAGTGCCCGGAAATTGCGGCGCGAGACGATCGATCTCTATCTGATCCATTGGCCTTCGCCGCACCGTGACCGGTTCGTCGAGACCTGGAAGGCGCTGATCCGCTTGAAGGAGAACGGCCAGGCCAAATCGATCGGCGTGTCCAACTTCACCGCCGAGCATCTGGAGCGGATCATCGGCGAGACCGGAATCGTGCCGGCGGTCAATCAGATCGAACTGCACCCGTTGTTCCAGCAGACCGCGTTGCGCGCCTTTCACGCAGCACACGGCATCCAGACCGAAGCCTGGAGCCCGCTCGGCCGCGGCAAGCTCGCAGGTAACTCGGTGATCGCCGGGCTGGCGGCCAAGCACGGCAAGACCCCGGCGCAGATCATCCTGCGCTGGCACCTCGATAGCGGGTCGATCATCATTCCGCGCTCGGTCAACGCGCTCCATCGCCGGGAAAATTTCGCGGCTCTGTCATTCCGGCTCGAAGCGCCCGATCTGGCGCGGATCGCAGTGCTGGACCTACCGGACGGCCGCACTGGTCCGGATCCGGTCACGGCGGAGTTTTGAGGGCGGTACGCCGACGGGGAGGAGCGTGAGAGCCACAGCAGCGGTGCGGATCAAGCACCGGCTCGAATCACCGTGCCGGACCTGGCCCGCCGGCTATTTGTGCCGTGTTTCATGACGCGACGATTTGTATCCGGGAGGTTTGATTGATTGATGTCGCTCATGAGATGGCTCGTTTTGCTTGGTTGCGTTCCGATTTGTGCGGTACGTGCGGCATCACCGTTGTCGCCACAAGCCCAAGAGGCGATTTCACCGGTACACCAGGCTTTGGAACGAACAAGGGAACAGCAAGGCCGAAAGGGGCAGCCGGAAAGCGTATCGGAGCAACTTGTCCGGCTTGGCGAGTTAGATCAGGCTCCGCGGGCGGTGTTGCCTTCCATTGATCTCTCAAAGTTGCCAGCCGACGAACGGGACGCGACCGCTACAGCGATGTGGGAGGAGATCAACGAGCAGGATGCCGCGAATCAGTCGGTGCTGCTCACCTTGATGCCGCCAACTGGATGGTTTACCGCGGATCGATATGGCACGGAGGCCGCTGAGGCAGCCTGGAGTGTCATTCAGCACGCAATTAAGCAGCCATCAATTATGAAGGACGCTCTTGCGCGTATGACACCGGCAGCATTGGCCGGCCTTGTCAATCCTGACGACTTCGGCAGGCTGGCGGATCGTGTCGCGATGTTGGACGGAGAACCACAATCCTATGGAACTCAGTTCGTGTGCGCCGATCACCGTTGGGGAGTCTATTCACTGATCGACCCGGAACATGTCGAAGAGCGCCGTCATGCACTTGGTATGACTGAGACGCAAGAGCAGGAAAGCGCAAGGATTGCCAAATACCCACCGTGCTATCCACCGAAATAGTGTCGATACTACTCCGCCCGCTCCTGACCACTCGTCTCGACCCACCCCCCGCACAGCGCCTTGTACAACGTCGCCTGCTGCCCAAGCTGCGCCTGTTTCAGCGTCAGCAGCGTCTGCTGCGCCGTATAGAGCGAGCGCTGGGCATCCAGCACCGGCAGATAGCTATCGATCCCGACCTTGAAGCGCATCTGGGCGAGGTTGAGGCTGTCGGCCGTTGCGGTCACCAGCTCTTGCTGGGCCTTGACCTGATCGCCATAGGTGCCGCGTGAGGCGAGCGCGTCGGCTACCTCGCGAAAGGCGGTCTGGATCGCTTTTTCATATTGTGCGACCTGGATGTTCTTCTGGATCTTCGCCAGATCGAGATTGGCTTGGTTCTGCCCGGCAGTGAAGATCGGCAGCGTGAGTTGCGGGGCAAAGCTCCAATTGGTCGAGCCGCCGGTGAAGAGATTGCTCAAATGGTTGCTGGCGACACCGTCTTGCGCGGTCAGCGTGATGCTCGGGAAGAAGGCGGCGCGCGCGGCACCGATATTGGCGTTGGCGGCCAGCAGACTATGCTCGGCCGCCACGATGTCCGGTCGCCGTGTCAGCAAATCCGAGGGCAGGCCGGCCGGCAGATCGGCGATCAACCCTTGGTTGTCCAAGGTCTTGCCGTCGGCGGGATCGGCCGGCACCGCTTGGCCCAGCAGCAGGGCGAGCGCGTTCTCATCCTGCGCTTCCTGGCGGGTGAATTGGAACAGATTGGCGCGCGCGGTATCGACCGCGGTTTCCGCCTGCCGGGCGTTCAGCGCGGTCGCGGTGCCGCCGCTCAGTTGCAGCTTGGCCAGATCATAGCTCGCGACATCGCTCTTCAGCGTCTCTTCGGTCACGCGGACCAATTCGCGATCGGTCAGCACGGCGAACCAGCCGGCCGCGACTTCGGCGATCAGGCTGATCTGCGCGCTGCGCCGGGTCGATTCCTGCCCGAGATATTGCTCGAATGCCTCGTCCGACAGGCTGCGGATACGGCCGAACAGATCCAGTTCGTAATTGGTGAAGCCGATGCCCGCGGCAAAGCTGCGGAAGGTGATGGATTGCGGGCCGGTCTGGGCGACGCTGGTGGCGACGGTCGAACCCGTCCCGGTGGTGCCGGGCGTGCCGCCGCCGAAGGCGATGGCCGTGTTGGCCGGGATCTCCTCGAACTGACCCGAGCCGGACAGCGCGATCTTCGGAAACAGATCGGCATGCTGTACCCGATACTGCGCCTGCGCCGCGGCGACGTTCAGCACGGCCACCCGCAAATCGCGATTATTGGCGAGCGCGATTTCGATCAGATGCTGCAAGGCCGGATCGCGAAAGAAATCACGCCAGCCGAGCGTATCGGCGGCAAGCGCGGCCGGCTCGGATGTGTCGGCCCGATAGGCCGGGCCGTCGGGGAAGCTCGCCTCGACCGGCAGCGCCGGCCGCTCATAATCGGGGATCAGGCTGCATCCGCCGAGTGCAGTGCCGGCCAGCAGGAGCAGGAATCCGAGATGTTTCATATCCCGGCTCCTTCCTCGGCCGCACGCGGCGGCGGGGCTTTCTTCAGATGAGCCGGCTTGACCCGAAACAAGGCCAACACCGTCACGAAGAAGATCGGCACCAGGAAGATCGCCAGCAAGGTCGCCGATATCATGCCGCCGGCGACACCGGTGCCGATCGCGTTCTGGCCGCCCGACCCGGCGCCGCTCGATAGCGCGAGCGGCATCACGCCGAGCACGAAGGCGAGCGAGGTCATCAGGAT
>JBAVTK010000183.1:0-8352 GCA_049696095.1 Aliidongia sp. | reverse complement strand
CAGCCGGACGGCCGCCCGGCGCCGCCACCATCACGGTTGCGGCGCGGGCCGCCGTGCGATCGAGCGCCGCATTGTCCGGACGTTGCGGCCTCACCGGCACCAATATCGCGCCAAGCAACGCGGCCGGCCGCACCGCCATCCCAGGCGGCGTCGGAATCGGCCCCTGGCCGCCCGGCGGCACGACGCCACCGGCAACCGCCACCGGGGTCGGTGTGACGACATGGCCGAAGGTTAGATATTGCTGGATCGTCGCGGTCTGCAACAATTGGCGGGTTGCCTCGTCGACCGCGGCGATCACGCCGGCCTCGATATGCTGGGCCGGGTCCGAAGCGCGGGCGGCACCGGTCGTTGTGGTCTGATACAGAACCTGCTTGTCCTTGACCGAGATCAATTGCCAGGCGATCGTCACCTGGGCGTCGATATCGGCCGGACCTTCATTCCAGATATTATCGATACAGAGATCAGCATGCGCTTGCGGGATCGTTCCGGTCAGCAAATAGTCAGCACCGGTTGCTTCCGCGGCATTACCCGGCATGCCAGGCAGCACGGTCAGCATCGATTGCTTGAGCGTGCTCTGCACCGCGGCGGTCAGTTGCGACACACTCGGCAGATCCCGCGGCACGGTCGGACGCACGAAGACCCAGCAATCGACATTGCGGAAATAGGTGCCGATCGCGCGGCTTGGATCAAGCTGCGAGACGAGCGGCGCCACCGCGATCTTGCCAGTCGGCACCGTAAAGCTGACCGGTGAGGCCGGCGGCAGCGGCGGCAGCTTCGCGCCGGTGTCGCAACCGGCCAGCGCGAGGCCGAAGCAAAAAATCGTCAACCGAAACAGGCGCATCGCGGACAAACTCGCTGAGGGAGCAGTGACGTTGCTTGACGCTATGCGCCGCCGAGTACCTGCGCGTCAAGCCGGCAACGCGGGTTGACCCTGCTTTTCCAAAGATTGCGCGCGGATCTCGCTCAAACTCTGCTTCGGCGTGATCGCTTCGGGGTCGAGGCGCAGTTCGAGCAGGGCCGCGACACCGGATTTCCGCGCTCGTTCGAACGCCGGGGCGAATTGCTCGGTGTGCTCGACGATTTCGGCATAGGCGCCGAAGGCCCGCGCATAGGCCGCGAAATCCGGGTTGGTCAAATCGGTCCCGGACACGCGCGCCGGATATTGGCGCTCCTGATGCATGCGGATCGTGCCGTACATGCCGTTATTGACCACGAGAAAGATCGGTTTGGCCTGATAGCGCATCGCCGTCGCCAGTTCCTGGCCGTTCATCAGGAAGCAGCCATCGCCATTGACCGACAGCACGACTCGGTCCGGATGCAGGATGGCGGCGGCCACCGCGGCCGGCACGCCATAGCCCATCGCCCCGCTGGTCGGCGCCAGCTGGGTGCGCCAGCTGCGGAAGCGGAAGAAGCGATGTACCCAGGTCGCGTAATTGCCGGCGCCGTTGGTGACGATCGCATCGTCCGGCAGCGTATCACGCAGGTAGCGCATGATCTGGATCATGTCGAGCGGCCCTGGCGGCGGTGCGACCTGCTGATTTTCGACGTAATCCGCACGGGCTTGGCTCGTCTGGGCCGACCATGGCAGGGCGGCGGGCGGCACGAGTGCCCGCGCGGCGGCAGCGAATTGGCCGAGCCCGGCATTGATCGCCAGCGCCGGCTGATAG
This sequence comes from Aliidongia sp., assembly GCA_049696095.1. Classification (GTDB taxonomy): domain Bacteria; phylum Pseudomonadota; class Alphaproteobacteria; order ATCC43930; family CGMCC-115725; genus JAXDMU01. Next base: position 6,685 of record JBAVTK010000183.1, on the reverse strand, counting down.
ACCCGGTTCAGTTCATCGGCGCCCGGGTGGATATGGATCAGCGTCTGCTTCGGCACCGGCACATCGACCAGCGTATAGCCCGAGGTCGTCATCTCGCCCAGACGCGGCCCGGCGGCGATCAGCAGATCCGCGCCCCGAACCCGCTCGGCGAGCTTGGGGTTGATCCCGATGCCGACATCGCCGGCATAGACCGGCAACTCGTTCGACACGTAATCCTGGCACCGAAAGCTGACGCCGACCGGCAGATCCCAGGCGGTTGCGAAGGCTTCGATATCGGCCTTGGCCTGCGCACTCCAGGTGCCGCCGCCGACAATCATCAAGGGCCGCTCGGCCGCCGCCAACAGCGCCCGGAACCACGCCATCTGGTCCGCACCGGGACGCGCCTGGACCGGCTGGTAAGGCAAGGCATCCCGCGCGGCGACGACATCGCGCAGCATGTCTTCCGGCAGCGCCAGCACGACCGGGCCGGGTCGCCCAGAGGTCGCCATCGCAAAGGCGCGATTGAAGAATTCGGGTATGCGCTCGGCATGATCGATCTCGGAGACCCATTTGGCGAGCGGGCCGAACATGGCCCGATAATCGACCTCCTGAAACGCCTCGCGTTCGCGCATGTCGCGATCGACCTGGCCGATCAGTAGAATCATCGGCGTCGAATCCTGGAACGCGGTATGCACGCCGATTGCGGCATGGGTCGCCCCCGGCCCACGCGTCACCATGCAGATACCCGGCCGGCCGGTCAGCTTGCCATAGGCCTCTGCCATATTGGCCGCCCCCGCCTCGTGCCGGCAGGTGATAAACCGTATCCGGTCGCGGGCATCGTACAATCCATCGAGCACAGCGATATAGCTTTCGCCCGGCACACCAAACACCAGATCGACACCATGAATCGCCAGCTGATCGACCAATATCTGGCCACCGCTGCGCAAGGCCAATTCCGCCGACATTATCCCCGTCCCTCTCGACATCAAGCGGCGCGCACAATGCCCGAGACCCGGCGCCGCGCCAAGCACGGAGCGCTTTGGACGAGATTTTTACCGAGGCTTGTGCAGGCATCGGTCGGGTCAGCCTTGGCCAGAGTTTGCTCCTTGAGATGCATGTCCGCGAGCAAGTAGATCGCCGTGGTTTCGAGCCTGGATGGGGCGGGACGGTCTTGGTGCTGGCGACGCGCGCACGGTCGTATTCGCTCATCCTTTCCTGTTTCACACCTGCGGCCGTAAGCGTGGCGGACCGCCGCGCGCAAGCCGCCTCTGTCGCCGGCTTCGGCGTTTATGAAAATTGTTACCGGTGTTATCGGTCAGCCGTGACGTTCACGAGCTTGCCCGTCCGGCTCGGCCGGCTCAAGGAACAGCAGGTCAGGAGGGGCCGATATCTCATCTTTCTGTTATGAGGTGATCTGTTCTTGACACTGGCTTTCGCCAAACATCCACCGCGACCGCCATGAAGGCCCACATTGCAGCCGGAAAAGCCCAGCACCTCTGCCAAAAAGCCGAAATAAGAAGAGCCGCTGTCGGGGTGACACGGGCGTCCAGGGGGCGGAGGCCGATCGTCGCCCCGTCAATGGTGCGCAGCGCATGACGCGCGGTATGGTAGCGCTGCAGCGCTCGATCGAGCGCGCTTTGGTGGGGCCGCAGCAACACTGGCGGCTGATACGAAGTCCGCATGCGAAGATAGGCCGCGCGCGCCGCAACAAGCGCCGCTTCCGCCAGCGCCAACTCCACCCGCGCAGGGGATATTCGGAACAGGGCAACCCGGCTTGGTCGAAAATGGCCAACGCAACGCTATCACCCGACACTCCCGAAAGGTTGAAACACCCACTTGTGCGAGCACAGCATCGGCGTAAAACTCCGAGCCGGTGCGCTTGACTCCGATGCCGCCGTTGCAAAACGGCAACCCCAGGAAATAGGTTCCCGAGAATTTACGATTTTCCGCAGAATTTTTGTTTGCGCCAAACTGTCGAGCTTTGCCGAAACCGAGGGAAGAAACAGGTGGATAGGTTCGAGTTTATCGAGAATGCCGCCGATGGCGCGGCCATCTTCGTTCGTCGCTGGCAGCCGGCGGCCGCGCCGCGCGGGGTCATCCAAATCGCCCATGGGCTGGCCGAGCATGGCGGGCGCTATGCTCGTCTGGCCGAGGCGCTGACCGCGGCCGGCTACGCGGTCTATGCCAGCGACCACCGCGGTCATGGACGAACCGCAAAATCGCCCGAGGAACGGGGCTTCTTCGCCGCGGCGGACGGTTGGGCCAAATGCGTCGATGATTTATGGCGGATCAACCGACGGATCGCCGCCGAACATCCAGGTATCCCGATCGTATTGGTCGGCCATTCGATGGGCTCGTTCCTCGCGCAGCACTTCATTGAGGACCATGGCGATGCGCTGGCCGGCGTAGTGCTGTCGGGTTCCAGCGGCAAGCCGCCGCCGATGGCCGTACTCGGCCGCCTCATCGCCCGGATGGAGCGGCTGCGCCTGGGGCCGCAGGGCCGCAGCCCGCTGCTTGATCGGCTTGGCTTCGGCGCCTTCAACCGGCAATTCGAGCCGGCGCGCACGCCGTTCGATTGGCTGAGCCGCGATCCCCGCGAGGTCGATCGCTACATCGCCGACCCGCTCTGCGGTGGCAGCGCCACCACCCAGCTTTGGCTCGACCTGCTCGGCGGGCTAAGTCTGATCGCGCGGCCGACACGGCAGGCTCGCATTCCCAAAGCCTTGCCGATCCACCTGATCGCCGGCAGTCTCGATCCGGTGACCGGCAACCTCAAGGGGCTGGAACAATTGATCGGTGCCTATCGGGTGGCGGGATTGACCCGCGTGAGCCATCGTTTCTACGCCGGGGCGCGGCACGAATTGTTCAACGAAACCAACCGGGATGAAGTAACGACAGATTTGCTGCGCTGGCTCGACGACGTGCCGGCGCTCGGTCTGGTACCGTCCTCCGGCGGATGAGTCAGCGCAGCATTCGCTTCATCCGTTCGACCGCCCCCAGAAGCTGGGTCCGCAGACCCGGCTCCATCGCCGAGTGGCCGGCATCCGGAACGATGATGTATTTGGCTTCCGGCCAGGCACGGGCGAGCGTATCGGCAGTGACGATTGGGCAGATCGCGTCATAGCGGCCTTGGATGATGAAGGCGGGAATGCCGCGCACCCGATCTATCCCGTCGAGCAAGGCATTTTCCGGCATGAAGATGCCGTGCTTCATGTAGTGCGCTTCGAGGCGGGCCAATCCCAGGGCGAGCCGGTCCTCGCCAAAGACGGCTACCGTGTCGGGGCTGGGCAGCAGCGTCGAGCACGAGCCTTCATATCGGCTCCAGGCGTGCGCCGCCGGCAAATGGATTGCGGGATCGGGATCGGTCAGCCGGCGATAATAATTCTCCAGCAGATCGCCGCGCTCGGCCACCGGCAAAAACTCGACAAATTTGCGCCAGACCTCGGGAAACAGCGTGGCGATGCCATACAGGAACCAATCGATCTCGCCTGGGCGGCACAGGAAAATTCCGCGCAGAACGAAACCGCGGCACCGTTCTGGATGCGTTTCGCCATAAGCCAGCGCCAGGGTCGAGCCCCAGGAACCGCCGAAAATCAGCCAGGCATCGATGCCGAGCAATTGGCGCAGCGTCTCGATGTCACCGATCAGATGGGCCGTCGTGTTGTTTTCCACGGAGCCTGCGGGGGTCGAGCGACCGGCGCCCCGCTGGTCGAAGATGACGATGCGATAAAAATATGGATCAAAGAAGCGGCGATGCATCGGGGTCGCCCCTGAGCCGGGGCCGCCATGGAGAAAGAGCACCGGAACCCCTGACGGATTGCCCGATTCCTCCCAGTAAATATTGTGACCGGAATCAACCGCCAATAGTCCAGAGCGATAGGGTTCGATCGAGGGAAACAGGTCGCCGCGGGTCATTGTCGGGAATAATCTCTCATTGTCATACCATCACTCTACGAGCAGAACGGTGGAAAAGGCAAAGCCAGATCGCTGATTGAGATCGAGGATGCGGGCACATATGCGAGGCTGCCACGCGAAACCGTCACGGCTCTCGCGCTGCAACATGGCTATCCCTCTACCTATGTTCCGTACGCCCGTTCCTGACCGGGCCACCTGATCGATAAGGCAGAACCTTATTCGACGCTACCGAACGCCACAGTCGGTGCGCGTTGCGCGGCCCCCTGCTGGGGGCTGGGCGATGTCGCCGGGTATATGCACAATCGAGAGGATATGATGATGGCGAATTCGATGGGATATAATCTTTCGCTACGGACTTTGGGCCTCGCGATGATGGTCGGGCTCGGCGCCGTCGGCGCCGCTCGTGCCGAAGAAATGCCGGCCCAGCCCCAGGCGACGGTTACCCGGCTCGACCAATCACTGCTCGATGTCATGCGCCATGCCAAGCAGCTCGGCTATGATGGCCGGTATAGCGCGCTCGAACCTGTGGTCCGACAGACATTCGATATCCCTTATATGACACGAATCGCCGTGGGGCCGGGCTGGTCGAGCTTGTCGGAGGACCAACAGAGTCAATTGTCGGGTGCCTTCGGGAAATTCATCACGGCGACCTATGCCCGTCGTTTCGACGGCTATTCCGGGGAAAATTTTCAGACCTTGGGCGAAAAGCCAATGGGGCCGGCGGTCATGGTGCAGACGCAGCTCGTCAAATCGGATGGCGAGCCGATCGCACTCAATTATGTGACCCATGAGACGGATGGGCGTTGGCAGGTCGTGGATGTTTTTTTGACCGGCACGATCAGCGAGTTGGCGCAGCGCCGTTCGGAGTTTTCCGCAGTGTTTCAGCACGCCGGGTTCGACGGGCTGCTGTCGTCGTTGCTGAAGAAGATCGCGCAGGCCGAAAGCGAAGCGCATCTGTCGTGACGGCGTTTCGCCGGTCGTTTCTGATGGACGCCTGACATCGGCTGAGGCCGACTGACAACACCGTCATTCGAGGGAGGATTGACCGCCGAAACGGTTTCACCCGTTCAGCGGGCGCGACTGTTGATTAATCCATTCTAGCGTGTTAAAATCCACTTGGAGGCACGGGGATGGACGCGATGAACGAGAGAACAATCCCGACCGAGGATCTCGATGTCTCCGCACTCCTGACGCCATACGTTCAGCGAAAGGTTCATATCCGGCCCGACTCCTGGCGCCGGCGGGTCGGTTTCGGCGCCGACGCAGCGCGCATCAAACGGATCTTGTGCGGTTTCGCTATCCTTGACGAGCAGTTGCGCGCGGCCGACCGGCCCCGCCGCAGCTTTGCCATGGTTGGGGCAGTCGGCGGCGTCGAGGCAATCGGCGCCGCCCATATTTTCAAGGATCTCGACACCATCAGCGTGACCGATCCGGATCCGGCGATCCGGACGCAGGCTGTCGCCAACATCCGCGACAATGTCGATCCGGCGATCACCGTGGAAGCGCTTGCCGGGGCGGTCCATGCGCCATTGGCGTTGGCCGGCCGGACGGTCGATATCATCTTTGCCAATCTTCTGGACGGGCCGATAGCCGCCCCGGCCCAGGCGGTCGGGGGAAATGCCACCTATCCACCGATCGCAGGAAGCGGCAACGACAAGATGTTGAACGGCTATCTGCTCGGCCTGCCTTATCGGTTTCTACGGTCGGTGCGTGGTGCGCTGACACCCGGCGGGATGGCGCTCGTCCTGCTGGGCGGCCGGTTCTATTACGGGCTGTTTGATCGCTTGGCCGCGGCCGCCGGGGTCAGGTTCGAGGAAGTCGTCAGCGGGCTGGAACGGCAGATCGACGAGACAAACGTCGTTTCCGGCTATGCCGCCGCGGAGGGCGAGGATGTTCTCTTCGATTTTTATGATTTGGAAAAAGCGCAGCGAAGCCTGCATGGCGACGAGCATCTGCCCGGTGGGTTGCTCGAATCGGTATTGACCCCCTGGCGGCTGTCGGCGCGCGAGGCACGTCGCGCGATCAGTGCCGGCACGGCGATCGGCCATACCTATCATTTACTTAAGGCGACGCCGCTCGGTTAAATTGTCGCCGGCCCCCAGCCGTGCGGAACGCTAGTTCGATGTCTGTATCCCGAGATAGCGAGACGGGTGAAGCCCGATGATATTGTCGCGCCATCCGGTGACGCGCGCGCTGACGAGGGTTCCGATCAGGGGATTATCGAGCGGGATCAGTGGCGTATCGTTCAGCAGCAAATGCTCGGCCTGTTCCAGCAAATGCGTGCGCCGGCTTGGCATGGGTTCGGCGTCGGCGGCGGCGAGGAGGTCGTCATAGGCGGAATTGTGATAGCCGAACCCTGCGATTTCGCCGCTGGTCGATCGATAACTCGCCAGAAAATTCAGCGGATCGATGATGTCACTGACAGATGATTCCCAGGATAACTGGAAATCACCACTTTTTAGCATTGAAAGCCATGTCTGCCAGCTATGGTTCTGGAGCGTCAATTCCACGCCGAGCACCTGTTTCCACATTGCGGCAATGGCCTGTAGGCGCTTCTTGGCCCCACGGCTGGTTGGATAGGCCGCGGTCAGCCGGAGCGGTTTGTCCGGCGGGTAGCCGGCCTCGATCATCAGCCTGCGTGCGGTCGCGACGCGGTCCTGTTCCGGTATCTTGGTATAATCCGCCACTTGCGGCTGGTAATCGGTCCCCATCGGCGGCACGAAGCTGGCGGTGGAAATTTGGCCGCCGGGATCGGCCACCTTGCTGTTCAGCACGTCGCGATCGATCGCCA
>JBAVTK010000182.1:0-19192 GCA_049696095.1 Aliidongia sp. | reverse complement strand
GCACAGGATCAAACCAACCCCACCGGCCGCAGCATGGATCAAGATCGTGTCACCGGCCTGCACCGGATAGACTTCACGAATCAGGTACCGCACGGTCATGCCCTGAAGCATCATGGCGGCAGCAATCTCGTCGCCGATTGTCTCAGGCAGCTTGACAACGCGACTGGCTGCGATCAATCGGGCTTCCGCGTAACCACCGATGACCCCAGCATAGGCGACCCGATCGCCCGGCCGCAGATCATCGACGCCTTCGCCAATCGCCTCGACCGTTCCGGCACCTTCCATTCCGGGAATGAAGGGTAGCGGCAAGGGGTAGAGGCCGGTGCGATGATAGACATCGATGAAATTGAGCCCGACGGCGTTATGACGCAGCCGGATCTCGCCAGGCCCGGGCTCGCCGAGGGAGATTTCCTCCCATTGCAGGACTTCAGGCCCGCCGGGTTTGTGAACACGAATAGCGTGGGTCATGAAGACTCCTTACGACAGATGCTGTGAGAAAAACGCGGCGGTGCGCGCGTTTGCCAGATCGGCTGAGGATTTGCTGTAATGCTGCCCACCGACACGGGCGAAGGCATGGTCTTCATCGGGATAATCATAGAGCGAGGCCAGGGGGTTGCCGTCCAGCACGGCATGGATTTTTTCGCGGACCGGAAGAGGAGAATATTCATCCTTGCCGGCAATATGCAGGGCCAAAGGTTTCCTGAGATTCTTTACCTCACCGAGTAATTGATCGAGACCGACGCCGTAAAAACCGACCGCCGCATCAATGTCGGTTCGTGTTGCCGACAGGAAGGCGAGCTTGCCACCCAGGCAATAACCGACGGCACCGACCTTGCCGGTTGAGCCAGGATAGGAGCGGATTGTCGCGATGGTCTTGGCAATGTCGCCCATACCCTTTTCGATATCGAATGCCTGAAACAATTGCGCAGCGCGCGCCCATTCGGCCGCTGTCTGATCGGTAATGTCGATCCCCGGCTCGATCCGCCAAAAAAGATCAGGGCAGATCGCAAGGTAGCCTTGCGCGGCAAAATTGTCGGTCAGATCACGCATCACCCGATTGATTCCGAAAATTTCCTGGATGACGACCAGCGCCGGCCCGCCGCCGCCGCGCGGCGTGGCGACATAGGCGCTCATCTGACCGTCGCCGGTCTCGATGGTAATCTTGGTCATGGTTTCTCCTGTCGAATTGAAGCTAGGCACGGACAAGCGTGGTTGTCAGGAGGTGCGGGTCGATCAGCGGTGCCGAGCAGCTTTGACCGCGGCAGAGATAAGCCGTTGCCGCATCGCCGAGGCGGCTCTTGTCTTTTGCAGGATGTCCTTCGGGCAGACCCTGGCTGGACGCAACAATCTGGACCAGGATCGCCGCATCGCCGGCCGTGTGAGCCGCTACCGCTAGTTCTTTGGTGTCGGTAGCATCGGGCGCGCCGATGATAATGACGTGAGCCGCACGGGCAAGAAAATCGATGCCGTTCAGATAGGTCCCGAGCGGAAAGAAATTGCGCTCGATCTCACCGGCGAAAGTTGCGATCGAGGTTTCCGCGCGGACGAGGTATTTGGCATCGCCAGTCAGCAGATGGAGCCGCGCCAGGACTTCGATCATCACTGCGTTTCCCGCCGGAACGGCATTGTCGGCGGCCGATTTGGTGCGTGTAATGAGAGCTTCGGTATCGTCGGCCGTGAAGAAATAGCCGCCAGCCGCATCGGCGAAATGCCGATCGAGAATATCGACCCAGAAAGTCGCCCGATCGAGGTAGAGCTGCTTGCCGGTGGATTCATAGAGCAGCAAAGCCGCGCGTGCCATGTCGGCATGATCATCGAGCGTGCCCGGATGCGACCGGCCAGCTCGCCAGGAATGCGCCAACCGTCCATGGCTATCGGTCATTACAGATATAACAAACTGAAATGCCGCTTCCCCGGCAGCCAGCCAATCGGGACGATCGAAGGCCAAAGCGGCACGAGTCAAGGCCGCAATCATCAAGCCGTTCCAATCGGCTAGCACCTTATCGTCGCGATCCGGCATTATCCGTCCGGCCCGCAGGTCGAACAATAGTGCGCGACAATGGGCGAGCCGGGCCTCGGTTGCCGCATCGGCAAGATTGGGCGCGGTCAGGCGGTTGAGGATGGTTTTGCCCTCCCAATTTCCCGCCGCCGCGACGTCGTAATGGCCCTTGAACAATCCCGCATCCGGCCCGAGGCATCGATTGATTTCCTCTTCGGTCCAGACGTAGAATTTCCCTTCCTCGTGCTCGCTATCGGCATCGAAAGTCGATGCAAAACCGCCGCCGGGCGCGAGCATGTCGCGCAGTAGCCACGAGATAGTTTCGTCGACCCGCTGTTGATAGAGCGGATCCTTCGTGGTCAGCCAAACCTCAGTCAGCAATTCGACGAGCTGGGCGTTGTCATAGAGCATTTTCTCGAAATGAGGCGCTAACCATCGTTCGTCGGTCGAATAGCGCGCAAAACCGCCACCCAAATGATCGTAGATCCCACCATTGCACATGGCGTTCAGGCTGATCGTCACTGCGGTGCGCCAGTCGCGCCGATCTGTTCGCTGACCACCGCGCCAAATCAGTGTCAGGATCGAGCAATTGGGGAATTTCGGTGCTTGACCGATGCCGCCATAGCGCCGGTCGATCGCCTGGGCGAAACGCTCGATAATCGGATCGAGGTCGCTCAGAGCGACCGGCCCGGCTGCGCGCGGTTGCGACAATTTGGCCAAGCCGTCGGTCAGCGCGCGGATATTGGTTGCGACCTTATCTTTCTCGGCAGCATAGATTCGAGCGATTCCCTGAAGCACTTCGGGGAAGCCCGGCCGGCCCCAGCGGGATGCCGGCGGGAAATAAGTCCCGCCCCAAAACGGTTCGCCGCGCGCGGTCAAGAACATGGTCAATGGCCAGCCGCCTTGTTCTCCCAGTAGCATCAAGGCTTGTTGATAAATTGCGTCCAGATCCGGTCGCTCCTCGCGATCGACCTTGATGGCGATGAAAGACTGATTGATCAGGGCCGCAATACCCGGATTTTCAAAGCTTTCATGCGCCATGACGTGGCACCAATGGCACGCGGCATAACCGATCGACAGCAGGACCGGCTTATCTGAGGCTGCCGCCTCGGCCAGGGCTGCGGGGCTCCAGGCGCGCCAATGCACCGGATTATCCTGGTGCTGAAGAAGATAGGGGCTGGTCTCGCGACCGAGCTGATTTTCCGCCATGGGAGTCTCCGGCTCATGCCTGGGGCGGCATGGCGATTGTCGTATCCGTCATATCCTATTAGGTTTCGCCGAACCAAGCCAAGCCGCGTCCGGGTGGGTCGGTTGCGCAAAATTGGGGAACATGTCGTGGAATCGATCGATCGTCCATACTATCGCATGCATGTCTTTGTCTGCGTAAACACGCGCCCGCAAGGTCATCCGCGCGGCTGTTGTGCCGGCCAGGGGGCGGAAAAGCTGCGCGATTATATGAAGGTACGGGTGAAGGAGCTGGGGTTGCCGGGCACACGGATCAATGCCGCCGGCTGCCTCGATCGCTGCGAGCTGGGGCCGACCCTGGTGATCTATCCGGAAGGTGTTTGGTACGGCTATCGCAATCGCGAGGATATTGATGAAATTCTACAGACCCATCTGGTCGAGGGCAGGCGGGTCGAACGATTGCTGCTGCACCCGGATCAGACCCGGCAGACAGAATGAGCGTGACCGGTGCCGCGCCGACGATTTTTGCCCTATCGACCGCGCGTGGCCGGGCAGGGGTGGCGGTCGTCCGGGTGTCAGGGCCTGGTGCGCAAGATGCCATTGTCACACTGGCTGCGCGGCTTCCGGCTCCGCGCGCGGCCAAATTAGCGCGGTTATCAGACCCGCAATCGGCAGAAGAGATCGATCGCGCGTTGGTCATTTGGTTTCCCGGACCCGCTAGTTTCACCGGGGAAGATGTTGCCGAGTTCCATATCCATGGCGGTTCCGCGGTGATCGCGGCATTGCTGGCAGCGCTCGGTCGGTTCCCGACCTTTCGACTGGCAGAGCCGGGGGAGTTCAGTCGGCGAGCGTTCGAAAACGGCAAACTCGATTTAACCGAAGTCGAAGGGTTGATCGATCTGGTCGAGGCCGAAACGAGCGCCCAACGTCGTCAGGCCTTGCGTCAGATCGGCGGCCAATTCTCGCGGGTTACTGCGGCCTGGAGCAATCGGCTGATCCGGGCATTGGCGTACCTCGAGGCGGCGATCGATTTTTCGGAGGAGGAGCTACCGGGCCAGTTGGTCGCTGAGGTGACTGCCGATGTGGCTGGGCTTGCAGCGGAAATCGGTAGTTATCTGGCCGATGATCGCCGTGGTGAGATCTTGAGGGATGGGTTGTCAATCGCGTTGGTCGGCCCGCCAAATAGCGGGAAATCGAGCCTGTTGAACCTGCTGGCGGGACGCGAGGCGGCGATCGTCTCGGCGACTGCGGGAACGACACGCGATGTGATCGAGGTCCATCTCGACCTGGGCGGCTATCCGGTCATTCTGGCCGATACCGCCGGCATTCATGAGACGAAGGATGCCGTTGAACAGGAGGGTATAGCGCGCGCCCGAGCACGAGCCGATTCGGCCGACATTGCGTTGATTATCTTGGATAGTCAGGTCCCTGTTTCACGTGAAACCGACTATGCCGCGGGCAACATCCTGACCGTGTGGAACAAGATCGATCTAACACCGGCCCCGATCGGAACGATCGGCATTTCGGCCCGAACCGGCGCGGGGGTTAGCGAGCTTATCACCCTGTTGACCGAGCGGGCCGAGCAACGACTGGGCGGCGCCTCACCACTGGTGACGCGGCTGCGCCATCGCGAGGCGCTGAAGGAGTGCGAGGCGATGCTGATCCGCGCGTCACGAACCAACGAGGAAGCGTTGCTTGCCGAGGATCTGCGCCTGGCGTTGCGCTCGCTGGGCCGGATCACCGGCAAGATCGATGTCGAGGATTTGCTCGATGTGATCTTCCGGGATTTCTGTATCGGCAAGTAGCGTGCTATATCAGGACGATGATGAGGCAAAAAAATCACTTTGATGTCGTCGTGGTTGGCGGCGGCCATGCCGGTTGCGAGGCCGCTGCCGCTGCGGCTCGGCTGGGCGCTTATACTGCCTTGGTAACCCATCGCTGTGCGACGATCGGTGAAATGTCGTGCAATCCGGCGATCGGCGGCTTGGGTAAAGGTCACATCGTGCGCGAGATCGACGCCTTGGATGGTGTGATGGGCCGGGCGATCGATCGTGCCGGAATTCAGTTCCGCATGCTGAATTTATCGAAAGGCCCAGCCGTCCGCGGACCTCGTGCTCAGGCCGATCGGAAGCTATATCGCCGCGCCATAGCGGATTTGCTGGCTGAATTCGAGGCGTTGACGATTATCGAAAGTGCTGCGGAAGATCTGGTCCTCGATGCCGCTGGCACCGCCGCCGGGGTGGCCCTGGCCGATGGCCAGATTCTGCGAACCGGCCGGGTCGTGCTGACCACCGGAACTTTCCTACGTGGCGTGATCCATATCGGCACCGAGACAATTGCTGCCGGGCGGGCAGGAGAGGCGCCGTCACTCGGCCTGTCGGCGACGCTCGAACGCGCGGGGTTCACCCTTGGGCGACTGAAGACCGGCACGCCGCCGCGGCTCGATGGCCGGACAATTGACTGGGCCGGACTCGAAGTTCAGCCGGGCGATGACCCGCCCGAGCCATTTTCGTTTCTGACAGAGCGAATTACCACGCGGCAAATCGCGTGTCATATCACCGGGACGACGACCGCCTCGCATGCGCTCATCCGCGCAAATCTACATCAAGCGCCGGTCTATTCCGGTCAGATCACCGGCACCGGCCCGCGTTATTGCCCATCGATCGAGGACAAGGTAGTGCGGTTCGGCGATCGCGACCGCCATCAGATCTTCCTTGAGCCCGAGGGGCTCGATGACGATACGATCTACCCCAACGGGATCTCAACCTCGTTACCGCGCGACATCCAGGCCGAATTGCTGCGGACGATCCCGGGCCTCGAACGAGTCGCCATGGTTCGGCCGGGTTACGCGATCGAGTATGATTTCGTCGATCCGCGGGAATTGCTGCCGACGCTGGAAACCCGGCGGGTGGCCGGGCTTTATCTGGCGGGCCAGATCAATGGCACGACAGGCTATGAAGAGGCGGCCGGGCAGGGCCTGATCGCCGGGCTCAACGCCGCATTGGCGGCCGCTGGGTCGGCACCTTTGATTCTTGATCGGGCCGACGCCTTCATCGGCGTGATGATCGATGATCTGGTGACGCGCGGTACGGCGGAGCCCTATCGAATGTTCACCTCACGCGCGGAATATCGTCTGATCCTGCGCGCCGATAATGCCGACCGCCGGCTGACGCCGCGTGGCTTGGAAGTCGGCTGCGTTGGGCGGGAACGGGCCGGCGTATGGCAGGACAAGGAACAAAAACTGTGCGATGCGGCGGTCATGATTGCTGGCCTGGCGATGACCCCGCCGGCCTTGGCGCGCCATGGCATCACCGTTAATGCCGACGGCCAGATCCGCAATGCGGCCGATTTGCTGAGTCGTCCCGAGATTACATTGAAGCGGCTCGCCGCGATCTGGCCGGTCTTGGGTGATTTCCGCCGCGATATTGCCGAGCAGGTCGAGATCGATTGCCGCTATGCCGCCTATATCGATCGGCAGCGGGCGGATATCGAGGCGTTCCGTCGTGACGAAGCGTTGGCGCTGCCGCTCGACCTCGATTACGACCTGGTCGGCAGCTTGTCCAACGAGGTCCGGCAGAAGCTCGCAATATCACAGCCGACGACACTCGGCGCGGCTGGTCGCATCCCCGGCGTCACGCCATCGGCGTTGATGGCGTTGCTGAAATTCGTGAAGCGCGACCGGCCGAAGCTCTCGGCGTGAGAGCTTTATCGCTATGAGCCCGCTGACGGCGACTGAGTTCGCCGATCTCATCCCGGTTTCACGTGAAACATTGGCTCGTCTGCACGCCTATGTCGATTGTCTCGGCAAATGGACCCGGCGGATCAATCTGGTCGCCCCATCCAGCATGGATGATGTGTGGCGCCGCCATATTCTCGATTCGGCGCAACTCTATCGGCTCTTACCGCCCGATCGCGGCGGTTTGGTCGATCTCGGCAGCGGGGCAGGGCTACCCGGCTTGGTCTTGGCGATCATGGGCATTGCCGACATGCATTTGATCGAGTCGGACCAGCGTAAAGCGGTCTTTCTTCAGGAAGCGGCACGAGTTACCGGAACGACTGTAACGATTCATAGCCGGCGTATCGAAGCGATGCCGAGCCTTTCCGCCAATATTGTCACGGCTAGAGCCCTCGCACGGCTCAATCTTCTGCTCGATTATGCTGCCCCGTTCCTGACCCCGGACAGCACATGCTATTTCCTCAAAGGTGCTGGATTAGCGGATGAATTGACCGAAGCGCGGAAATCCTGGCACATGAATGTCAGCGAAATCCCCAGTCTCAGCGGCGCTTCCGGCGTCATCGTCAAATTGGAGTCGATCCGTGAGCGATAAGCTTGAAACGACGGGTCTTGCCGCGGCCATCGCCCGGCCGCCCCGGAAATTCGCGGTCGTCAACCAAAAGGGCGGCGTCGGCAAGACGACGACCGCGGTAAATCTGGCGACCGCGCTAGCGGCCGTTCATAAGCGCGTGCTGCTGATTGACATGGATCCGCAGGGCAACGCCTCGACCGGTCTGGGAATCGCCAAGCAGCAGCGCGTCATGACCAGCTACCAGGTGCTGATGGGTGAAGAGGAACTGGGCGGCGCATTGATCGCGACCACTGTTCCGGGCCTTCAGTTGGTCGCGGCTTCGGTCGAATTAGCCGGGGCTGAAATCGAACTGGTCGGCGAAGAGCGGCGTGAATACCGGCTGCACGATGCGCTGAAGCGACTCAACACCGTCTATGATTATGTGCTGATCGATTGTCCGCCGTCGCTCGGCCTTCTCACCTTGAATGCGATGGTCGCGGCCAATGCGGTTCTGGTGCCGCTCCAATGCGAATTTTATGCCTTGGAAGGCTTGAGCCATTTGGTTCGGACTATCGACCGGGTGAAGAAGCATTTGAATCCCGGCCTCGACATCCAAGGCGTCGTGCTGACCATGTATGATCGGCGTAGCAATCTGTGCGATCTGGTGGCGACCGATGTGCGTAGTTATTTCGGACCCAAAGTTTATGACACGGTGATTCCGCGCAACGTCAAAATCTCCGAGGCGCCGAGCTATGGCAAACCGGTTTTGCTCTATGATTGGCGCTGTGCCGGGTCCGCAGCCTATCTCCATTTGGCCAGCGAGATGCTGCACCGTGAGCGTGATCATGCATGACGAGCTTCTACCAATCGATGGAATCAAGACATGAGCACGGCTAAGCGCCGCACTAGCCTGGGCATGGGTCTGTCGGCCCTGCTGGGCGATAATGAGCCAGCGGGCGGCGACGGGCGGGAGCCCCAGCAAGTTCCGATCGAACTGGTCCATCCGGGGCCCTATCAGCCGCGCCGAGTCTTCGATTCGGACAAGCTGGCCGGGCTTGTTGCCTCGATTCGCGACAAGGGTATCTTGACGCCGCTGTTGGTCCGGCCGCATAAGACTATCGCCAACGCTTATGAATTGATCGCGGGCGAACGACGGTGGCGCGCGGCGGGGCAGGTGCCTCTACACACAGTGCCGGTGATTATTCGCGAGCTGTCCGACCAGGAAACGCTGGAAATTGCGCTGGTCGAAAATTTGCAGCGCGAGGATCTGAACCCCCTTGAAGAAGCCGAAGCCTATGTGCGGTTGACCGAGGAATTCGACCATACCCAAGAAGAGTTGGCGCAGGCGGTCGGCAAGAGCCGCAGCCATGTCGCCAACACCATGCGCCTGTTGGGGGCTAGCCAGAAGGTCAAAGACTATCTGTCGGCCGGCAAGCTGAGCGCCGGGCATGCCCGCGCGCTGATCGGCTGGGACCGGGCCGATGAACTCGCCGATCTGATCATCGAACGCGGCCTCAATGTCCGCCAAGTCGAGGACCAGGTGGCTAAAGCCAAAGATGCGAGCCGGGAACGAAAGACCGCACCGTCGCGCGATGCCGACACTGTGGCGCTGGAGCGCGAGATCAGCGGCGTCTTGGGCTTAGGCGTCAAGCTCAAACCGCGCGGCAGTGCCGGTGAGGTCGTGATTTCATACCGGACGCTCGATCAGTTGGACCAACTGCTTCGGCGGTTGCGGTAGGGTACGATTTCCGGCTTCGGCCCGCAGCGACCCCCTCTAGCGCCGATTCGGCCGACCGGGTAATCGCCCGATCATGGTCAGGAGATGCCGGCAGATCGTCTCCTCCGGATAGCCGGTGGTTTTGCAGTCCAACTCGGCCTGGAGCAGCAGTTTCAGCAGTCTCTGGCTGCGATCCGGTGGCCACGCGTCGATCTGGGCACGGAAGCGGTCAGTATATTTGAAATAGATCGGCGGTCGCTGTGTGCGCGCGACCGCGTCGGCCGTCTCGCCAGCCGCGACGCGCGCCGCGGCCAAATGCAGGCGCATGCCATGGCGCTGGACCGCGCGCAGAATCCCGACTGCCGTCTGACCCTCCAGAAACAGTCGGCCCAGCGCCGTATCGACGGAGGCGGCACGGCCATCGAGCGCGTCGTAAATCACATTATCCAGCTCAAGCGCGCTTGAATCACCGACCGATGCGGTGGCACCGGCCAGATCGATCCTGCCGGCGGGCCCGGCGAACAGGCAGAGCTTGTCGATTTCCTGGCGGGTAACCCCCCGATCATCACCCAGATTTCCGACCAGATAGTCGATGGCGTCATCGGCGATCGCGATATGGTCGCGTGCTATTGAATCGCGAATAAGTTGAGCTAGTTCACGGGGATTATCGGCATAACAGCCGATTGCCGCGGCATTGGGCGCCGCCTCGGCCAATTTGCGCAACGCCGAGCTTTTAGCGAGATCGCCGGCCTCGATGACGATCAGCCCGCCACCCGGCTTGCGGTCCAGAACATAGTTGAGGCTTTTCGCCAGGGTATCGCCGACGTCGCGCACGCGGACTACCCGGCGTCCGCCCATCAGACTGAGTGCATCCGCTTCATCGGCCAGCCGGGCTGGATCTTGTTTCAGTGTCTCGCCGGTTAGCACCGCCAACCGAAACGGATCGTCCGTCGCACTGCCGAGCACGGCACGGGTGAGCGTCTCGCCCCGCTCCCGGACCAGACCTTCGTCAGGACCGAACAGCAGGACTGCGGCGATGGCTTCAGGTGGTTGCCTGAGAAATCCCGCCAACTGTGCGGGGCCGAGCTTCACGTCGTCGGCTGAGTCTGGAAATATATCGCGAGGCTGGCCTGGATCTGGTCGCTCAGATCGCGTACCGCCCGCAACTCTCCGGTATTGTTACTCACGACATTGGCGTAGTCGTTGTTCAGAATATCATAACCGGTGGAAGATTTCAGCGAGCCGTGCGTCACGACTTTGTTGTCATCACCCAGCTTGCGAAGCAGCCAAGTGGCACCGAGCGCCAGCGCGGATCGGCTGGGTGTGCCATCGGCCCGCGTCGCCTGGGGTGCCGTCGTTTCATGCAGCGCTACTTCGAGCTGATAGACCGTCGGTACGCTCAGCGCATTCGGATTGAGCCCGTCATGCAGATCATTGGTCATCACTTGGCCGTAACGCTCAGTAATCTGCACGACGCGAATCGAGGCAAGCTGCGCCGCCAAACTCGCCGAGCCGCCGCGGTCGCCATAAAGCGGCTGGAATCCGCACGCGGCCGTAATCAGGCAGACGGTCGCTGCCGCAAGGCGCCTACACCACGACATTGATGATCCGATTCGGCACGACGATGACTTTCCTGACCGATTTTCCATCCAGCGCGCGCTGCACCGCCGGCAAAGACAAGGCAGCCTCGCGCGCCTGAGTTTGATCGAGATCGCGTGCCAAGTCGAGTGTCGCACGCAGTTTGCCATTGACCTGAATCGCCATGGTGACGACATCGTCGCGGGTCAGCGCCGGATCCGCCTTCGGCCAGGGCTGATCGACCAGCAGCCCGCCATGACCAAGCAGATGCCACAGTTCCTCGGCCAGATGCGGCATCATCGGTCCCAGCAGCACGATCAGCGCCTCCAGCGCCTCGCGCAATTCGCCGCCATCGGCGGTGGCTGCCGTTTCTTCCAGATGGTTGGACAGCTCGCGCAATCGGGCGACGCTGCGATTGAAGCGAAATTGCTCCAGATCCTCGGTCACCGCAGCGACTGTTTTGTGGGTCAGCCGCCTGGTCGCGCTGGAACCGGTCATGGCAATGTCCGGCGAGCCCAACCGATCGCGGTGGTCGAAAACCAGCCGGTACAGGCGATTGACATAGCGCCAACTGCCTTCGATACCGGCGGCGGTCCATTCCAGATCGCGTTCCGGCGGGCTATCCGACAACAGGAACAGCCGGGCCGTGTCGGCGCCATAGCTGCCGCAGATCGCGTCGAGCCCGACCGTGTTCTTCTTGGATTTCGACATTTTTTCGGTGCGGCCATGCGTGACCGGGCGGCCCCGGCGGTCGCGGATCACGCCGTCCTCACCGATTTCCGTCTCTTCCGGATAGAGCCACGCGCCATCAGCGTCCTTATAGGTCTCGTGGCACACCATGCCTTGGGTGAACAGGCCGGCGAACGGTTCCTTCAGATCGAGATAGCCGCACCGCCGCAAGGCCCGGACGAAGAAGCGTGAATACAGCAGATGCAGGATCGCATGCTCGATGCCGCCGATATATTGATCGACCGGCAGCCAGTAATCGACATCCGCGCGTTCGAACGCCTGGTCGGACCGCGGCGAACAGAACCGCGCGAAATACCAGGATGATTCGAAGAAAGTGTCGAAGGTATCGGTCTCGCGCCGCGCCGCTTCGCCGCAGTGCGGACAAGCGACATGCTTCCAGGTCGGGTGCCGGTCGAGCGGATTGCCCGGTTGATCAAAGCTGACATCGTCGGGCAATTCGACCGGTAGTTCGGCTTCCGGAACCGGTACGATGCCGCAGCTTGGGCAATGGATGATCGGGATCGGACAGCCCCAATAACGCTGGCGCGACACGCCCCAATCGCGCAGCCGGTACTGGATCGTGCCTGTGCCGGAACCGGTCTCTGTCAGATGCGCGATCACCCGGCGCTTGGCCTCGGTCACGGTCAGGCCGTCGAGAAAACCGGAATTGACCGCGATGCCGTCGAGTGCCACAAACGCTTCGGTCGTGACCTCGGGTGCTGGGCCGTCGGGCGGGCGGACCACGACACGAACCGGCAAGCCATATTTATTGGCGAAATCGAGATCGCGCTGATCATGGGCCGGGCAACCGAAAATCGCGCCGGTGCCGTACTCCATCAGAACGAAATTGGCGATATAGACCGGCACGGTCGCACCGGGAACCAGTGGATGCTCGACGACCAGCCGGGTGCGATAGCCCTGTTTTTCTGCCGTCTCGACCGCAACTTCGCTGGTGCCCATCCGATTGCATTCGGCATTGAATTCGGCGATTGCCGGATCTTCCGCCGCCAGACGCTGAGCGACCGGGTGGTTGGCCGATACGGCGCAGAATGATGCGCCGAACAAAGTGTCCGGCCGCGTCGTGAAGACTTCGAGCTTTTCGCCGGCAAAGCCGTCGCCCGCTAGCGCGAACAACACCCTGGCCCCTTCGGAGCGGCCGATCCAGTTGGCCTGCATCACGCGCACCCGCTCGGGCCAGCGATCGAGAGTCTCGATGCCGTCCAGCAGATCCTCGGCGAAATCGGTGATTTTGAGAAACCACTGTGACAAAAGCCGTTTTTCGACCGGGGCGCCGGAGCGCCAGCCGCAGCCATCGACGACCTGCTCATTGGCCAGCACGGTGTGCTCGACCGGATCCCAATTGACCCAGGATTCCTTGCGATATGCCAAGCCCGCCTTCAGGAAATCCAGGAACATCTTCTGTTCATGCCGGTAATATTGCGGATGACAGGTCGCGATCTCGCGGTCCCAATCATAGGCCAGCCCGATCTGTTGGAGCTGGCGGCGCATGGTCGCGATGTTGTCGTAAGTCCAGTGGGCCGGATGGATGCCCGACGCGATCGCCGCATTCTCGGCCGGCAAGCCGAAGGCATCCCAGCCCATCGGATGCAGCACATTGAAGCCGCGCGCCCGTTTGAACCGGGTGACGACATCGCCCATGGTGTAATTGCGCACATGACCGACATGAAGCTTGCCCGACGGGTACGGGAACATCTCCAGCACATAATATTTCGGTCGGCTTGGATCGGTGACGGCGGCGAAGCTCCGCGCTTCCTGCCAAGACGCCCGCCAGCGTTGTTCGGCCTCGAGAAAATTATATCGTTCGGTCATCGACTGATCCTGTGCTTCCGGGACGAGCGGCTCGCCCCAGGAGGACAGCCGCCGCCCGAGGTCAATTCTGCGCGGTCGCACCGACGGCGGTCACGCGAAGCTGCCGGGCCCGCGTCAAGATCGCGTTTTCGAAATCGCCGGCGGTTTTCTTCTCGACCGCGGCATCGACCCAGCGGCCATCGGATGTTTGAGTCTGCCGGAACACCGCGGCCCGAATGCCGTCGGCGCGCAATTGCCGATCGAGGATGAAGATGTTGATCTTGAAGCGTTCGGTCGGCGTCTCCGGCGGGGCGAACCAATCGGTGATGATGACACCGCCGAACGGGTCGGCCGAGGCAATCGGCATGAACGACACCGTATCGAGCGAGGCACGCCACAAAAACGCATTGACCCCGACGCCGAGCGCTGCCGGCGCTGGTTCGCCGCTCTCATTGTCGAGCAGCGGGATTCCACCATTGCCGAAAATCGAGCTGCCGCCCCGGTCGGCGGGGGCCGGTGTCGGAACGGATTGATAGGCGTTGTCGGCAGATTTGTCGCTGTCGCAGCCGGCGAGCAGACCGGACAAAGCGAGGCCGAGAACGAACGGGACGAGACGCTGGCGCTTAAACATCGGGCTCCTCAATGCCTGTGCGGCGGAACCGGCACAAAGCGGCAACCGCCGACAATCGAGCGGTGGGCTTCAAACTATGCGTTCCTAGCATGATCGGCGCCCGGTTCAAAGCCACATGCGAGAATAGACGACAAGGGATTGCTTGACAGCATCGTCCGATGGCTCGCATCAAGCCGAACCACCAGTGCCGAGACCTCTCATGACCGATATCGCCGCCGCACTCGCCACCATTCGCACCGAGATCAGGGAGACCGTTGCCGCTTCCAGCCGATCAGGCGCTGTGACGCTGGTCGCGGTCAGCAAGACCAGACCGGCCGCGGACATTCAAATCGCCCTTGCAGCCGGCCAGCGCGTGTTCGGCGAGAATCGGGTGCAGGAGGCGATCGCCAAGTTCGAGCCGCTGCGCGCGGAGGGTGCCGACATCGAACTGCATCTGATCGGCCCACTGCAAACCAACAAGGTGAGTGATGCGCTGCGCGCCTTCGAGGTGATCGAAACGCTTGACCGGCCGAAACTGGCCGAAGCCCTGGCCGCAGCGCTGGCCAAGGAGCCGGGCCGCCTGCGCCGTCTGCTGATCGAGGTCAATACCGGGGAGGAGCCGCAAAAGGCCGGGATTCTGCCGGCCGAGGCCG
Organism: Aliidongia sp.; assembly: GCA_049696095.1. Lineage (GTDB taxonomy): Bacteria > Pseudomonadota > Alphaproteobacteria > ATCC43930 > CGMCC-115725 > JAXDMU01. The sequence continues at coordinate 4,626 of JBAVTK010000182.1, read as the reverse complement.
ATGATTTCATCCGCGACTGCATCGACCGGCTGGGTCTGCCGATCACCGGCCTCATGTGCATCCCGCCACAGGGCGAAGAGCCGGCCCTGCATTTCGCACTGCTGCGCGAGACGGCGCGGCGCCACGGCCTGCGCGAACTCAGCATGGGGATGAGTGCCGATTATCCGATCGCGATCGGCCAGGGCGCCAGCCATATCCGGCTTGGCACGGCGATCTTCGGGGCGCGTGAGGGCTAGGCGGCGTGTGAGGCCTGATCCTCGGTCAGTAGGGCATAGAGGGCGTCCTGATTATCTGTGCCGCGCAGCTTGGCGCAGATCGCCCGGTCCCGCAGCAACCGGGAGACCCGCGCCAAGGCCTTCAGGTGATCGGTGCCGGCGCCCTCTGGCGCCAGCAACAGGAAGATGAGATCGACCGGTTGATCGTCGATCGCCTCGAAATCAACCGGTCTTTCCAAGCGTGCGAACACGCCGGTCATCCGTTCGATACCGGAGAGCTTGCCATGCGGAATCGCGATGCCCATGCCGACACCGGTTGTGCCGAGCCGCTCACGCTCCGCGAGGACATCGAAAATGAGCCGCTCGGACAAGCCGGTCACCGCCGTTGCCCGTTTCGCCAACTCTTGGAGCGCCTGTTTCTTGTTGGCGACCCGGAAATTGGCGATCACGCTTCCCGGCGTGATCAAATCGACGATTTCCATCAGGGGATCCTAGCCGGGCCTTGTCTCATGCTGTCCCCGCGCCCGCTTGGCGCGGGTCGATCCAGCCGATATGGCCGTCCTTGCGGCGGTAGACGACATTGAGCCCGCCATGCGCGGAACTCCGGAACATCAAAGCGGGGGACTGCGCCAGATCCATCCGCATCACAGCCTCCCCGACCGTCAAAGTCGGGATTTCAGTCGTCATCTCGGCGACGACGAGCGGTTGGCCATTCTGCGCGTCGATTCCGGTATCCTCGTCAAGCTCCTCGGCTTCCGGGGCAATGATGGCATATTGCGCTTCCAGCGCTTGGTGGAACTTGTGTTCGGCGCCGTTATGGTGATCGCGCAGACGACGCTTGTAGCGCCGCATCCGCTTTGCGATGAGATCGGTGGCGCGGTCGGCGGCCTTGTAAGGATCGCTCTCCTTTTCACTCGCCTGCAGCATGATACCCCGGCCGATATGAACCGACAGGTCGCAGCAATAGAGATGTGCTTCGCGCGACAGAACCGCATGGGCCTCGATGCCGGTGCCGAAATATTTGCCGACCAGACTGCCAACCGAGTCCTCGATATGCTGGCTGAGCGCGTTGCCGACATCCATCTGCTTGCCCGTAACGGTGAACTGTATCGCCATAGTGACCTCCCGTTTCGAATTGACGCCCGCCTCCTGGGGGAGGAGGTGAGCGGTCGATCTCGCCGAAAAGCGAGACCCGAGACACCGTCATGCCGGCCGGGTCAGCCGTCATGGAGTGTCAAGCACGTTCCGGACCACCGGCCTTTTCGGCAGCCGGCGGCCTGCGTATCAGATCCCGAGCGATTTGTCGCGGCGCCGCAGCACTGAGGACGGTATGCGCATGGCTTCGCGATATTTCGCCACTGTCCTTCTGGCAATGTCGATTCCGTCGCGGCGCAGCAGCTCGACAAGCCGATCGTCCGATAACACCTCAGCGGCGGTTTCAGTGTCGATCAACGATTTGATCTTGAATTTCACCGCCTCGGCCGAATGGGCCGCCGCCCCGTTGGCCGCCGAAATCGACGAGGTGAAAAAGTATTTCAACTCGAACAAACCGCGCGGGGTTGTCATGTATTTGTTGCTGGTCACTCGGCTGACCGTACTTTCATGCATGCCGATCGCCTCGGCGATATCACGCAAAATCAAGGGCCGCAATTGCGAGACGCCATGGGCGAAAAAGGCTTCCTGCTGACGCACGATCTCGGTAGCGACTTTCAGAATGGTGGTGGCCCGCTGGTGCAGCGACTTGACGAGCCAATTGGCCGATTGCAGCCTTTCGCTAAGATAATCATGATCAAGCTTACCGGAAACTGAACGATTGACCTTTGAGTAATAGCGCATATTGACCAGCACGCGAGGCAGCGTGTCGTTGTTAAGTTCGATCAACCAACCGCCGGCCGGTTGGGCGCGCATCAGAATATCTGGCACGACCGGCTGGGCCGGCGCTCCGTCGAAGGCGAGTCCCGGCTTCGGATTGAGCGCCTTGATCTCCGCGACCATTTGGGTCAGATCCTCGGCGTCGGCGCCGCAGACCCGCATCAAGGCCCCGATATCGCGCGCCGCCAACAGCGGCAAATGATCCAGCATGCGCTGCATGCACGGATCCAGGCGCTGCCGCTCACGGAGCTGAATCGCCAGGCATTCGGCCAAGGTGCGGGCGAAAATGCCGGATGGCTCGAAGCGTTGCAGTCGTTGCAGCACAAGCTCGACCCGGTCGACCGAGCAGCCCAAATTTGCCGCGATGTCCAGCAGCCCGGCGGTTAGGTAGCCGGCTTCGTCGACCAGATCGATCATGAACAACCCGATCATGCGGTCGATCGGATCCTCAATATCACAATTGAGCTGACCGACGAGATGCTCACGGAGCGTCACGGTCTGACGCAGCGTCTCCTCCAGCCCCGGCAAATCACCGCCGCCTTGGCCGGCGCCGTTGCGGGTTTTCCAGGCTTCGGCATCGCCGGCATAGTCGGTTTCGCCCTGACCTTCCGCCCCGCTCGCCGCAGTCCAGGCGTCGGTATCCTCGCCTTCGAAGCTTGACACGCCGTCGAGCGCTTGCGCCGTTTCGACCGGCGCTGGAACCTGTTCGCTTACGGTCGGGCCGGTTTCCGGGATCATTGGCGCTTCTGGATCGCTGTCATCCCGTTCGAGCAGCGGGTTTTGCTCCAGCTCTTGCTCGACGTAATCGACCAGTTCGAGATTGGACAATTGCAGCAACTTGATCGCCTGCTGCAATTGCGGCGTCATGACCAACGATTGGGTCTGTCGGAGATCGAGCCTCTGGCTGAGCGCCATCACTGCACCACCGACTTACAGGCTGAACCTTTCACCGAGATAGACGCGTCTGACATTGATGTCCGCGACGATCTCAGCCGGCAGGCCCTCGCGGAGAACCTTGCCATCATGAAGGATATAGGCACGATCGACAATGTCGAGCGTTTCGCGGACATTGTGATCGGTGATCAACACGCCGATACCGCGATTTTTCAAATGCCGAACCAGCTCGCGTATGTCATTGACCGCGATCGGATCGATGCCGGCCAACGGCTCGTCGAGCAAAATGAAATGCGGCTGAATGGCGAGCGCACGCGCGATTTCGACGCGCCGCCGCTCACCGCCGCTCAAGGCCAGCGACGGGGTGCGCCGCAGATGGCTGATCGAGAATTCCGCCAAAAGCTCATCGAGCATCGCTTCGCGCGCATCGACCACCGGCTCGACCACTTCGAGCGCGGCGCGGATGTTCTGTTCGACGTTGAGGCCACGGAAGATTGAGGCTTCCTGGGGGAGATAGCCGATACCTAGGCGCGCGCGCCGATACATCGGCAGATTGGTAATGTCCTGACCGTCGAGCGTGACCATGCCGATATCGGCGCTGATCAGGCCGGTGATGATATAGAAGCAAGTGGTCTTGCCGGCGCCGTTCGGGCCGAGCAGACCCACGACTTCACCGCGTTTGACCGAGATCGACACGCCGCGCAGCACCGGTCGCTTTTGAAAGCTCTTACCCAGATTGGTTGCGACCAGACCGGTCCGCTGGGCGACGAGGCGGGGCCGGCCATCGGCCGCAAGGCCGCCCGGCTCCGAGTCGACCGACCCGGAAGGAGGGGAAGATAGGTTCATCGGCTCCACTCTAACGCACTTTGGCCGCGTCCGGCGGTACTATTTGAGTCGCGTCCGGGGCCGGTTTACCGGCGGCGTCGGCCGAACCCTTCTGCCGGGGAACGATGTAGCCATTGACCCGGCTACGGGTGTGATCCTGTTCGGTCGGCGGGCGCGGCAGAAGTCGGCTGACACCCTTGTCGGTATCGACGACGCCGTATTCTCCGGTGAGTGTATTCTCTCCGCGCGCCAAAGTCACATGGTGCGTCAGGGTGGCGATGCCGGTTTCGGCATTATAGACGCCCGTGTCGCCGGTGCCGACCTGATCGGGTGTCGAGACCACGACATGGCCGGTGGCATCGATTCGGCTGATCCGCTGGGCTTCGCCCGGCGGCTGGACGATCAGCGCCACCAATATGTCGCCGCGGATGCGCCGGTCGCCTTTCGGCGTATGGCGAATCGCTAACCCGTCGCCGCGCGCTACCGCGACGCTTTTGTCTTCGTACCATTCCAGACTGTCGCGCGCGGTGACCACATCAATCGGCGTGGTCAATTTCAGATCCTTGCCGGTAATGACGTCGGTCTTGGTGTCGAGATCGTCGATGGCGTGGTCGCCGATCACCGTCTGGGTCGGTGTCGTGATCTTGACGTGGCCGTCGGCAACGACTCGCCAGATCTCGGTCTGGCTGGTGTTGGGCACATCGCGATAATAGGCCATCAACGTGTCGGCATAGAGGGTCCGGTCGCCGCGTTTGGCGACGGCGTTGCCGCGGGCGATATAGACCTTGTCTGCCTGCTGCATCTCGAGGCTGTCGTCCGA